>JAFZKK010000083.1 GCA_017551905.1 Salinivirgaceae bacterium
AAACGTCTATAACAGTAAGCAAATAGAAATAAACGCGAACGACAGAATTAAGGTGGTGTTTGAAACCGCCCGACATTTTAATGGGCTTTATGCTTTTATTTTGCACGGGAAAAATAGTGATTATAAAACAGGAAAATTGATGTCATATAATGATAGCATCATTGTGGTTAAATCAGGTTTTTGGGGCAAGAATGATACTGTACAAATCTATAATATACAAGCTATCAATAGATTTAATCCATTTGTGCGTGGAGGATACTATGTTTTGACGGGTGCTGCAATGGCACTGGTTTTAATCAGCACCTCAATTGTTGATTCTCCTTTAATAATTGGTTGTTATACACTTGGAGTGTGTGGAATGACAACGGCTGATGATTTAATTATATATCCGTATAAGAATAGAAAAAAAGGAAAATGGTTAATTGAAGTAAAATAGCAACACAAGTCATAGTGTTACATTTTTGCTTTTCTGTTTTGTAATAATTACAACCTTTTAGTTCCCTAATCTTACGGAAGAATTGTGAGTGTTTACCATAATTCTTCCGTTTTTTTCATCAATGGTGTTTGTTAGGATTCTTTGACTTCATGAAAGATGCATTTTCCCATTAAAGGCCGTTGTGACACCCAAGCATGCTGATGCCCCAACTACTTGAAAAAGAAAAAACGAAAAAAAAGTGCGTCAAACTTAAAAAATGATATTTTTAACGAGCGTTTCGATGTGGGTAATTAATAGTCGAATCAGTCCGAAGTGGAATCTAAAAACTAAATAAAATGAAACTAAGAAATTACATCAGTTTAAACAAGGCGGATTGTTTCTCTAATACAGTTAAAGGAGATTTTTATAGAAAAAAGGAAAAAATAGCAAACGAAAAAGTTTTTATGACAAGTTCATGGTCACAGAAATGGCCATATAATGCATTTAGAAAAAGAATTAATTTTGATTTGGGGCTCGGTATAGCCTTATCCAAACCATTTGTTTGGGGCGGAATAGAAGGTGTTTTACATTGGATACATAATAAGGATTTTAATGGAAAGAATGCTGCGGGGTGTGCTGTTACTGCGCTTGGACAATTATTGTATTATTGGAGAGATTATCCTGAAGTTAAAAATGAATTTCCTATGGTTGCGAAAATGCAAGATTATCTTGTGTATAATTATACTGATGACAAAACTTATACGTATAAATATGATGGCGAATTTGAAGATTTGAAATCGTATATGAAAAAAATAAGTTCTAATTACACTTATGGTAAAATTAGTACACCAATAGGAAGTTCTGCTATTCCTAAAGAAAGTGCGATGTCTAAAATTTTAAAAAAGATGAGAAGTAGTGTTCATAATCGCAATGAAGAGGAATCGGCAAAATTTTTATATGAAGCAATCGTCCTTAATAGGATGCCTGTAATTGTTTGGCTTCAAAAAAGTAGTAGAGTTGACGGGCATTTTGCAATTGTAGATGGTTGGCGATTAAAGGAAAAACATTCATTAAACGATGATAAATCTTTTTTGGTTGCATCTGAATTTCATATTAATTGGGGGTGGGGATTGGGTGTCGATAGAGATGGTGGTTATTTTGAAAAAGATAAAAACGAAAACTATGTGTTAGACTCTAATGGCAATAAAACTATTTTTGTGGGGGATTGGTATTGGTACAATTTATCCGATATTATAAAAGGAAGTGGTTATTCCCGCATTCATAAAATGTTCTTCTTTGCACCTCAAAGCGTCTTAACCGGTACTGATATTAATTTGAATGAAAATCCTTGTTCATTGGATTTGTTTGCAGTAAGAAGTGGCTCAAAAGTGTATTATAGAATAAAAAACAAAGGCAAAACTAAATTTGAAACAATAGGAAATATATCAGCTTTGATAAAAATATATTATACTATTCAAGTTGGTGAACAAGGTATAGAAACAACAACTAATCAAATTAATATTTATCTGTCTATAGAAGCCGGTAAAGAACAATCAAATTGTATCAATTTTAATTATAAAATAAGCAGTTTGAAAAATATTAGAGTGGAATTAATTTTGAAAGATGCTTGGAATAATACTAAACAGTATTCTACTGTAGTCGAATTGAAAAATGTTAAAAAAAGAGATGTTATTGAATTGTTCCAAATACTGTAAATTGTGATTTGTTCCTTGGAAAGTTATTTTAGTTGTGCAGCAGTGAAATATCATTTTTTTATTATATTTATTACTCTGTGTTTTTCCTCATGCGAGATACTATCTTCTGGCGATTGGGGTAATGATGATGGCCATAAATTTAAAAAGAGTGGTAGTGAGCAACTAAAGGCATATTCTTGCTGTTTTACTGGATACGGAGAGTGTTCCCCGATAATTCATTCTTTGTATTATTCGAAATACGATACTATCTTTTCTTCTTATGATAAATTCTTTTTTGAATTAGACAAACTTTATAATGAATGTGTTCAGAATGGCGAAGTAAATGAATCAATGATGTATAACAAATATGGTGATTACGATTATAGTAGAAATGATTCCATATTTAGCCGTGATGTGTATTTGAAAAATGATATTGAGGAACTATTATGGGCAAAAGTGGAGTTTAATCCTGATTCTATAGCAGAATATGTAAATAATCCTATTTATGATACAGTTGTGCGTTATGCTATAAGAACTTATTATGCTTACTGATTGTAAAAAAAACAACCTTTTGGTTTTCTAATCTTACGGAAGAATTGTGAGTGTTTACCATAATTCTTCCGTTTTTTCATCAATGTGGCTATCTTTGTTGGTTGTTAAATATTACGACTATGAAAAGAATTTTCAACAGTATGTTTCTGATGGCCGGTGCGGTTGCAGTGGCTTTGAATTTCGCATCGTGCAAAGGCGACGACGGCGGTGATGACAACAATGTCTCGTATGGTGAGGAAAAATGGTACGAGGAAGGCGATAGCCTTAAATATTCGGTTGCGTTCAGCACTTTGAACGACGATGATAACGAACTGTCGTTTAAGCAGAAAATAACATTTGTGCTTCCCGAGGATGCGTCAATTGAGTATGCCTACAGTTTTAAATATGAGCCTGTTGCACCCGAAACGACCGACAACGCCGGCGATGAGCTTGAGGTTGTTGCCGATTCTACAGCTTCCGACAGCACTGTGGTTGAAAAGCCAGAGGTTGAGCCTTCGGCCGATAAGAGCGACTATCCGATTGTTTCAGGAACTATCATCGTCAACTGCAGCAATGCCGATTTGGCAAAGGATATTTACGAAGGTCTTGATTCGACCGATTATAAAGCGACATTGAACGGCACAAAAATAGAGTGCGTATGGTACAAAGAAGTGCTTGACGAAATGTCATACGCAATGGTTGTCGCTATGTACGAATTCCTTAGCAAGCAAGATTACTCAGGAATGTTCCAAGGCGGAACAGAGCCTGACACCACACAAAACCAGCAGCCGGTGGTTGTCGATACCAAGAACTCGGTGGTTGTCGGTATTGGTGATGGCGCGAGAGTATTTAAGACAAATCATGCTTACTATAACTTGGCAGCCGTTGAGGGCGGCGACTCTACTCTTGTAACCTTATGGTTCGCCAACTACGATTTCAATAAGAAAGAGCGCAAACCTAACGTGTTGACATTGAGCTTTGTTGTAAGCGGTAAGATTGAATCGCTTGAGGCTTTGCCAGCCGACACTATAGGTAATGTGGCTATCAGTTTCAAAGGCAACAAACCATCGTCGTTAGATTTTTCAGGCTTTGGCTCTATTCTGGTTGGCACTAATTCTGTCGAAATAACTGATTATGTGTATAGTATAAACACACCGGTTCAACCATTCAGCTACACTGGCACAATCACCAAATTTGATGCTACAAATGTAGAGGAGGAAGAGGAGCAGGATAATCCGGGACATAACGGAATAGATGGTAATATTCAGACTGTTGGCAATAAAGTCACTTTGACTCTTAAAAATGAAGTAGAAAAATACACCGAGGTTTATGAAGCCGAGTTTGTCAACGATAAATGCTCAAATTGCACATGTGTAATGGAATATTCGAGCGAGCAGTATGCCAAACTGGTTTACGAGACATTGAAGTCGGAGGGAGGCTATACGCTCAATGGCAAAACCATAATTGCCGATGTCACAAAAGATTACAAAGGCTTGACCAAAGCCGAGGTCGAAACAGCGTTTAAGGCGCTGCAAGACGCATACCAATCGAAGTAAGGTTTAAGGTTTTAAGTGTTTAATGGGAAGGCCGGTTCAGATTTCTGAATCGGCTTTTTTCGTTTAAAAAATTTTTGCAAAAACGCATCGTGGTTTCAAAAAAAATGCAGAATTTCAAATGTTAAAAAAATCGATATGAAAGCTATACAAAAAATAATGGTTGGTGTGGTGCTGAGCGTCGCACCAATACTTGTTTTCGGACAAGATTCTGCAAGCAAATTGGACAGTCTTCTGTCAACAGTTTCCACAATGCCCGATGACACCAATAAGCTAAATGCGCTTTACTATATTGGGTTTAACTCGAACAATACCGATACGGTTGGCAAGTATGCTCACATGATGTTGGACCTTGCCACACAACTCGACAATAAGAGAATGCAGGCTCAAGCCTACACGTTTATTGCCTGGGCGGAGTATTGCACTCATGATTTTGTGGCGGCCTATATGTATAATACTCAGGCACTTGATATTTATCGTAAGTTGGGTAACAAGACCGATATCGCTTCAATTTATATGTATATCGCCACTACGCTTTCAGCCATGAACGATGGAGCCCAAGCCATTGATTATTATAAACTTAGCTTGGATATGTTCTATGAGCTTGAAGACTCATCGATGGTTTGTGTTATTTTGGGTTATTTAGGCGGAATCAGTGTCGATAACTATATGTTTGCCAGCGCAAAAGAATATTTTAACAAAGCTATTGAGATAAGTACGTCATGTAACGATACCAGTCGTGTCGCCAGCGGCAATATGATGCTCGGAAACTTGTATCTGCGGCAGTATAAATATGAGAATTTCGACAATTACAAATATCTTGATACAGCTTGTGTTTTTCTGCGCAAGTCTCACGAGATTATCATGCATAATGGCAATTCCGATTTCGTGTATTTGATGCAGTTGTTGCCAAAACTGAGCAATGTTTATCTGCAAAAAGCCTTGCATCCCGATTGCCGCGCAAAGAGCCTGATGCTTGATTCTTGCCAGTATTACTTCGACGAAGGGTTCCGTTTGGGGCGTGAACAGGGATATGGCTTTTCAGACTTTCAGCTTAGCTTTATAAAAGTCAAGTATCTGATTGCCAGAAACAGAATGCCGGAGACTATCAAGCTTATCCGCGAAACCGAACAGCAAATTCTAAAATCGGTTGATGATGTTGAAGAGTATTCAATTGATGTGAACGAGTGCTATGTCGATTATTATCAGAAACTTGGCGATTATAAAAAGGCCTTTGAACATTCACAGCAACTTTATAATACCTACGAGCAGCGGAATGTCCACAGCACTCAGGTGAAGATTACGCAGGCGCAGATGCAGACTGAGTTCGATTGGAAGTTGCGTCAGCGCGACCGTGAGGAGTTTGAGCGCGAGCTGGTGCATAAAGAGCTTGAAGCCAGACAGCGTATGATGATGGTTTTCTTCCTCTTCGCATTCCTTATAACAGTGTTCTTCGCTACAATCATTCATCGTAACAGCCAGAAGCGCAAACAACTTAACGAGGAACTGTCGGCTAATCAAGAGCGCATTCTTGAACAGTCGAAGACGATAAGCCGAGCTAATCACGACATCACGTCGAGCATACTTTATGCGCGTCATATTCAGGAAGTTGCGATGCCGAGCGTTGAGGTTGTTCGCAGCATTTTCCCCGACAGCATGGTCTTTTTCCGTCCGCGCGACATTGTCAGCGGCGATTTTTACTGGGTTGCCCAAGTTGGTCGTTATAAGGCAGTTGCCGTGGTCGATTGCACCGGTCATGGTGTGCCGGGCGCATTTATGAGTATGCTTGGCCTGTCAATCTTGAACGACAAGTTTGCCGCACTCGACCCACAGTCGCCAAATTTCACAGCGGCTTATATGCTTGATACGGTGCGCGATACGTTGCGTGCGTCGCTTCGTCAGAATTCTGACGACTATACCAATAAAGACGGCATGGACATGGCTTTCTGCATCTTCGATACTGAAACCAATGTTTTGCAGTATGCTGGCGCATTCCGTCCGCTTTTGTTTGTCCGCAACGGCGAAATCACTCAATATGATGCCGACCGTATTCCGATAAGCACATATCTGCCAACCGATAAACCTTTCACAAACAACAGGTTGGAAATAAAACAAGGCGATGTCATCTATATGTATTCCGACGGCATTACCGACCAATTTGGCGGCGCCCAAACGCAGAAATTCACTGCCCGCCGGTTGCGCGACATGATTGCCGGAATGTCTCAGAAACCGTTCAATGAGCAATTTGAAATCATCGAAAACACTATCGACACTTGGAGCGCCACACCAAATGAGTACGGTCCGCACTCTCAAACCGACGATATGGTGCTTGTGGGTATAAGGTTTTGAGAACGACCGTAAACCGAAAACTTAAACGTAAATATTGAAACTGTTATATAGCGAAGCCTTACGATAACTATCGTGGGGCTTCGCTGTTTAAGCCTTTTCTGACAAAATAATTTCACAGTATTAAAACTTTCATTTTCTTTGTGCCGCGTTTAATAGGTCTATTAAATACGTTTATTAAACACGTCAATTAAATAGCACAATTATATAATGAAAGAGAGTACTCGTTACAATGTTGGAGTCGATATTGGCTCAACAACGCTGAAAGTTGTTGTGCTTGACTCCAATGGCGAAATTGTTTTTGCTGATTATCAGCGACATAATGCGGCCATTAAACAGACGGCCAATCTGGTCGCCACCAAGCTGTTCAACAAGTTTGGCGATTGCTGGCTCGATGTGGTGCTGACCGGTTCGGTGGGCATGGGCTATGCCGAACGGCTCAACTTCGGGTTTGTCCAGGAGGTAGTGGCTGCCGCCGAAACCATAAAACAGCGCTATCCCAACGTCCACACTTTTGTCGATATGGGCGGCGAGGACAGCAAAATGATATTTTTTGAGGAGGGAAAAATCCCCGACATCCGCATGAATGGTAGCTGCGCCGGCGGCACGGGCGCTTTCATCGACCAGACGGCCACGTTGCTTGGCGTTGAGACAAACGAGCTGAACGCCTTGGCCGAAAAATCGGAGACAATATACCCGATAGCTTCGCGGTGCGGAGTGTTCTCAAAGACTGATATTCAGAATCTTATAAGCCGTAACGTGAGCCGAAACGACATTGCCGCATCGGTTTTCAACGCCGTGGCCATGCAGGTTGTGGCGTCGCTGGCACGCGGCATGGATATTGAGCCGAGCGTCTTTTTCTGCGGCGGTCCGTTCGCCTTTCTGCCCGAGCTGAAAAAACATTTCATCCGCGTTTTGGGCATCACCGAGCAAGACTGCATCCTGCCCGATAAGGCGCAGATAATACCAGCCTTTGGTTGCGCGTTACTGTCTGAAACACAGAGCAAACGCACAATCCGCCTATCGGAGATTATGTACATTCTGCGTTATGCGGTCGACGATACGCCAATCGATTTCTCGTCGCGGCTGCCGGCATTGTTCAACTCTGAGGCCGAATACAACGAGTGGATAGCCCGCAAAGCCAACAAGTTTGTGCCGCGCGGCCAGTTTGTTACTGACAAGCCGACACGCTATTTCCTTGGCATCGACTCGGGCAGCACCACCACCAAGATTGTTCTTGTGAACGAGAAAGCCGAAATTGTTTACACTGATTATCAGCGTAATAAAGGCGATAGTTTCAAAACCTTTGCCGATGGCCTGGCGCGTATGCGCGAGAGCGTTCCGAATCCCGACAATATTATAATTGCCGGCAGTTGCGCCACCGGTTATGGCGAGAATCTGTTGCGCACGGCCTTCAACCTCGACGATGGCATTGTGGAGACAATGGCGCATTTTGTGGCTGCCAAATATGTCGACCCCGATTTGTCGTTTGTGCTCGACATTGGCGGCCAGGACATGAAAGCCATTTTTGTTGAGAACGGCACCATCCGCCGCATCGAGATTAATGAGGCGTGCTCGTCGGGCTGCGGTTCGTTTATCGAGACTTTCGCCAATATGCTTGGTTATAAGGTCGACGATTTTGCGCGGCTGTCGTGCATGGCGCAGCACCCGTGCGACCTTGGCACACGCTGCACTGTGTTTATGAACTCGAAGGTGAAACAGGCGATGCGCGAAGGCTCAGGCATTGAGGATATTGCCGCAGGTTTCAGCTATTCGGTGGTAAAGAATTGTTTGTTCAAAGTGCTGAAACTCAAAAATATAAAAGAGCTTGGCGACAATATTGTGGTTCAGGGCGGAACGTTCCGCAACCACTCGATTGTCCGCGCACTTGAACTGCAAACCGGCTGCAACGTGTCGTTTACCGATGTGCCCGAGCTTATGGGCGCCTACGGAGCGGCTTTGCACGTGATTAACAAAGATTAATGTTTAATGATTAGTGTTTAATGATTAAAGATTAATGAGTAAAGAGTAAACTCACTAAACTTTTAACTTAAAACTTTCAAACTTAGAACTCTATGTCAGGAGAAAAATCATTAACGCAGCTTATAGATGCCAATACATACGAGTCTGAATTTCAGATATGTCCGGGGTGCGACAACCATTGCACAGTGAAGCTGTTCCATTTCCAAAATGGCAACACTTTTGCATCGGGCAACAATTGCGAGAAGGTTTATTCAAACCGTTCGGAATCAACGCGAAAAGGCGTGAATATGATGGTGGAGAAGTACAAGTTGCTTTTCCGTCAGCCCGAAGTTAAACCTATAGGAAAGTCGCTTGGCATACGCATCGGACTGCCGCGAGCATTGGGCATCTACGAGGATTATCCGTTCTGGTACACGTTGTTTTCGGCTTGCGGACTCGAGGTGGTTCTGTCGAACAACTCAAGCAACAAAATCTACGAGTCGGGATTGCGCTCAATTATGGCCGACAACATTTGTTTCCCTGCCAAACTGATGCACGGACATATCAACAATCTGATTGATTTAAAGGTTGATAGAATTTTCTATCCGTATGTGGTTTACGAGCGCAAAGAGGACGACAAGTCGAAAAACAGCTTCAACTGCCCGATTGTTTCTGCATATTCCGATGTCATCAAAAGCTCGATGGACCCGGCTCACAAGCGCGGTGTGCCGTTCGATGCGCCGGTCATCACTTTCAACAGCGACGAGCTGATGCGCAAATCGTGCTGGGCTTATCTGCAAACGCTTGGCGTCGAGAAAAGTGTGGCAATGAAAGCCATTGCCATGGCGAAGGATGTTCAAACGGCTTATATTCAGAAACTTACCGACCGCGCCAACGAAGTGCTCGATTTGGCCACCAAAGAGAATCGGATGGTGATTTTGCTGGCCGCCCGTCCTTATCACACCGACCCAATGATTGAGCACAAAATATCGCAGGCCATAGCCTACATGGGCATCGATGTTATTACGGAGCATGTGGCGTCGAAGTCGGGTGCGACGGTTTTTGAGGAGATTAACGCTCTGAGCCAGTGGGCTTACCCGAACCGCATCTTCAAAGCCGCCTATTTTGTGGGCAAGTATCAGCGCAAGAATCTGCATTTTGTCGAGCTGACATCGTTTGGTTGCGGTCCCGACGCCTTCATTCTCGACGAGGTGAACTCAATACTGAAGCGTTTCGGTAAAAACTTGACAATATTGAAGATAGACGATGTGAACAACATCGGTTCGCTGCGTCTTCGAATACGTTCGTTGGTGGAGTCGTGCAAGAGCGAGATAGGGCAGGAGACGCACATCGATAAGAAGTTCACAACCACCAAGATATTTGAGAAATCGGACCGTCGCCGGACAATTCTGGCGCCATATTTCGCCGAGGGTTATTCGGAGTTTGTGCCGTCGCTGTTCAAGGTTTTGGGCTACGATGTTGTGAATTTGCCGATGGGCACGCAGGCGGCTGCCGAAACAGGTTTGCGTTTTGCCAACAACGACATTTGCTATCCGGCCACAATAGTTGTCGGAAGTATCATAAATGCCTTACAGAGTGGCAAATACGACCTCGATAATACAGCTGTTATCATTACGCAGACGGGCGGTCAATGTCGCGCAAGTAACTACTATTCGCTGATAAAAAATGCTATGGTGGCTGGTGGTTTTGCCAATGTTCCAGTGCTGTCGATGGCAACCGGCGCTGGCATCAGCAACAATCAGCCTGGGTTCGAGATTGACTGGCTGAAACTCACCCGCATACTTGTCCACGCAATGCTCTATGCCGACTGTCTTGCCAAAATGTACTATTCTACGGCTGTGCGTGAGGTGGAGCCGGGCATTGCCAAACATCTGCGCGACAAATATTACAATCTGGCCTATCCGATAATCGAGGCAAACAACTTCAAGGCCATGCCGAAACTGATGGCGCAGGCTGTTGCCGAATTTACGGCCGCTGTTCAGCCCGACAAGAAAGTTCCGGTCATTGGACTTGTCGGCGAGATATACGTTAAATATAACAGTTTCAGCAACAAAAGTGTCGTTCCGTGGCTCATTGAGCAAGGAGTTGAGGTGGTGCCGCCGGCGCTTGTGACATTCTTCTCGACATCGTTTGTCAACAGCCACTACAACCGCAAGTACAACATCAAAAATGTCGATACGCCGCAGTGGATTACCGACGGGTTGCACGCCTTGCTGTTGCGCTGCATGCGTAAGTATGACGCCATTTGCAAGCCGTATCCTTACTACAGGCCGTTTGCAAGCATTTTCGAGATTGGCAAGTTGTCGGAACAGGTGATAAACCCGGCTGCCGATTTTGGCGAAGGCTGGATGCTGCCGGGCGAGATTTGTCACCTTGCGGAGCACGGAGTGCAGAACGTTATCAGCTTGCAACCATTCGGCTGTATTGCCAACCACATTATCTCGAAAGGTATCGAAAAGAAAATCAAGCAAGTATATCCGCACATGAGCCTTCTGTTCCTCGATTTCGACAGCAGCACATCGGAGGCTAACGTGTTCAACCGCTTGCATTTTATGGTTGAGAACTGCAAGGAACAGCTAAAAAACGAGTGATTATTGTTAAGTGGTAACCAGAAAGAATTTGAAAGATGGCAGCAGAACAAAACTTGGAAGAACAAATATTGCAGTCGGCCGAAAAACTGTTTATCGAGAACGGATTTGCCGGAACATCAACAACCGATATTGCCAAGAAAGTTGGTTGTAATCAAGCACTTGTGCATTATTATTTCCGCACTAAAGAAAATCTGTTTCTGAATATTTTCACAAAGAAACTTGAGCAGGCGTGTTCAATACTGATTGAGCCGCTCAGCAATATCGAGACCGATTTTTATGATAAACTGCGGTATGCCGTAAGCGTCTATTTCGATTTTATGGACAGCAATCCTGGCTTGCCGTTTTTTGTGCTTAACGAACTCATCGGGAATTCGGAGCGGCTGAGCTATGTCTATAAGTTCTTTATGTCGAATAGTGTGCGCGCAAATCTTTATGGTACAATCGATTCCATTGTTCAAAAAGAGGTTGCGAAAGGGACAATCCGCCCCATTACAACGGTCAATCTGGTGCTCAATGTCATTTCGCTCACCGTTTTCAATTTTCTTGCTCTGCCCATTTACGACAAGCTGTCGGGAGCGTCGGAGCAGGAGCGTCGGCAGTTCATGGCCGAACGAAAAGAAGAAATCATAACATTGATAATTAGAGGGTTGAAGGCGAATGATTAATGGTTGGAGCGAAGTGTGAAATTTAGAGTGCAACACCAATATAACTTGCTCCAAACATATAACTTATAACTTTTTAACTTGACAATTGTAACTCTTCCTTTTTCCCTTATAAAAATCTGACATTCGTAAAGAAAAAACGGACTTGTATCAATAAGAACGGTCTGTTAGACGAGAGGCCTTTGGCTAACTTCTTTTTTATCAGTTTATTTGTAGGTGATAATGCGGAGTTGTGTCCGCATCTTAATGGGGTAAATAACTACTAAAAAGGAAAATATATGAGAAGACATCTACTATTGACATTGGCGCTTGTACTGAGTTCGTTGTCGGGCGCGTGGGCATACGATTGGGCATCTGCAAATGGAGCAGGTGCAGTATACTACAATTTGAATAGCCCGAATGTCGGTGAGGCAACAGTTGTTGCTGGTGAATGGGAGTACCGCGACAATGTTACGATTCCAGACGATATTACTGTAGATGGTGTTAGCTACAAAGTTACAACCATAGGCGCCAACGCATTTTATTATTGCTACGACGTGATTTCCGTAACATTGGGTAAGAATGTCAAGACCATAAAATCAGGAGCCTTTACACGTTCAAGTGGCCCGAGTCGAACCATATATGACGAAAAACAAGGAAAAAATGTCACTATTTCGGGCATTATGATAAACATTGACAGCGATTCGCTTAGGACAATTGAATCAAATGCGTTTTCTGTTACCACACTTGCGCCAAACAAAGGCACGGACACGCTTGCAATAGGAAAAAATGTCGCAGGACTATCTGGCACAGCTACATATTTTAATTGGGTTACATTCTCGAATATTAAAGCATTTTACGTTGACCCAAGTAGTTCATATTTATATACGGATGATAAAGGAATTCTTTATAGTGGCGATGTAGAAAATAAAGAACATAAGCCTCAAAAAATATATCGAGTTCCGCCATGTTTTGATGAAGATTCGTATGTGATACCTTCAACGGTTAAGAATTTAGCATCATTTACTTTTTTCAGCATGCAGACATTGACCACTATTACAGGTGGTGAAAATGTGGTAGCCATCGGTAGCGATATTTTGAATACAGTGGTAAAAACATTTCCTGTTGGAAAAAAGGTTGAGACCATGCCTACAACATGTTTTATGTATTGTACTGCAAGTTTCTTGCCTGTAGTTGATGGTGAGAATCCTATATTTAAATTGCAAGACAGTGTTTTGTATAAATATGCATCACCAGATACTATACTTTGTCAATACTTTAAAATTAGAAAGCGACACACATTTGTTGTTCCAGCAATGGTTACCAAAATCGCTGGATACTCATTTTATAATGTCAATGTGAATTTGGATACGATTGACTATGCCAATTGTACCAAAGCAAAATTGAAAACAATCGAAGGTACAGCTTTCCTTTCGACAAAAAACAGTTTGAAATTTTTGAACGAGAAAAACTTATTTGATGTTGATGAATATGGTGTTATATATACTGATGGTTTTAAAGGTATCCGGCTCTATGCGTCGGATGTAAAAACCGAAACATACAATATGCCAGCAGCAACCACTGAGGTTCCCCGCAATGTTATTAAGACAAATGATTATGTTAAAGATTTCAATATAAACATAAACTGCACATCCATCAACACCGAACATTTAGATGTGATGGGTAATTTGGAGCATTATAATGTCCATTCTCAAAACTCAAATTACAGTAGTGATGCAGAGGGCGTTCTTTACAATAAAGACAAAACAAAACTGCTAGCTTACCCACGTGGCAACGACCGTATATTCTATAAAGTTGCTCCAGGAACAAAAACAATTGGAGTAAAAGCCTTTTACAATAATAAAAACCTTGTCGGTCTTGATTTGGGTGATAAATTGGAATCAGCATACGAGGGCAACGCACAAAACCTTGCGTATATGAATTCTCTTCAATATATGCGTGTTGGAGTCGCCACTCCGCCAACAGTAAACTCAAACACCTTCAACGAAGACATGTATAAGCGGAAAACTATCCTTTATGTGCCGATTGAACACTATGACATATATGTGAACGCCTCTATTTGGAACCGTTTTGCCGTGGTAAAGGATACAAGCTACTTTAATGGAGATGTGACGAGCACCAAATATTCATATTACGCTTGCCACTACAAAGAGAATTTGGAAGGCAATGGTTGGGAAACGCCCGAGCGTGTGAAATGGGAAGGCTATATACTTACACAGACAACCGCAGAGCCACGCGACTATGAGGGATTTAAATTCGACCATTGTGTGCAAGCTTCACTGGAACAAAAGAACCAGGAAATACCTTTCTATTATACACGAAAAGGTTTCAAAATTACTTGGAAGAACGGTGAAGATATAATCAGCAGTGACAGTCTCAAATATGGCACACAAATTGTGCCTCCATCTGTTGAAATAACTGCACCAACAGGTAGTACATTCGCAGGCTGGCACTACAAACCGACATCACAAATTGCGTTAACATTCGACGCAAACAGCATAATGAGATTCGACACGGTGTTCTACGCAGTTTTTGTATCCAAAGAAAGTCAGCGATACACAGTCGAACATCGTTTACAAGACCTTAATTCAAATGGCACAGTGGCTAACACCTATACTGTTGTCGATACCGATATGGGATTCGGTACGGCTGACACGCAAACAGATGCCGTAGCAAAAGAATATCATGGATTTACTGCACCGCAATCGATACAGCAACAATCTATTGCCGCTGATGGCAGCACTGTGGTTACAATTGACTATACACGTAACAAATACCATGTTACGTGGAAGAATGGCGAAACAATTATCGTCAAAAATAATGTTACCGGTGATTTTTACTATGGCAGCAATCTAAAGAAGGCTGAAGACCAAAGTGCGGCAGCAGGTTATGAATTTGTGGGTTGGAATACAGAGTCAACTGCTACGGTTGCACTTGACCTTACCAATGCAAAGGTTGAAGATGATGTTGTCTATCATGCCATTTTCAAACAAAGAGCATCTAAAACATACGCGGTACGGCACTATCAGCAAAATATCGATGACGATAACTATCCTCAGCTACCTTACGAAACCGATATTAAAACAGGTATAATAGGCACAAAAACTGATGCTGCCGCAAAAGATTACGAGGGTTTTAACAAACCTACGATAACACAGAAGAATATTGAAGCCAACATGACACCTGTTGACCTTAGATACACCCGCAAGAAATTTTGGGTAACATGGATGAAAGATGAAAACACTCAAATATCGAAAACAGAGTTGAAATATGGTGCGCCATTAAATCCGCCCGCCAATCCCACCCCCGACCAATCCTGGCAACATTTCGTGGGTTGGAACACGGATAAGGATGCTAATGAAGGAATGAGTGTTGAGGGAGTTGTTACTTCCGCAGTTACCTATTACGCAATTTTTGCCGATAACGAGCAGAAGAATTATACCGTTAAATACTGGCTTCAAGACATTGAGACAGATAGCTATCCGGAATCGTTGGTGCAAAGCATTACAAAAACCGGTCTGGAAGGGGATATTACTACAGCAACAGCACCAGATTTCACAGGTTTCACTACACCTGATAATAATAGTATTCAGCAACAGACAATTGCTGCAGAAGGAACAGTGGTGAACATTTTTTACACTCGTAATAAATACCAAGTAACATGGAAAAAAGGTGATGTAGCCATTGCAAATACAGGCGGTAAGTATAAATACGAGAGTCAGTTGCAAGCACCTGCCGAAGAGTTAGTTCCTGCACCAGCCGGCAAGCACCTTTTGGGTTGGAACACCAGTTCTTCAGCTATCGATGCCATTGACCTTACAAATAAAAAGGTAGAGGCTGATGAAAGCAAAAATGTTTACTACGCCGTTTTTGCCGATAACGAAAGTCGTGAATATCTTGTAAAACACTTCTTGCAGAATGCCAACGATGACAATTATCCTGTAGAACCAGCCTTAACAGAAAGGCCTTCTGCACCATTCGGTTCGCAAACAAATGCTACGGCAAAAACATTCGTTGGTTTTACTGCACCCAATAGCATAACTCAGCAAACAATTGCCAATAGTGTTGATAATCCGACAGTTATCGCACTTCTTTATGTGCGTAATGAATATCCTGTTGTGTGGATGAACAGCGAAATAGAATTTGCACGAGACAATTGCAAATACGAAAGTAGTGTTGTCGTGCCTAGCACCAACCCTGTGTCGACTGATGAAGGCAAGCACTTTATTGGCTGGAATACAAACAAAAATGCTTCCACAATATTGGATATGACAACACAAACTGTTTCTCTCGATGGCGTTGTCTATTATGCAATATTTGCTGATAACGATGTCGTACAATATACTGTCCGCCACCACAAAGCCGACCTTAACGGCCAGTTTACCGATGCCGAAGGTTTGCTGTCGGAAACACCGGGTAGCGGTAGGTATGGTCTTACAACCAATGAGGAAGCTGAAACTTTTGTGGGTTTCACTGCACGAACACCCGTTTCCCAACAAAAAATCAAAGCCGATGGCACAACTGTGGTTGACATTTACTACGACCGCAATAGTTACACAATTTCATGGAAGGCTAATGAAGGAACTCTGAATGGCGGGACAAATGACATTACTCAATCCTTAAAATATGGCGCTTCGATAGCAGAACCAACCCATTCTCGCACAGGATATGACTTTAAAGGCTGGGGCTTGACCGCCGATGCATCATCGTTCGAGACAATTCCCGAAAACATGCCCGCCTCCAATTTGTCGTATGTTGCCAACTGGGAAATCAAAGAGTATCCTGTTCGTTGGAACTTTAATAATGGCTCTGGCGAGTTTTCGACAAGCTATGTTAAATATGGTGACCCAATAGCTGTGGCAGCTGGTGTTCCAACAAAAGAGAACTATCACTTTTTAGGATGGGCAAACAAACAAAATGGTACGCCTATTACTGATGGTAACTATGGTATAAGAGGAACCGAAGATTTAGTGAATTTCTATGCACAGTGGGAGATTGATGAGTTCGAACTCACTTGGAACCCCAATGGAGGCGAGATTGTTAAAGAAGGAACACACGGCTCTGTGGCATTCGGCACGACACCGCTTACTCCGGCAACAGTTAAACGCACTGGTTATACATTCAAAGGTTGGGCTTTGTCGGAAAATGCTACTATAGCCGAAATAACAAATCCGCAACTTGCAATGCCAAATGAAAATTTGACATATTATGCTGTTTGGCAAATTAATCAACACAAAATCACATGGAACGCTAATGGTGGTGTACTTGCTACCGAAGGCACTAATGGTATAGTTAATTACAACACAGAAATAACCCCGGCAACAACAGCCGACCGCGAAGGATACACATTTGAAGGCTGGGGCACAACAGCTGATGCAACATTGAAAGTAATACCAGCTACCATAATGCCCGACAGTGCTCTTACATATTATGCCATTTGGGAGGTTAACAAGCACAATTTGACGTGGGATGCAAATGGAGGAGCATTTGTGAATGGAAATCCTAGTGGAAAGGTGAATTACGGAACAGAAGTGACACCTCCGCAAGTTGACCGTGAAGGTTGGAAGTGCGGAGGATGGGGTGAGACATCCACAGCAACAGAGAATGCAATTCTTTCTAGGACATTCCTCATGCCCGATAATGATTTGACTTATTATGCTATTTGGCTTCCTCGAACCAATAATATGGTTACATGGAAATTCAATGATGGTTCCGATTTTAATTACGCTGCGGATACCGTTACGACAAATGAAGCTATAATTCCACCAATCAATAATCCAAGTCGGGAGCATTATCAATTCATTGGTTGGGCAACAGCCCCCGATGGTCCGGTAATAACTGATTTTGGCATAATGGATTCTCCGAAAAAGACATTCTATGCACAATGGACAATCAATACTCATAAACTTGTGTGGAATGCTAATGGCGGCATCATTGTTATGTCAGGAACAAGTGGCGATAATGTGGCTTATGGTTCACAAATCAAAGTTGCGACTGCTGACCGCACAGGATATTCGTTTGTTGGGTGGGGTTTGGCCGCTGATGCCAATGAAAATGACGCCGTAAGAATAACAACCATGCCTGACAACGATGTTGAATACTTTGCTATTTGGGCTACTAATACATACGACGTGAAATGGTTGTTTAACAACGGAACAAACGAAAGTTTTGCTGTTACCCATGTTTCGTACGATGCTAAAATACATGCGCCAAACTCGAATCCAGCTCGCGAACATTATGAGTTTGCAGGTTGGGCCGCTACTCCACAAGGTGTTGTAATCGAGGATTTTGGAATATTGACTACTCAAGGTGCAATCTATTATGCACAATGGCAGGCACGAAAACACACATTGGGTTGGGATGCCAATGGTGGACAATTGTGCGGCAACTATACTCCGGCAGGCGAAGTTGCTTATGGCACACACATTGATGTTCCAACCGTTGAAAAAGATAATTATATACATGCAGGTTGGAGCGCATCTGACAATCTTGAATTGTTGGTTAACATAACCACAATGCCTGATAGTAGTGTGACTTATGTCGCTAACTGGATAACAGCCGAATATGCGGTTGAATGGCGTATGAATGATGGTACCAACAATAATTTCACAGCCACTCATGTCGATTTTGATGGCGAGATAACAGCACCCGCTCTTGACCCCGAACGCACTAACTATCAATTCTTAGGCTGGTCTGTCGCTGCTGATGGCGAAGTGACAACCAACTTCGGCACAATGGATAGTGACCATAAGATTTTCTATGCCATCTGGCAGAAGAACACACACACACTTACTTGGAACGCCAATGGCGGTCAATTGAGCGGCGATTATACATCTGGTAATGTTGAGGTTGGAACAGAGATTGTTCGCCCGGTTGCTGAACGCACTGGTTACACCTTCAATGGTTGGAACACATACGCCGAAGCCGTCGATAGCATAAGCATCAGCACTATGCCTGACAACAGCGTTGAGTATTTTGCCATTTGGAATGTCAACAGTTATGCCGCAACATGGTATTTCGATGCCGACAGTGTGTTTGCTAGCAGTAATTTGAATTATGCCGACACAATAAAAGCACCATCGGTAAATCCGGATAATAATGGATATACATTCCTGGGCTGGTCGGCAACCGAAGCCGGCAGCGTAATCGACAGCTTTGGGTTGATGCCAGCCGCCGATACTGCGTTCTATGCCGTTTGGCAGAAAATAGAGGAAGAGAAGAAGTTCGCTCTTCTGTGGTATCGCAACGATGGAACATCAGCAGTGTTCATCACCGATAGCCTTACGCAAGGCGAAACCATAGTGGCACCAACAGTTAATCCTGACCGCGCCGACTATAAGTTTGCAGGCTGGTCGGCAACGACTGATGGGGATGTAATCGCTCAATTTGGCGCAATTGTTTCTGACACAGCCTTTTATGCTCTGTGGAAAGCGCAAAGCCAAGATGCTGCGACAACGCCAGAAACATCAACATTTGTAGCAGTTTGGTATTTGAATGATGGCACCGATTCAGTTTATGTAACCGATACCATAGCTCAAGGCGAAAACATTTTTGCTCCATCGCAAAATCCTGTGCGAGAGGGCTACACCTTCCTTGGTTGGTCAACAGAAACAGCCGGCACATTTGTTACCGATTTTGGCGCAATAACCTCTGACACTGCCTTCTATGCGGTATGGTTGAAGGACAATTGCTTTGTTCTGTGGATGTTTGCGCAAGACAGCGTGTTCAAAACCGACACCTTATTCTATGGTGATGCCATTATCGCGCCAGCCGTTAATCCGGTGCGTGAACAATATGCATTCAAAGGATGGGCAATGGTTGGCGATAGTGTGCTTGTCGATTTCGGCACAGCCAGCGGAAATGAGTCGTTATTCTATGCGGTTTGGGAAGAAATAGTTGTTCCGCAGTATAGGGCAGTTTGGTACTTCAACGATGGCACCAATTCGGCTTTCACAACAACCATGGTGACCGAAGGAACAGCTATCACGGCTCCGGCATCGAATCCGAAACGTGACGATTATCTCTTTAAAGGTTGGGCAACATCAGCCGATGGCGCAGTAACAACCAGCTTCGGCACAATGTCGGCAAGCGGTGCAGCGTTCTATGCAGTTTGGGAGGCGTTGGTACAGTTTACCGCTCCCGAAACATACAATACTTGCGAGAGTGGCGTTGACCACATCGAGCTTACTGACATCAACAACAGTCAGATAACCTTTGAATGGAACATCAATGGTGACATCGACTCAACTCAAACCGATGGATATCTTGAGTTTACAGACGAAATGGCTCTGTCGGGAACCATTGAAGTTACCGGTATTCTTGGTGACACTCGCGTTACAAAGACCATTAACTATCAGCGTAACTTAGAGATGTTGCGCACAATGTGGGACGATGTGATTACAGTTGTCAACGGCAAGGGTTATTTCCAATCGTACCGTTGGTATCAGAATGGTGTGCTTGTCGATACAACCGATATGCATTACGAGAAAGGCGGATTGACAGGTACTTATCAGCTTGTTGCGGTAACAACCGACAGTGTTGAAATCACCTCATGCGAGATGACCTTCGGAGAGCCTGAGGCCACATCAATAACGGTTTATCCGAATCCTGTTATCAATTCAATTGTGGTTGAGGGAGACAATGTGAAGGCAGGAAACACAATCACTATCATTGATAACGATGGTAAAGTTCGGATTGCCAAAGAGATAAGCGGCGAAGGAAGTGAAGAAGTGAATGTCTCGGCATTGCAGCAAGGAATCTATGTGGTGAAAGTTGGTGAGGAAACCGTTTCAATTATTAAGTTTTAATCGATTAACCATAACATTATGAACTGTTTAAATAAGTATAAAATGAACTTGCCGCATAGAGGAGGAGTGCTGAAGTTGATTCTGACTGCGGCAGTGTCGGTTGCAGTGTTTACATCGGCATCTGCCCAGCGGCGCAACAGCATGCAGTTTATTTCGGCCGATTTTGGCGGAGGCTTGCAGAGTATTCAATACAAGCCTGTCGACGGTAGTCGCAAAGGTGGAGCTGGAATGACATTCAATGTCGGTTATCGATATTTCTTCACCGATAACTGGGCGGTGTGCAGCGGTTTGGGCATTACAACCTACAGCGCCAAGACGAAGTATAATGATACCTATGAATCGACACCGTCGTATGACTCAATAAATCAACTTAATTATGAGTTCCGAACATACTTCGACGGATTTCTTGAGAAACAGAAAGCCATGGTGCTTGAAATACCGATTCAGGCATATTATGAGTATCCCATTTCGCAGCGGCGTTTTGAGGTGTTTGGCAAGGCAGGATTCAAGATTGGATTCCCGGTGTCGAGCAAGTACAAGCTGATGAAAGGTTCGTATGAGACGCGCGGCTATTATCCCTATTTGGGACACGAGATTTATTCATCGGTTGAGGGAGAGTATGTCCATGGATTCGGTGTCTATGAGACTGATTCTCAGAAGGGAAAAATGAAACTCAATCCGGTTAATTTCTCGCTGGCTATTGAGGGAGGTGCCAACTATCGGTTCAATAAGTTGATGCGCTTTACCGCAGCATTGTATTTCAGCTACTGCCTGACTAATCTTCACAAAGATTCGATGCAACCGCTTCTTACTGAGGAATATGAGTACAAAGGCACAATGCAGTCTAATCAGATTGACCATGCATCATTATTGTCGCTTGGCTTGAAGGCTGGCGTGGTGCTCGATGTCAACGAGTTGTTCTCATCTAAGTCCGCCCGCCGTCCGAAATTCTGATTTCAGGTTAATCGAAAAAAAAAACAGCCGTTTTCGGGCTGTTTCAATAAAAAAAGGAATCTCCCAATCGGAAGATTCCTTTTCGTTTATAATAACTGATTGATTATTTCAGTTTTGTGTAGCCGTATTTAGCGCAGCTTCCCAATTGCTCCTCGATGCGGATAAGTTGGTTGTACTTAGCCATACGGTCGGTGCGGCTGAGTGAACCGGTCTTGATTTGGCCAGAGTTGGTAGCGACTGCGATGTCGGCAATTGTAGTGTCCTCTGTCTCGCCTGAGCGGTGGCTTGTAACGGTGGTGTAACCGTGACGGTGAGCCATCTCAATAGCGTCAAGAGTCTCAGAGAGTGAGCCAATCTGGTTAACCTTAATCAGGATAGAGTTGGCAGCACCCATCTTGATGCCCTTCTCAAGGAATTTGACATTGGTAACGAACAAGTCATCACCAACCAGCTGGCAGCGGCTGCCGATGCGCTCGGTCAGTTTTACCCAGTTGTCCCAATCGTTCTCATCGAGGCCGTCCTCAATTGAGTCGATAGGATATTTGGTGATAAGTTGCTCAAGGTAGTCAATTTGCTCAGCGGCAGACAGTTTCTTGCCATTGGGGTCTTTCTTCTTACCATTCTTCAGCTGACGGTAGTCATAGAACCATTGACCGTTCTCCTGTACTGCGAATTCCGAAGCTGCGCAGTCCATAGCAATTTTGACGTCTTTTCCCGGCTCATAACCAGCGGCTTTGATAGCTGCGATGATAGTGTCGAGTGCGTCTTCGATGCCGTCGAAGTTAGGAGCGAAACCACCTTCGTCACCAACAGCGGTCGAAAGACCACGGGCTTTCAGCAGTTTGGCAAGGTTGTGGAACACTTCAGCACCCATGCGGATACCTTCTTTCTCTGAAGATGCGCCTACAGGGCGAATCATGAACTCCTGGAAAGCGATAGGAGCGTCAGAGTGAGCACCACCGTTTACGATGTTCATCATCGGAACAGGCAGAACGTAAGTGTTTGTGCCGCCAATGTAGCGGTAGAGTGGAATACCAAGATATTTGGCAGCAGTGTGAGCCACAGCCAACGAAACGCCAAGGATAGCGTTTGCGCCAAGGTTTTGTTTGGTCGGAGTGCCGTCCAAAGCAAGCATTGCATTGTCAATAGCACGTTGGTCGAGCACGCTCATGCCGATAATCTCAGGAGCGATTTTCTCGTTTACATTCTCAACAGCTTTCAGAACGCCTTTGCCAAGGTAGCGGCCTTTGTCGCCGTCGCGCAGCTCCAAAGCCTCGTTCTCACCTGTCGATGCACCCGATGGAACTGATGCACGGCCTACAACGCCACACTCCAATGTAACTTCAACCTCTACGGTTGGATTTCCTCTTGAATCGAGAATTTCTCTCGCATGTACTTCTTCAATAATCATGATTATTTGTTTTAAAAATTTTCGCCGCGAATATACTCAAAAGCAACAAACCTTATCTTATAATAACACTCTATTTTGTTGAGATTTTTTTAATGTTTATAACTCTGTCATTAGCAACACATTGACTATCGCTTGTTATGAGCTGCAATTAATTATTATATGTGTATTTGAAGTTGGATGATATTTTTTTTATGCTATTCTGATAACATCGCAAATATTCACAAAAACTATTGTATGTCCCCAAATCCGCCGTTCTCCGCCCTCAAAAAAACATCATTTAGGTATTATACACTCCTATTTTGTCCCATAAAATAGCCAATATTTCCATCATTTTTCATCTGTCATCCAGGCTGTTACCTTAGTCTCTAAATTATTTTCAAAAAACCGCACAAATCCCCTTGCGGGAAACGAAACTTTCCCTACTTTTGCACCCGCTTTCCGAGAGGGAGCAAGTTCTTTAAAACGGACGGGCTGGGGGACGGTGAAGGA
>JAFZKK010000084.1 GCA_017551905.1 Salinivirgaceae bacterium
AAACGACCCCGTTGATGTTTCTAAAAACGCACAAAACATCAATGAAAAGCACCAATATTTTACAATGGAATATGCAATGCATATTTATCCATTAATATGTAAGAAGGGAATAAAGATTAATTCAGTACCAAACAACATACTGGACTGTACGGGTGATGAATTTTACAATTTGCTCAATTTGCGCATTACGGAAGACTATACGAAATTTATTAATAATACCTCAAAGAGTATAATTCTTGCCTTTATTCGTGTTTTAAGTGAATTTACAAGTAAGAAGGAAGTTAGGGAAGAGTGGACAGAACGCATTTACTGCAAATTTTATGGTAAAGAAGAACCAGGGAAAATACATGATTATATCCGAAAGCATAGAAATACGACTTTCGAAGAAGACCTTAGAACGGCCCTGGGAAAAGTGTGATTTTTCATATGTATTAATTGTATTTTCTCTATAGCTATAGCAAGGTGGGTTTTCATAATATGAAAACTCGAGCGAAACGCTATTAAAAACCATTTTTCCGTTCCGTCAGGTTTTGATATTTGTCATTAGAAATGACTCGTATCATCTTTTGATGAAGACAATACAAAACGCACAAAATGAAGATTGTTCCCATAGAAATATAATTCAACAAAAAGATGCATGTATGACTCCAAAGTCTGACACAAATCACTCTGAACGAAACGCAAATTGATTATATTTGCTATCTACTAATTTCATTCAGTGTAAAATATGAAACGCATCATTTCTTTCTTTTTTGTTGCAATGCTTGCAGGGCAAGCTTGGGCGCAAACAACTTTTGAAGTTAATGGTTTGAAATACACCGTAACCGATGAGCAAAACAGTTATGTTTCGGTAGCTAAAAGCTCAAGAGAAGAACCTAAAGGAGACCTTATAATTAATGGAAAAATCAGCAAATTTGGCCGGACATACAAAGTTGTAAGCATCGAAAATATGGCGTTTGGAGATTGCAGCGACCTGAGAACAATCTCCATTCCTAATTCGGTTACAACAATCGGCAACAATGCCTTCAGCGGTTGCAGAGGCTTGACATCTATCACCATTGGCAGCTCAGTTACAAGAATTGGGGAAAATGCGTTCTCTGACTGTAACAATCTGTTTAAAGCTGAATTTGCCAGCATTGAAAGTTTATGTGGAATGGAAATACTTTCTGCTCCGTTTGAGATAAGTTCGGCTTATTGTTATCTTCAAAATAAAACCACTCAATTGTATATAGATGGAATAGAAGTTCATGATTTGGTAATACCAGCCTCTGTTACAAGCATTGGCGACAAAGCATTCAGAGGTTGTAGCGGTATTACTTCGGTTACCATTTCTGAAGGTGTTACAAATATTGGTAATTCGGCTTTTGTTGATTGCATCAACCTGACCTCGGTCGCCATCCCCAATTCAGTTACAAGTATTGGCTACAGAGCATTCTTTAATTGCAGCGGCTTGATATCAGTAAATTATGCCGAAGGCTCACAACTTACAAGCATTGGCAGCTGTGCGTTCGAAGGTTGCAGCGGTTTGACATCAGTCACCATACCCAAATCAGTTACTAGCATCGGGAAAGGCGCGTTCTCGGGTTGCTCCTCATTGCAGTCAATTACCTTGCCGTTTGTGGGCGATAGGGCGCACACCCCCGAAGACACAGAACAGTATCCTTTCGGTTACATATTTGGAACAAGTAGTTATCCTGGTGGAACCGCGACATCCCAATATGGCCCAAATTCAATAATCACAGAGTATTACATTCCAACATCATTGAAAGATGTGATAATTACCGGAAGCGAACACATTACAAAAGGCGCATTCGATAATTGCACCGACTTAACATCAATCACCATCCCAAATTCAGTTACAAACATTGGCCAAGAAGCATTTGCAGGTTGCAGTGGCTTGATATCATTAATATTTGCCGAAGGCTCACAACTTGATATAATAAACGATGGAGCGTTCTATGGTTGCAGCAAACTGACATCTGTCACCATTCCCAATTCAGTTACAAGCATCGGAGATTATGCGTTCATTGGTTGTAGCGGCCTGGCATCTGTAACCATTGGTAATTCTGTTACAAGTATAGGTTACAGAGCGTTCGGGGATTGCAGAGGTTTGACATCGGTAATTTTTGCCGAAGGTTCACAACTTACATACATTCACGAATTGGCTTTCTCTGGTTGCAGCTTAACATCAGTCACTATTCCCAATTCGGTTAAAAGCATCGGCGGCGATGCGTTCAATAATTGCATTAGTTTGACATCTCTAATTTTTTCCGAAGGCTCACAACTTGATATAATAAACGAGAGAGCGTTTTATGGATGCAGCAATTTGATATCAGTCACCATTCCAAGTTCAGTTACAAGCATAGGCGGATATACGTTCTATGGTTGCAGTGGCTTGATATCAGTCACCATTCCAAGTTCAGTTACAAGCATTGGCCGGGAAGCATTCGCTGGTTGCAGCAAACTGACAGCAATAAATGTGGAAAGCGACAACACAAAATACACATCGCAAGATGGCGTATTATTCAATAAAGATAAAACAATTATTGTATGTTATCCTACTGATAAAACAGGAACATCATATACCATACCAGAATCAATTACAAATATTGACTACTCTGCGTTTGAAGGTTGCAAACATCTGTCATCCGTCACTATTCCCAATTCAGTTGAAATTATTAGCGGCGGGGCGTTCAAAGGATGCACAGGCCTTAAATCAGTCACCATCCCCAATTCTGTCACACTCATCGGCGCCGGCGCGTTCAGTGAATGCAGTAGCCTGACATCAATCACCATCCCCGAATCGGTTACAAGCATCTACCCTACTATGTTCATAGGATGCTGCGCCCTTACATCGGTCACCATCCCCGGAACGGTTACAAGCATTCGGGACCACGCGTTTTATGGCTGCAGCAGCCTGACATCTATCTGTTACGAAGGCAATAGTAATCCAACACATAATGGTTCATTTGATTATGTGGCCACAACAATTCCCGTGTGTGTGCCTGTGGATTATGCTTATGATAATTGGTGTGGGTTTACAAACTTAATTAAAGGACACAACAAAGTAACAGACAATGCGGTTGCGGCAACTTGCACAGAAACAGGCTTAACCGAAGGTTCTCATTGCTCATACTGTGGAAAGGTTTTAGTTGCACAAGATGTTATACCTGCCAAGGGGCACAGCTACGACAACACCGTTACCAGCTCAACCTGCACCGCAATTGGCTATACAACCCATATTTGCTCGGTTTGCAACCACACGTTCAACTCTGACACCGTTCCTGCCAATGGGCACAAGCCAGACAGCATAGTATTTGAGAACATTGTAGCTGCAACCTGCATAGTGGCTGGCTCTCAAGACTCTGTTGTTTATTGCTCGGTATGCCAAACGGAATTGAGTCGCAATGCTCTTGTGATTTCCGCCTCTGGCCACTCTTACAGCGCAAATGTTGTTGCTCCGACATGCACTGCAGAAGGTTATACCGTCAACACTTGCTCGGTATGCAACCATACTTATAATTCTGACACTGTTCCGGCTAATGGTCATACGCCAGATAGCATAGTGTTTGAAAACATTGTAGCTGCAACCTGCACCGTTGCTGGCTCTCAGGACTCTGTTGTTTATTGCTCGGTTTGCCAAACGGAATTGAGCCGCAATGCTCTTGTGATTTCGGCCACAGGTCACTCTTATAGCACAAATGATGTTACTCCGACATGCACCGCAGTTGGCTATACAACCCATACTTGCTCGGCATGCAACCATACTTATAATTCAGACACTGTTCCGGCTAATGGTCATACGCCAGATAGCATAGTATTTGAGAACATTGTAGCGGCAACCTGCACCGTGGCAGGCTCTCAAGACTCTGTTGTTTATTGCTCAGTTTGCAAAACTGAATTGAGCCGCAATGCTCTTGTGATTTCCGCCTCTGGCCACTCTTACAGCACAAATGATGTTGCTCCGACATGCACCGCAATTGGCTATACAACCCATATTTGCTCGGTTTGCAACCATACATATAATTCTGACTCTGTTCCAGCCAACGGGCACAAACCTGACAGCATTGTATTTGAAAACATTGTAGCTGCAACCTGCACCGTGGCAGGCTCTCAAGACTCTGTTGTTTACTGCTCGAGTTGCAAAACGGAATTGAGTCGCAATGCTCTTGTGATTCCCGCCTCTGGCCACTCTTATAGCTCAAATGTTGTTGTTCCTACATGCACTGCAGTTGGCTACACAACGCATACTTGCTCGGTTTGCAACCACACGTTCAACTCTGATACCGTTCCTGCAAAAGGCCACACTGCGGTTGTTGATTCGGCTGTAGCGGCTACAGCAACCTCCGAGGGACTGACCGAAGGCTCGCATTGCTCGGTTTGCGGAGAAACAATTTTGGCACAGGTTGTTATCCCTGCGTTAGGCGAACAAGGTGGCGATGATAACCAAGGAGGAACCGAGAATGAAAGCGAAAATGGCAATCAAGGTGGAAATGAGGGACAAGAAGGAAATGAACCCGAAGGCGAAAACGAACCTGAAGGTGGAAATGAAAACGGCAACGAAAACCAAGGTGGAAACAATGAAGGAAACGGAAACGAAAGTGGAAACGAGAACCAAGGCGGAGAAATCATTGAACCTGCCACAGCTGTTGCCGATGATGCAGCCAGCGCGGTCAACATCTTCGCTCACCATAACATCATTGTGGTTGAAAACGCCGACGCCGAAATCCGTGTTTACAACATCATGGGTGGTCTGGTGGCAACTGCTAACGAAACTAATGCCGAAATCAGAATCAATGTCTCAGGCGTTTATGTTGTTAGAGTGGGCAATACCGCTAAAAGGGTAATGATTAGCGACTGATAACAAGATAAAACACAACTCAATAGCCCTGCGGCAAATTGCCGTGGGGCTTTTTGTTTGTCGTGTTCGTGGCGTACTCGCCGCGCTTTCTGTTCCGTCCCGCTTGCTTTAGCAAGCCCTTTCCGTGTTTTTTGTGCTTTCCGTGGTTAAAGTAAGGTGGCTTTAGCCGCCGTAAGTCGTTGTTGCCTATCGCGCCATTCCGTCCAGTGTCAGTTGCTAAAGCCCCGTCCTTTGCATTTTTGGTTAAGTCCTCTCAAAAACTTCAACACATTCCGCATATCTAAACAAACAGTTATATATTTATGCAATACGATTTTTCTTTCTTGTGCAGCAAGGAATATTCATTTACAGATTCTTGATTTTTAGAGATATATGACAAAGGAAGAATTGCTGGATATAGTCAAGTCCGACGAGAGCTACCGCATTGAACGAACCACATCAACTGGTGATATGGACAAGTTCCAAGAAGCCATCTGCGCTTTTGCCAACGATTTGCCTGGCTCGCGAAAGAAAGGCTATCTGTTGATTGGCGTCAGAGACAATGGCAAGATAGACGGTCTGAAGGTTGACGATGCTTTAATGAAGAAAATCAGCAGCATACGTTCCGATGGCAACATTCTGCCTTTGCCAATAATGAGCACCGAAAAAGTGGCAACCGAAGAAGGCGATGTTCTTGTTGTTGAGGTAACGCCATCGTTCGACACACCAGTGCGCTATCGTGGCCGTTCATTCGTCAGAATCGGTCCGCGCCGCGATATTGCCAGCGCCGAAGAAGAAAGAATCCTTGCAGAACGCTGCGCAGCAAGCCTTCCCACATTCGATACCCGTCCTTGTCGTGATGCAACAATCGATGACATCGACACCGAAACCATCGTCCGCGAATATATGCCCAAAGCCATTGCCGCCGACGTTTTGGCCGCTGAAAAGCGCCCGTTGAAAGAGCAATTGGCGTCGCTGCGTCTGTATAATCTTCAATTCGATTGCCCGACGTACGCCGCGCTCATAATGTTCGGCAAGAATCCTCGCTATTTTATGATGGGCGATTACATTCAGTTTGTGCGATTCCGTGGCGAAAACAATGGTGGTGAGATACTTAACGAGCGCAGGTTCGAAGGTTGCCTCTATAAGATTCTGCCCAAATTGGAAAATTTCATCCGCGACGGCATTGTTACCAAGCGCCCCGTTCCAGTCAGCATACTACGCGAGACCAACGTACTCAACTATCCATTCAAGGCTTTGCGCGAGTTGTTGATGAACGCCGTTATGCATCGCGATTATCAATCGAATATGCCAACGCGCCTTTATCAGTACGACAAGCACATTGAAATAATGAATCCTGGAGGATTGTATGGTCAGGCGCGTCCCGAGAATTTCCCTCTTGTGAACGATTACCGTAACGGAGTGGTGGCCGAGATGATGCGCAATTTGGATTATGTCAATATGTTCAACCACGGTGTCAACGATGTGCAGGAACTTTTGAAAGAGAACAACAGTCCTGCAGCCGTGTTCAACGTCGATTTGCTGACCGTTTTCAGTGTCATTGTAAAAGAACCTGATGATGTGAGCTTGCTCAAGCTTTACCAATCGCAAAGCGCTAATTATGAGGGTGCTATGACTGAACTTTACCAAAAATGTCCAAGTTTTGGTAAAGCTCGTGGTAAAGTAAGTAACGAAGCCATCTTGGCCTTGCTTCAAGTATGTGAATCCTCAGTCGCTGTTAAAGAAATTATGGTCGCTTGCAATGTCAATTCGCGTATGTCATTCGACAGACAGCTTTTAAAACCAGCGGCCAATGATGATTTGATAAAGCCTTTGTTCCCCGACAACCCGCGCCATCCACAGCAAAAATACATATTGACTGAAAAAGGAAAGGAACTGTTGAACAGCATAAAATCACTAATCCATAGCTAAATGCTTCAAATAAAAAAGGAAGGCAAGCCTCTGCGCTTGCCCTTCTCTAAATTCAATCCCTCAATCGCCTTGCCAACCACATCCCAACCTCCACTACTGCACTCTATTTCCATTCAACACAATATGAATCAGCAGACTATTAGAATTCAATTCTTTCTGCAAAGATAACTGGTTTTGTGGCGATTGTCAAGGCACAGCTTACCGCGTGCCATGACAACCGCGCGGACGATAAAAGTGACAAAACAGTTAGCCGCGCTTCGTCACGAAATCAGTTGATGGAAAAACAGAAAAATTGAATTCTAATTAGTAGTAAAAATGAAAGATTACCGCAAAAAACAGTACTACGATGAGAGATGGAAAGCTCTCAGGTGGGAAGTTCTCAAGAGAGACAATTTTACGTGCAGCCAATGCGGAAAGAAGAAACCGCAAGAGTATCTGCATGCTCACCACATTTTCTATTATGAAGGGGAAAGGAATGTATGGGATTATGACCCAATATTTTTGGTAACTCTATGTAGTACATGCCATAATGACTGGCATAGAAAAAAAGAGAATCATTACCTTAAACCCATAGGCATAAGGAACATGGCAGCTATAAGATAAACTAGACCTAATCTCACTTTATTAGTTTGCCCTCTCTAATCTTGATTTTTGTTTCTATATCTTCTTCATCCTCAACGAAAATCGTGCCTTTTTGTTCTGCTGTCGAAGATTGGATATTGAACAAGCCCGCCAGACCGCCAACTGTCGCGGCAATTATTCTGGCAATTTTATCTAAGGTTGGGTGATGATTATGATTACTAACGTGAACAGCCTCCCTTTTTTCTTTCTCCTTTATGGAAGCGATGTTTCTACGCTGTTCTTCAACGAAAATATCCAGCATTGTCCGAAGTCTTTTAGCGAAGTATTCATTGGTTGCGACTTTTACAACGCAATATAATTGACTATTAAAATCGCTATTTTCAATTAATTCAGATTCCTTTATGTGGTGACGATGACTTTCTCGAACGAAAAGCTTGTATGCATTTTCAACAAACAGTCTTTCGTTTCCCTTTTTGACTGACACTTTTTCGGCAAGCAGTTTCTTTAGTTGGTCCCAACTGCACCCCAGCTCACTTCCCTTGTATTTTGTGTTGGTATTTGTGTCAATGAAACTGACTCCATACACTCCACCAGCATTTTCAGCATATTCGATTTTCATATTGTTCTTCTCCAAGAAGTTTTCGAAAGCCTTCTTCGATACGACATAATAATTCTGAAGCCAAGAGAATTTCTTTTTCAAGCTGGTCACTTCCGCCCTCCTCTGTTTACTCAACACTTCTTTTAATTTCTTATATGTCGGGGAAAAAGACGCTGATTTTGTAGGGATGAATATCGATGAAGCTGGAATAGCGCGTTGGGTTTGTTTCCCTTCAGAGTTAATAATATAATATGATACTTTTTCTTCTCGAACTTCCATTCCTACGCCAAATGACTTCAGATGTTCCTCAAATGTCGCAATATCAAAGCATTTTCGCGCTGCCAATGTGTTGGTTATTGCGTCTGTTATGTGTTGTCGCACATTATTCTTGTCTGGAGTGCCAGGGGTAATTCGCCTGGCCTTACTTTCTTTTTTCTTTTGGCTTCTGTCCACCTTAATCAAGCCGTATTTCTCTTCAATCTCACCTGCGATTTTTCCCGCAAGACGGTGTTCCTGATGAACATTTTTGTATTCCCCCTTCCACGAAATCCTAGTTGAGACGATGTGAATATGAGGATGGCTCGTGTCTCTATGACGATAGACGGCATAAGGGTGTTCACCGAACCCGAATCGAGTCATGAAATCCTTAGCAATCTGACTTAATTCATTATCGCTCAGCTCTCTTTCGTCAGCAGGGAATGATAATGACAGATGGAACACTGGTTTTTGGCATCGCCGATTGTACTCGCTCACTTTCACCAACGTTTCTTTGACACAGTTAGGCGAACCGATGTTATTAATGTCGATTAATTCCGCCACCCCTTCGCGGACCTTTTGTTCGTTATAGTCCACGGCTTCAGCCAATGATTTGCCAGAAAGAATTTTCGAAATCATACCATTCCTTTTTTAATAGCCTCTTCAATAATAGATGCAGCCTTGTAAATGATGTATTTTTCGGATAACTTCAAATGTGCAGGTTGCCCGCCAATTGCGTCCTTGTACGCCAACAACCTTCAGATTTTTTCTGAAGGTTTTTTTATTTTTACGCCGATATGAGACATTTTCCGACAATATTACTCGCACTCACTGTAATCGCTTGTTCGTCAGGTAATTATTATAAATCACAAATTGCTGATTACGAGTTACAGGCTCACCGGATAATAGTGGACAGAATTGACACAATATCAAGCGAAACGCCTTTCACCGCAGCCGACAGCATCGCATTGTGCCAATCAGAGTTGGAACGGACCAAAGCCTGCCTGATTGCCATCCAGCAAAGCAACATCGACACGCTGTTGGTGAAAATTGCGAAAAGCAACGACGACATGCAAAAAACTCATAGTGAGGCGATGCGCAACATGATTCAAAAAGGCATCAAATCGATGGAGTACAAATGCGAGCTGTCGAGGAAAATAATCGACATGTACGAGAATCATCCCGAACAGACGAGTTTGAATAAGATTGTCAGCAAAATAGACGCTTACAAGCAATACCCCGACTCGGTGCTTGCACGCACAATAAAATGCACCTTCAGTGGCCGGCAGGGACAGCTCCCGACAGAAAAATTCGCCCGTCGTTACATAATAACCGATGGCAAAATCGGCGGCGAGATTACGGAACCTTAACGTAACGCCCGGCAAAAAGCATCAGCTCGTTTTCCGAATCCCATATAAAATATATGAACGGGTGGTCGGCAAAGAACCGCTTCAACTGTGGCATATAGGCTGATTTCAAGCCCATTATGACAGCCGTGGCGGCAGCGGCCTCTGTCCCCTTCTCCTCCACTTCGATAACTGCCTTATGTAGCACCTGCGTAATCTTCAAATCGTTTTTCTTGGTCATTGCCGAAAAATCGGCGTTGTTGCCAAATGCCTCAACCACACCCATTTGCTGCAAAAGCTTAGTAAAATCGACATCAGTCTCCATTTTGAATTTAGGAATGGTAACCGACACCTGCTCCTCCTCCATCTTCGACATGGCATCTTTCAGAAAATCAACATTTAACGTCGATTCAATACTGTCAAAACATTGTGCGGTGGGCATCAAGAAAACCATTTGGAACCTGTCGGTTGAATACGGCAGGCTGATAATCTGATAGTCAGCACATTCGGCATATTTATAATGCTCAGTCTGCTTCATATAAGTTGTCTCAACGGCTTTTCCGTCAATCTGTTTGAACTTAAGATTGACGTTGTTGCTGCTACGGAACTGACTCTGCCAGTTGCACTTAAAATAAATGGCATTGGTAAGCACCAGGCGGGTTGTGCAGCTAAGCGACTCGTCGCTGACAAGCTGTTTAATCATCCCATTGGTCGACTGCGACACCCATTTATTTATGGCGACAACGGCCTTTTTGCGGTTTTTGTTTTTCACAAAATCGACATTCCGTACATCAGCCCCGAATTTGTTTCTGACAATGTCAACATAATCCGACCTCAAGTCGTATTTCTGCTGAAGCCAGGCGGCATTGACAAGTTTCAGCTTGTAGTCGCCCTCATCGGCAAAGCTTGACATCAGTCGCGCAATGTTCTCATTGGCAGCCGATTGCGACTCATACCGACTCACTACCGAAGCCATCTCCTCAAGCGTTTTTCCTTGTGCGCCCGCCTCCGCCATCCGCATAGCCATATTGACGCTTAACGGCGAAAAGATGAAATTAGCGCCGTTTTTTACTGCCGCCACCTGCTTGTAAGCCAACAACGAGAAATTGTTCATACTCTGCGACAACAAGCTGTCAGTCTGTGCGTTAGCGACACAACTCGCACAAACAGCTATAATGGAAATCAATCTTTTCATAACGAGAATGTTTTTTGCATTTCGGCCTCAACATCGGCAATCTCGGCAGGAATGCGCCGTTCGCCCAATCGGCGCGCACCGTCGGTGGTTATCAGCAAATCGTCTTCAATTCGGATACCGCCGAAATCGAGATATTTGGCCACCTCTGCATAGTTGATAAACTGCTCGTGAAGGTGCTCGCCGCGCCATTTTTCGAACAATTCGGGAATGAAATAAATTCCAGGCTCGTCGGTCACCACAAAGCCAGGCTGCAACTTGCGGCCCATTCGCAGCGACTTTGTGCCAAATTGTTCAATCGGCTGCGTTTCAGCATTATAGCCGACATAAATCTGTCCCAAATTCTCCATATCGTGAACATCGAGCCCCATCATATGGCCGATTCCGTGCGGCATAAACAGCGCGTGGGCGCCAGCGGCCACGGCCTCGTCAACATCGCCACGCATCAGCCCCAAAGCCTTCAGCCCTGCGGCCAGCACCTTGCAGCACTCCAAATGCACGGTCTGATAGGTGACGCCAGGCTTCGACAACTCAAGCGCCTTGTGGTTGGCATCGAGCACAATTTGATATACATCTCGCTGACGTTGAGTGAATTGCCCGCTGACGGGGAACGTGCGCGTGAAGTCCGACGCGTAGCCCATCGGCGTTTCGGCGCCAGCATCGACAAGCATCAGGCGTCCAGGCGTTATCGGCTTGTCGTGCAAATGGTTATGCAACGTTTGGCCGTTCTGCGTCAGAATGGTGGCAAACGATGTTGTACCGCCATATTTGAGCGGAATGCTATCGACAACGCTGTGAATGCCGCGCTCGCATTTCGCCGACTTCACAAGGCGCATCGCGGCGGTGTGCATCTCGTAGCCAATGGCGCACGCACGCTCAATCTCGGCAATCTCTTCGTCCGATTTCACCGCCCGAAGGTCGATTACGGCTTTTATCAGTTCGAGCGAGCATTGGTTGCGCATTTCGGCCATCAACACACCCAAATCCGACGACAGCGCAAGTGCCACGCTTGCCGTGTATGGCGGCAGATAATGGACTTTGCGGCCCTTGCGTTTCGCCTCAGCAATAGCGGACTGAAGGGCGCTCATCGGTGCCGAATGCTCAACTCCGCACATCGCCGCAAAATCGGCAATGGTCGGCAGCGGGCCCGTCCACACCACATCGTCAATGTCGGCATCGTCGCCGTAAAGGCACTCCGCGCCCGTCTCAAAATCGATAACCGCAACCAAATTCGGCTTGCTGATACCGAAAAAATAAAGGAACGTGCTGTCCTGACGGAACGGGTAGGTGTTGTCGGCGTAGTTGATTGACGACTCGGGGTTGCCGTAAAACACCCCGATTCCGTTGCCCACAGCCGCTTTCAACTTTGCGCGGCGGGCGATATAGGTCTCTTTCGAAAACATTTCCATAACTATTCAAGTTTTGTTTGGCACGAATTTAAGAAAAAAACTTGGCGCGGGAATTTTTATTGGAAGGCAGATTGGACAGATTGAATGGATTTGCGCGGATTTTTCGCACAGATTACACAGAAAACACTGATTTACACAAGTTTTTACATCTGGTGAAGGCGTACGATAGATAACTGATTTCCCCAACTTGAAGTGAAAATTTTTCACCTCAAGTTTATAACACCAAAGCACGAAAAACACGGAAAGTTGCGGCCTTGTGGCCGCAACACAAAAGAAAAACGCCCAATCAGTTTTTAGCTGGTTGGGCGAATTTATATTCGCAAATAATATGTTTTACAACACACAAAGATTTGCCAAAACTACTGTTTGTAATATTTTGAATAATATCCACTTGTGGCCAATGTCCCATCAACCTTCACCATCACCATTGTACGTGAATCTGTAAACCTATAATTATACGGCTTAATTTTACCATCACTATCTATTGTGTTAATGGTAATATCGGGGTAGTTTAAAGTGTAATCAAGCTCTCCATCAACATCATCAACCACACCATTTTTTGTAGTATATTTTTCAACTTTTGTTGTCGATGTGAATTCATAAAATTGATAACAAGTGCCACCATAAATCATTTTATGCACAGGGTCTTCACAAGCCCATTTTGTTCCAACTAATCTATCATCTAATTTAGCTTCATCTTCACCATCATCCTTTGAGCAACTTGTAAACACAAATGTGAATGAAGCCAAAACTGCGGCTACCATTCCAAATCTAAATATATTCTTCATTTTTCTACGATTATATTTTGTTTCTTGTTATTTGTGAGAACTATCATTTAAGTACATCCTTTGAGACGTTTGTCATATCATCTATTACACCACCAGCGCCAATAGTAAATCGAAGCACATCCAAATTACTCATATCACTATCATTCCAACCTCCTACAACAACCACTTGTACAGCTTGTGAATAATTGTATCCTTTAAAATAGCATAAGTCTTCAAGCGTGATATAAAACAAACGTATTGGACATCTTGATGCATTTTTACTTGTGGATGTTTTCATTCCTAAATTATCACTTTCAAATGAATAAGTGACTATTCCAAAATAGTTTGTCAAGAAATTATAGGTTTTTCCCACTAAAGGATTACTTCTCGACGGCGCATTTTTGTCACTTTTCACCAAATTCAAACTTGTATTTTTTTCATCTCCATCATCATTGATATATTTAATATCCACACTCATGTTTTTATCATCTAAACTTTTTATCGAGTAGGTAGTTGTTCTAACATAAAAGTTATTTGTACAAGTGATGATTTTGTCGTCATTTATTTTGTATGTGCCAGCATCAATAAAATTAGGTGCAACATACGCTGTCAATGTATGGTCTTCACTTAACGCTAAAAAATATTGGCCACTTTCCCATACTCCCACTTCCGAATAAACTATTGGTTCTGGCTCCTGCTCCGGTTCGGGGATGACGTCTGTTTTACCATCATCTTTTGAACAACTCATAAATACAGATGCCGTCAAGAATGCAACTATCATTCCTAATAATATTTTCTTCATTTTTCTATGAATTAAGGATTTGTAAAACTTTGTTAAAGTGTCTTGTTTGTTTTAAATCCACACATAAAAAAAGCGTGACACATTTTCGTTTTCATCAGAATTCTTGGGCCTTCGACTGCCTTATCCACCGATTCCAACAATAAAAGTCCACGCCAAAAGGCGAGAATCTCCATTGCACTTGGATTGGTTGGATATTTTGAAGTGTCGAAGTTCAAGAATTACCAAATCAAGTTACTTGCTTTTCTCTACTATAATGTGTGTATCAATAATTTTCTTTATGCCATAGGCAAATGATTTTAACGTTTGTTCCACAAATATATCAATTAATCTGCCACAATTCCAATAATAAGTACGCCCACTTTCCCACACCATATTTAATAAAACACCCCGCCACTTTGCCAATAATCACTTACTTTTGCGGCCGTTTAAAAAGAAGGAAAATGGAACCAATAGAAATTGTCGGCTATGCGGCCGCAGTGCTCACAACCATATCGTTTGTGCCGCAAGCCGCAAAAATCATCAAGACAAAGGACACCAAAAGCATCTCGCTCGGAATGTACGCGCTGTTCTCAATCGGCGTGCTCGGGTGGCTCATCTACGGCATTGTAACTCGCACATTGCCTGTGGTTTTGGCCAACGGCGTCACTCTGTGCTTCGCAAGCGTCATCTTGACATACAAAATCAAATACAAATGAGACTGCACCTTATAATAATATTGGCAACACTGCTGGCCATCGGATGCGCGCAAAACCGCAAGCCCAAGGCCGACCCTTCGATTCCGCCCGCTTTTGTCAAACAGAAACGCACATTTGAGCCTAACGCGCAACTGTTTTTCGGGACACCTGACCGAAAACTGAAACTCAGTATGTTGGAAGTGATGCACATTCAGGTTGCCGACAACACACCGCTGGCCGACATCTGCAGCACAATCGGACCCGGACAGGCCATAATTGCCGAATACGACAGCGAGCTGCGCCGCACTCTGTCGATGGCCGATGTTGAACAGCCGCTTGATTTGATGTTCGTCAATTCGGCAAAAATGATTGTCGGGACAGTCACCAACCTGCGCGCCTACTCCACCGAGAAATTCACATCGTTCGAATACGCACAATATATTATAGTGTCGCTGGCCGGTTTTTGCGCCGAAAACAACATCGCCGAGGGCGACTTTATTGATTTTGGGCAACGAAAAACAATCGGCATATCAGATTCGACAACCGCACAGCCTGGCTATCAGACTGAGAGATAGCGCTTAACAGATATCAGAAAAGATGACATCACAAATCGTGCACTAAAAACACATTAAATAATTTCAGACAGAATGTTTTTATTTGCAAAAATTACTACTTTTGAAATTATAGGTCAACGTAAAAAAGATGTTGCTGTAAAGGATTAGAAAGAAAATTGTATGGTTACAAACGAAGATGCAGCGAGGTTAATTACAGCCATCAAAATGTCGTCGACGTACGATTTCACCGACTACTCCGACAAGTCATTCTGTCGGCGAATCGAGAAAATCCTGCTCGACAACAATATGGATTTAAACCAATTAATCCTGAAAATAAGCAAAGACAAGGCTTTTCTGGAACAGACTGTAAAAGACATCACTGTAAATACAACCGAACTTTTCCGTAATCCGGAGATGTGGCAGACACTGCGCTACCACATTCTTCCAAAACTAAGGAAAAACAAATCGATATTCATCTGGCACGCCGGCTGCTCAAGCGGACAGGAGATATACTCGATGCTCATCCTGCTTAACGAGATGGGTTTGTTCGACCAGGCCAAAGTGTTCGCCACCGACATCAACACCGATATGCTCGAAGCCGCCAAAGCCGGCACCTATAAATATAGGTTCAACCTCGGATACCTTGACAATTTCGACAAGGTTATCAAAGAGAATCCGTACAACTTCGAGGAGAAAATCGATGTGCCGTACGAGAAATATTTCGACATCGACAAGGTGAAAGACACCATACAGATGAAGCCGTTCCTGCGTGAGAAAGCCGTTTTCCGCAAACACGATTTGGTGAAGGACGGCAACGTCTTCTACTCAAAATTCGACCTGATATTGTGCCGCAACGTGATTATCTATTTCAACAACAAGCTGCAGAGCCGTGTCATCGACATGTTCAACAACAGCTTGAGTCACGACGGCTACCTTATCCTGGGCTCGCATGAGAGCATTCTTGGCTCATCGGCCAACAATTTTGAGCGTTCAAAAAGTTTCTACAAGAAAAAAACGATATAGTTATGGTAGATAATATAGGAATAGTAGATACAAGGAACATTATCAGTGCCATAGCTGAGAAATTTGGCATCGACATGTCCGACTATGCCTCTACCATACTGCGTAGAAGGCTGGTTCACACAATAAACGCATACGCTTGCCACTCGGCCGACGATTTCATCGACAAGGTGAAACGAGGCGCAATCGATGTTGACGACTTCCTTTACGAGATGGCGGTGGAGACAACGGAGATTTTCCGCGACCCGTCGTTGTGGCGCGAGCTGCGCGACCGTTACCTGCCCGAGGTTTGCCGCACCCCTGACTGCCAGATTTGGATGCCGGGCATAACCACCGGCGACGAGCTCTACACCTTGGAGATAGTGCTTGCCGAATCGGGGTTGCAGAACAAGGCCAAAGTGGTTGCCGGATGTCCGTCGAACAAGCACATTGAGTGCATCAAGAACGGCGGTCTGTACGACCCGAAGAAGATTGAGATTAGCGAGGCCAACTACACACGCTACGTGGGCAAGTCGCAGTTCAGCTCGTACTACACCATGGTCGACAACCACGCAAAAATGAAAAACGAGCTGCTGGCAAACGCCACAATATATCAGAAAGACATATTGAAAACCGAAGCCAGCAAGCAATACCGTATGATTATCTATCGCAACACACTGCTGCAATTCAACATACCGCTCTACGAGAAGGTCATCCGCAAGCTGACCGAGAGCCTCGCCATCGGCGGATATCTGATTATCGGCAACATGGAGACACTGGAATACTCAGAGACCGGAAAGAAGATGCAGGTTGTGAACGAGAATGAGAAAATTTACAAAAAACGAATAGACTGATGAGCGATTACAAGGCCATAATGATAGGAGGTTCAGCGGGCAGCTTTCAGGTTGTTTCGCATATAATTGCCGCATTGCCGGCAAATTATCCGCTGCCAATACTGATGTGTCTGCACCGGCTCAAACACATACGTTCAGGCTTTGTGGAGGCGCTGTCGATAAAATCGAAGCTGCCTATTATCGAGCCTCACGACAAAGAGCCGCTCAAACCGGGCCGCATCTATCTGGCTCCGGCCAACTATCACATGTACATCGAACGGAGTGACCAGTACTCCATTCACAGTTAATGTGTTCTTGCTGGGAGACGTAAA
>JAFZKK010000010.1 GCA_017551905.1 Salinivirgaceae bacterium
ACAATGAAATCAGAACTGCTTTATCCTCAAAAATTTAAAAGCAAATACGAGTTCGCTCACGCATTGGAGAACTATATATCATATTACAATAATGACAGAATCAAACTGCGACTTAAAACAAGTCCTGTTAAATACAGAAATCAATTTGTTTAATTTTGTGTCCAATAAAAGGGGTTCACATCAAAGGCGCGTCTCTACGTGTTTTATGCCGCGCCATGTCGGGCGGAATTGAAAGAAAATTTGAAAACAGAATTCTATAAAATTTTAAAAATCAATTTTTTATAAATTTTTAATGCGATTTTCTAAAAATTTTCCGCGTAGCGGCATCCGAAATATCCGCTTGCGGATAAAATTCGGTTTAAATCGGACAAAATCGGTTAGAGACAATAAAAACCATCCTCAATCATTTTCCCGAAAATTCCTTTTGGATATTTAGCGTAGGTGTTTTATTTTTATGCGTTTTGTAATTATCGCATATAAAACACAGTTATATGAAGCTTAAACTCGGCATCAGCAAAAAAATCAGTATGTTCATACTGATTCCGCTATCGGTATACATTATCGTTCTTGTTACGATTACAGGCATAAAATTCGCCAATCAGTCAGAATTTGACAACGGCCACATGAGTCGTCTGCTGTCGGAACGGTCGGCGGCGCATGCCGAGATTGTGCTGCAAGAGCACCAATCGAACGTGCGCACATTGGCCAACATTCTGTCGGTTGACAAGACAGAGCTTGACTCAGCCGGACGCGAATTCTTCAAACAAACATTGCTGCAATCGGCAAAAAGCCAAAACTACTGGCTCATTCTGCCATCGGCCTTCTATGCCGACAGCGACTATCAAGGCGGTGACTGGGTGCTTCTGCAAGCCATCAACGATGTTGTCAACATCAACGATGATAACAATATGATTTCGAACAAATTCGGGCAGGTTTTGAGCACCACCGAAACTTCGATATTCAAACCATACGAGAACAACGGGCAATGGATGATGAACATTAGCACGCCCATCTACCAAAACGGTGAGATATGCGGATTTGTCTGCAAACCAATCAAAATCCTTGACTTCGATTTGCTGGCAAAAAAAGTTGCTCAATACTTCAACGAGGAGGTTACAAAACACTTGATTAATGAAGAAGGAACTGTCATCTACTCAAGCATTTATAGCGACATCAACAAGAAATTCACGTTAGGATACACCGACTCGGCCGCCATCAACGCCATGAACGCACAAATTGTCCGCGGCGACTATCTCAGCAACTCATTTGAACAGAACGGCGTGCCGATGTGCTCCTACTTCACTCCTATCAACATTGGTCCGGGCTGCAACTGGTCGCTGGTTCTAACGTTCCCCGTTGCAAATGTGGCGCGTGCGGCAACGGGCGTTTTGCGCACATCGCTGATTGTGTCTATTGCCGGTCTTCTGCTGATGATTGCGCTTGTGATACTCATCACTAAAAATCTCACAAAATCAATAAAAAGCACAACCAAGGCTCTGCACAAACTTGCAACCGGCGACACCGAGAGTATCGAAAAACTCAACATAAAAACGAACGACGAACTTGAAGACATGTCAGAATCGCTTAATCAGGTTGTTGAAGGAATGCGCAAGTCGGAAGGCTTCGCACTCAGCATTGGCAAGGGCGAGTTTGAGACCGATTTCCACACCTTGGGCAGCAAAGACCGCTTAGGCGACGCTCTTATCAAAATGCGCGACAGCCTTGTCGAGAGCCAGAGACTGGAAGCCGAACGCAAAAAAGAAGAGGAATTGCGCAACTGGGCAACCGAGGGCATTGCAAAATTCGGCGACATCCTGCGCAAGGACCTCGACAACATGAAATCGCTGGGTTACAACATCATGTCGAATCTTATCGACTATCTGAAAGTGAACCAAGGCGCACTGTTTGTGATAAACGATGACGACGAAAATGATATTTATTTCTCGATGGTGACCGCTATAGCTTACGGCCGCGACAAATACATGAAGAAGGATATCCGCGTGGGTGAAGGCCTTGTGGGACGCTGCATCTACGAGAAGAAAACCATCTATCTGACTGAAGTTCCGGAAGACTACGTAAAGATTACTTCGGGACTCGGCACCGCCAATCCGCGCTGCATTCTGATTGTGCCATGCATCCTCAACGATGAGATGTTCGGTGTGATTGAGATTGCATCGTTCAACGAATTGAAACCATACGAAATTGAATTTGTTGAGAAACTCGGTGAGAGCATCGCATCAACAGTTTCGAGCGTGAAAGTTGCGGAAAAGACCGCGAAACTACTGCAAGCCAGCCAGTTGCAGCGCGAAGACCTGACATCGCAAGAAGAGGAACTTCGCCAGAATCTTGAGGAAATGCAAGCCACTCAAGAAGACTTGCGCCGCCAGATGGAGGAAAACACAACCATGCGCGAGGAGCTGGCCAAAGAACAGGTTCTGATGGATTCGCTCATGGATAACGTTAACGATTACATCTACTTTAAAGATTTGGACGGCAAATTCATACGCATATCTAAATCATACTTGCATTTGGTTAAGGCCAACTCTTATGAAGATGTTATCGGTAAGAGCGACTTCGATTTCTGCGCCAATCAAGAAGATGCCCAACACTTCTATAACGATGAGCAACAAATCATTAAATCGAAGAAACCGATATTGAACCAAATTCAGAAGGAACATCGTTTGGACACAATTATTTACACTTCAACATCGAAATATCCGTTGTTTGACAGCGACGGAAAAGTTGTGGGCACATTCGGTCTGACAACAGATGTTACAAATGCAATTGAAGCCTCTCGAAAAGAAAATAAGAAAGAATAAATTTGGTTTTACAACAACAAACAAAAATCCCCGAAAAGCTCAAGCCTTCCGGGGATTTTTATTTCTCGCTTACAATAACTTATCGCGTCAGCTCATCAGCCAATTGCTGCAAAGCCGCGCGGCTATCGGCGTTGAGTGTTGTTTTGATGGTAACAACCGTGTCGGCAATGGTTATCTCCTTCATCGGCTCAAGCAAAGCGCGCATTGTGCGTGCCGCCGACGGTGCCCACGTACCGTTCTCGACCAGCGCAACCTTGCGTTTTTGGTAGGTTTTGTCGGCCAGATGGCAGATGAAATCGCGCATCAGAGGCATCACACCGCCATCGTACGACGAGGCGCAAAGCACCATACGGTCGTAGCGGAAAGCGTCCTCCACGCACTCGGCAATGTCGGCACGCGAAAGGTCCGATATGGCAACCTTCTCGCCCTTTGCCTCAAGCATTGCGGCAAGTTCTTCGGCGGCCTTGGCGGTGTTGCCGTGCAGCGATGCGTAAGCCACAAAAACGCCCTTTGTCTCAGGCTGATAGGCGCTCCACGTTTGGTATAAATCGATGTAATAATCAAGATTTTCCTTCAAAATCGGGCCGTGCAGCGGGCAGATTGTCTCGATGTCGAGCGCGGCAGCCTTTTTGAGCAACGTCTGCACGGGGTTGCCGTACTTGCCGACAATGTTGAAATAGTAGCGGCGAGCCTCGCAAGCCCAATCGTCGGACTCATTGCAGAGAGCGCCGAACTTGCCGAAGGCGTCGGCGGCAAAAAGCACCTTTTCCGACTGCTCGTACGACACCATCACCTCGGGCCAGTGAATCATCGGCGCCATTATAAATTGCAGAGTATGAGCGCCAAGCGACAACGTTTCGCCCTCTTTGACCGTGATTACACGCCCTGCAAAATCGGTGCCGAAGAACTGCGGCAGAAACGCGGCGGCCTTTGCCGAACAAACAATCTTGCAATCGGCAAAAGTGTCCATCACCCAACCGATGTTGGCCGAATGGTCGGGCTCAAGGTGGTGAACCACAAGGTAATCGGGCTTGCGACCGTTGAGCGCGGTCTTCAGGTTCGCCTGCCACTCGTCGCTTTTGCGGGCATCGACGGTATCGGTAACGGCAATCTTCTCATCGTCAATCAGATATGAATTGTATGCCATACCTTCGGGCACAACATATTGGTTTTCAAAAAGGTCCAAATCGGTGTCGTCGCAGCCGATGTAATGGATTGATGAATTTTCTCTAATCTTCATAATATCAATATTTTAAAATCTATCTTGCGAAATAAAATCGGTGGCTAAAGATATAATTTCTTGCAAAGCGATGAATTTATTATCGAACACTGCCAATTTTTTCGGACTTTTGCGCGATTTTATTGAAACACAATGTCAGCAAACAACGCAACGCAATCGCTCGGCACCGACAGCATCGGTCGCCTGCTTTTCCAATACTCGCTGCCAGCCATCATTGCCACGGCGGCATCGTCAATCTACAACATCGTCGACCGCATTTTCATTGGTCAGGGTGTGGGGCCGTACGCCATTTCGGGGCTTGCGCTCACGCTTCCGCTGATGAACTTTTTCGCCGCGTTTGGCGCGATGATTGGCGTCGGCGCATCGACAATGGTGTCGATTTATCTTGGTCAGAAAAACGACGAAGATGCCGTGCGCACACTTGGTAACGCATTCGTTCTCAACATTATATTGAGCATTATAACATCGACTATCGGCTATATTTTTCTCGACGATATTCTGATGATGATGGGCGCGAGCGAGATGACGCTGCCCTACGCCCGCGAGTTTATGGAAATCGCCCTTATCGGAAACCTGCTTATACACATATATTTAGGATTGAACCACATTATGCGTGCTTCAGGGTTCCCGCAAAAATCGATGTACGTGACGCTCACAACTGTGGCCATAAATATCACACTTGCACCAATTTACATCTTTGTGTTCCATTGGGGCATCCGTGGTGCGGCGTTGGCAACGTTGTGCGGACAGATTGTCGGCACAATCATCGTTTTCCGCCACTTCACCCAGCACGACAAGCCAGTGCATTTTGTTCCGGGCTGCTTCCGGCTGAAGGGCAAAATTGTGTCGAACATTCTCTCAATCGGTCTGCCGAACTTTGTTATGTTGCTGTGCGCCAGTATGGTAGTGGTGATTATGAATTTAAGTCTCGGCAAATACGGTGGTGATTTTGCCATTGGTGCGTTCGGCATCATCAACAGTCTGCTGAACCTGATTGCGATGGTTGTGGCCGGCTTCACGCAAGGAATGCAGCCAATTGCCGGTTACAATTTCGGTGCACGCAACCTCGACCGCGTAAAACAGGTTTTCAAACTGACGCTGGTCTGCGGCTCGTCGGTGACAATCCTCGGATTTATTGCCAGCGAGCTGTTTCCGAAGTTCATTGCCTCGCTGTTCACAACCGATGCCGAAATGATTGATTTGGCGGCATTTGGCTTGCGAATCGCCTTGGCGGCCTTCGCCATTGTCGGCATCCAAATGGTGACGAGTAACTTCTTCCAATCTATCGGCCGTCCGAAAATCGCCCTCGTTCTGTCGATGACGCGCCAGCTTATCTTCTTGATTCCGTGTCTGTTGCTATTGCCTCGCATTGGCGGTCTCGGACTCACCGGCGTTTGGTTGAGTATGCCTTTTTCCGACACACTCGCCGCCATCGCCACCGTCTGCACGCTGTTCTATTTTGTGAAGGTAAAGAAGATTTTTACGAATTACGAGTATAAGTTGAAGTAAATGAGATAATTTTCCCTAACCGTCAATAGTTTAACCCGAACTGCCAAAGCGGCACAATATTCATATAGGCGTGCTCAATATCGTCTTTCACCACAAAAGCATTTTCGACGTTGCGAATTTGCTTCTGCTTCTTGCTTTTGCCACCGACCTCAAAAGTGTATTCATCAATCTTGAAATCAGACACTTGTGAAGCAAAAACTTGTTGATTGACACTCATAGTCGAGAAGAAAAACGTCTCGCGAACATTGCCGATTTCCGAAGCGTCGCCCGAAAGCGCATAAATCAGATTGGTATTCGCAAGATACACTTTATCAACCTTTTCCAACATTTCCATTCCGCCATCGTTCAGCATCAACCGACGAATTAGCCCCGCCTTGTCCATAAAAACCATATAATCGGCCACAAGTCCCCTATCGGCGGAAATTGCACGTCCGATTTCTGTGTATTTCGGCTTGAAAGGAACGCTCTGCGAAATGATATACAACAGTTTTTTCAGTTTGCGGGCTGTCGAAATGTTCATATTCGAAAATGCGGGAATGTCGATTTCGAGAGTGTTATTAATCACATTTTCAAGCCTTAACTGATAATTATCTTGCCCATAAAACGGGAAATATCCGCGTTGCAGATACTCTTTGAAATGAGCCAACGGATGCGGCACTTTACCCAAAATATCAACCTTGCCCGTTAAAATATCATTTAAGGTATATGGCTGAATATCTATATGCAGCGAATAATTTAGATATTCGCGGAACGACAGTCCTTCGAGTTTGTAGGTGATTGCGCGGCGGCTCAAATCGGCATCGGTGCCTTTGATTATGTCCAAAATCGACGAACCTGTCACAACCACTTTTAAATCTGGCAGATAGTCGTAAATCATTTTTACCTCTTTCGACCAATTCGGGTACTTATGCACCTCATCGATATAAAGCACCTTGCCACCGTTGCGGCAGAACGTTGCGGCCGTGTCGTACAGCGAGTTAAGCGTAAAATAGGTGTTATCGGCCGCAATATAGAGCGACTCGTTTCGGGCATCGGTTAACTTAATGCGCTGCAAGAGCATTGTTGTCTTCCCGACACCACGAGCACCCACAATTACAATAAGTTGCGAGTTCCAATCAATCTTATTGTAAAGATACCTCACAAAATTTGTATCGGTATTTGCCAATTTTGTTGCGTACAAATCGAACAGAAAATCCATAACTCAACAATTTTGATACAAAAATATAAATTTTGCAGAATATAATCAGCATATTTTGTAAATATTGCTGAATTAATTCCACAAACACACAAGTTAATGTTATTAACAAGAAATTTATTACAATTATGCGAAATAAATTCAGCATATTCCAACAAAATTATCGAATTAAATCAGCAGATACCGAATCACAACCTAACCACCGCCGACGCCGCGCAACGCGAAGTGGGCAGAACCGTCACATTTTGAGCAATTTGAGAGAAGGCTGACAATGCTTTTTCAATGGTGTTGTTTTCGGCGGAAATGTGCGACAAGAAAATGTGCGAAAGTGTTGGCGAAGCGTGCATCGAAGCCAACTCAAACGATTGATTGTTAGACAAATGCCCTACTTCCGACGCCACACGTTGCTTCAAATAGTATGGGTACGACCCGTCCCAAAGCATTTTCTCGTCGTAGTTCGATTCGAGAAAGACGGCATCGCACTGCGAGAAATTATCAATAACCGCTTGATTGACAATGCCAATATCGGTCATCACGCCAATTTTGCGACCGCTGGTTTCGACCACAAAACTGCACGGGTCTGAAGCGTCGTGGCTCTTACTGAAAGTACGCACCTGAATGCCAAAAACATCGCAGACATCGCCTGGACTGAAATAGCGCACCTCGGCTGGGCGGAACTGGCCGCGCGTGTTGTTGAACGTTTTTCGGGTGAAGTAGAACGGCAGACAGAGACGCTTGGCAATGCCGTAGGCGCCACTGACGTGATCGGTGTGCTCGTGCGAGATGAAAACAGCCCGAACCTTGCCAATGTCAACCTTGGCCGATTCGGCCCTTTCAAACAGGCACTTACAGTAAATTCCCGCATCAATCAGCACGGCATCGCTCTCATTTCCAACATAATAGCAATTGCCATTACTACCTGATGCCAAAGCGCATATCTCTACCATTTTATCTTTTTCTTTCTTTTTCTTAATCAACGAATTGTCTGTTGTCCGAAGTCTAAATTTCTAACTGCGCCACAATCGCAATAGTGCTGTCTCGGCCAACAGCACAATCAGCGCAAGCGCCACAAACAAGCGCCACAGGCCGAAATCTGTCTGGCTGGCGGCTACCGAATCGGCGAAAGCCCCACCCTGCTTCAGCAAATCGGCTTCGAATCCGCGCTGACGGAACATTTCAAGCACCTCGTCAGGCTCAAAAAACTGCTGCACCGATTCCGAACGGTCGAAATTGAACGACACGCAGCCATCCTGCTCATTATCAGCCATTACCGAATAGTTCCCCGCTGTGAGCACGGCGGCATCGGGATAAAGCACAACACCACCGTCGCCTATCCGCTTGACGGGGAAAAACGAAGCGCCATCAGCCCCGACGAGTGATATGTTTTTCGATGCATCACGCACATCGACAGGCAGTTGCATATCGGCAGAAAGTGTTGAATAGAGCCTGCCCGAAGTAGTGCTCTGAATGGCCATATTGAAAAACAGCGGCACGAAAACCGAATGGAACATCAGGTTGGTGTGCGACGGCGCGAGCGGCACCGCCGAAACGTAGATTCTGCCTTGCCCGAAGCCGTATTCGAACATCAGAAGGCCGCCCGACTCGGTGTCGAACAGGCGTGTTATTCGCTGCCGCGACGTGGCCGAAACATCGAAGAATCCGTCGTAGGTTGGCATCGAATAGTTTTTGGGGCGGTCGAAGAAAGCATCGCGGAAAATGGTGTGCCCTATGTTCAGATTGGCAGCCGCGCCCTGCTGCGCAACCCACGCCTTGAGTTGCGGACCGTTGGTGGCGCGCAGCAACGGGTCGAAATCGCCCTCGCGCGAAGCCAAAAGCGCCAAATGACCGCCGCTGGCCGCAAACTTGGCCAACTGCTCAACCGCCCCCGACGACAATTGCACGGGCGAATCGAGTATAATCAACTGATTATCTGCAAGTTTATCGTATTTAACATTGAACGGCGACACTCGGCGGTAAACCACCGAACTGTCGGTCCGATAGAGCGCATCGAGATAATCGGTGTCGGTTTTATTGCTGATACACAAAACGTTAGTGTGCTGCTGAATGTTGAAACTGAAATACAGGCGGTTGTCGAAAGTTATGGGGTAATCCTGAATGGCCACGTAGCCGCTGTTCCACCCGCGACGGCTGTGCAGAAAGGTGCATTTCACATCGGCCGTGCCGTTGGCATCGAGCGCAAAAGGAACGGTGTTCTTCATCGTATCGTTGACAAACACCTGAAGATTAATGTTTTGCACGGGCTCGCTGCCGTGGTTGCGAAGGCGCACAGTCATTTCCTCAACCTTGCCCATATACAATCCTGGCGAGCTAAACCACAGTGAATCAACCGAAATATTGTTGCGCGTGCCGTTGGTCATTGGCACGACAAACAAATGCTGACGGGCGGCTGGCTGCGCGTCCTTGACCGAAAAAGCCGCTCGGTGCAAGTCGCTGAACAGGAACGAATGCAGCGCGGCGGCGGTATCGCGGCCTATAATCTGCTGACGGTGAAGCACTTCGTCGATTTCGGCCACAAGGTGCGTTGTCTGCACTCGGCGCACCCAATCGATGAACTGCTCACGGCCAACCCAACGTTGCTGTTGCGGTTCCATCTCGTTGGTAATGAGCAAGTATTCGGTCGTGGCTGGATAGGCGTCGACAAGTTGGCAGGCCATCGTTTTGGCACTTTCGAGCAACGTTCCTTGCTCGCCGCCCGCATCCATACTGAACGAGTTGTCGATATAGACGGCCACGCGCGTTTTTTCTGTGTCATCGGCCTCATTTTTAGGAATATACGGCTGTGCGAAAGCCACTACCAAAAAGGCAACAACCAACAGCCGAAGAACGAGCAACAGCCATTTCCGCAACGTTGAGCGCGACCGATATTCCATCTGCAACGCCTTGATAAACTGTGTGTTGCTGAACGGCAGAATACGGTATCGGTGGAAATTGAACAAATGAATAACCACTGGAACGGCCAACGCCGTCAACGCCCACAAAACCGCTGGATAAAGAAAATTCAACGCTCAAAGATTTTCGCCAAAGATAGAAACTATTGTGGACGGGGATTTCTGATTTTCGATTTCTGATTGTTGATTTTTGATTCACACATAGAAACCGATTTTGGCAAAGGAAACAAAGTGCCAAAAGTTAAAATAAAAACGCGCCAAAAGTTAAAATAAAAACACGCCAAAAGTTAAAATTATGTTTGCAATCAAAAGATTTACAAAGTATTACGTTTTACATAAAATATTCCCAATAAAAACATCCTGCACGCTCCAAAATTACTTTGAGCGCGACTTTCTCTTCCTCACAACAACAATCACAACTGCCAACACCGATAACGCAACTAATGCCACTACTACAAACAACACCGCTGATTTGGATTTGTCGGCTTCTACCTTAACAACCTTCCGCTCTGCGGGCGATTCTTGTTTTTGCTCATCTATTTCTACTACATCTTCATTGCCATCATTTTCAAAATCAATATTTTCCAATTTGAGTTCAACGTCATCAATTGAAATATCCAAAACTCGATTCCAAACATTTGAAAACAATGGCATTGTGCTGTTTTTATCTTCATCGATTATCGAAACCAAAGTATTGTCAACAGGATAAAACCAAATGTGGCTCACACCAACTGACTCTGTGGAATCTCCTTTGTAAATATCTTTTACCGTAAGAGTATAAGAACCCGGACGCAATACTCTAACATTACGAACTGCATTCGCGCCAAACCACCCATCGTTGAAATTTGGGTTCACAATATACGGATAAGCAGGGAAACGGTCTTCGAGTTGCAAGGTATCCGACCAACCTTCGTCTTCATTTGTCAGGATTGCAGTTTTTATGCGACTGTATTTTGGCCACAAATTGTCTTTTTGGTATATACGCTCCGACGAATAAGGCAATTCTTTGTTTTCAGCAAAGACATCGCAATCTACATAGCCGTTAGCGACAAATGGGCCCAAACAAGTTTCATCAATATTGAATTTGATACGATTGCCAATAATAAACGGTAAAAAATGTGCATCTGTTCTTTTATTCGTTTCAACCACTTCATTACCTTTTTTTTGCAGTGATATTTGTTTGGTCTTTGGTTTTTCTGGCGGCCATATAAGCCCCTTCCATTTATTCAAATCAATATCGCTATAGCCATAAAAACAAAAACGCCCTATTGGCTTATAATTACGCGCACTATAAACTATGGGGATTATTTGACTGCATTGAAGCCCAAATGTGTTGTCCACGTTATAATCAGACTGCAAAACAAAAGAGCCGATTATTCCATCTTTCCACGTTCCACCTGTAGAAATATCATAATTTAACTTGTAATGCCCCCTATAACTAGGATAATTTTCATATTCGTATAAAGATTTTGCGTAATAATCAATACAAACCTTCGACTGTGTATTAGGCGCAAATGTGAGTTCGTGATAAAAATGCAAGACTAATTCCATTTCACTTTCGCGGTCCTTACCTTCCTGCAGATTCACATTTGTCTCAATCCCAACACTTTTTAATTCGACAGTATCTCCATCCTGAACCACATTACAACCTTTATAATACCTACGTGTCTTATATTCTGACAGTAAATACTTGTTTTGAAATTCGCTATAATCAATTACTCTTAATTTTTTGTCACGCTCTTTTATTTCTTGTTTTGTCATTAGCAATAATTGACCATCTTCTTCTTCCCAATAAAACCATTTAATATCTCTGTCTAAGGCGATTCTATAAAACAAATCATCAGAAGAATTGTTACCTGGGAACTCATTCCCATCAAGGTCACACCCCGTAAACCAAGGCTTCAAAGACAAAGTATCGTCATAAAAACGGAATGGTGCCGTTATAACTATAGGAAAAGCACAAGGCACAACAACAGTAGAATCGGTTGTGTTACGGAAGCAAAAAACGGCTTCAACCCTATCGCCCGAAACACACATATACTCCTTTTCTAAAGCAATGCTCTTGTTTGGCTCTTTCACGTAAATATTGCCATATGTCCATTCTTCAGGGAAACGTGTGCCACCATCGTCCGCCTTTGCCGACAATACCAAACCGCAGGCAAAAAGAAAACAGAATAACCTTTTCATAATATTTGAGATTTAATGGTATAAAGGTAGGTGATTTATGGATAATAAAAAAAAACGGACACTATAAAGCATCCGTTTTTCTATTGGTTTATGCTATAAATCAGGCGTTTGCCGCGATTGCCTTCTCAATTCTCTTCAACGTCTCATCTTTGCCAATAAACTCGCAAATATCGAAAATACTCGGGCCTTGGCTAATACCCAAAATGGCGATGCGCAGGGTGTTCATCAACTGCCCCATCGACATTTGGTTGTCGACTATCCATTGGTGAATGGCTGGCTCGGTTTCGGCGGCTGTAATCTTGTCGTATTCAGCAAGTTTGGCCGCAAGTTTCTTCAGATTCTCAACATTTTCGGGCTTCCAAAATTTGGCAACCGATTTCTCATCGTATTGGCTTGGCGCCACAAACATATACTCGGTGAGCGGCAGCAAATCTTTCGGGAAAGTGGCGCGCTCCTTAATCAGCGAAACGGCTTTGGCGGCGCGCTCCTGCGTTGTTTCCACGCCAATCTCTGCAAGCATAGGCAACAGTAAATCAGCAAGTTTGACATCGTCGCACTGACGAATGTACTGTGCGTTGAACCAACGTGCCTTTTCGGGATTGAACCTCGCTCCCGCCTTGCTCACCTTCTCGAGCGAGAAAGCCTTAATCAGTTCGTCCATCGAGAAAATCTCCTGCTCGGTGCCTGGGTTCCAACCCAACAGAGCAAGCATATTTATAAATGCCTCAGGCAGATAACCGTCTTCGCGGTATCCCGACGAAACCTCACCATCGGGTGCCACCCAACGAAGCGGGAACACGGGGAAGCCGAATTTGTCGCCGTCGCGTTTCGAGAGTTTGCCTTGCCCCTGCGGCTTGAGCAACAGCGGAAGGTGCGCAAACTGCGGCTGAGTGTCGGTCCAACCGAAAGCGCGGTAAAGCAAGTAGTGCAGCGGCAGAGACGGCAGCCACTCCTCGCCGCGGATAACGTGCGAAATCTCCATCAGATGGTCGTCGACAATGTTGGCCAAATGGTAGGTCGGCAGTTGGTCGGCCGATTTGTAAAGAACCTTGTCGTCCAAAGTCGAAGTGTTGATGGTGATGTGTCCGCGGATAATGTCGTCCATCTCAACATTCTCATTTTCAGGTATTTTGAAGCGGACAACCCATTGGTCGCCACGCTCGATGCGCTGACGAACCTCGTCGGCAGAGAGTTTCAACGATGTCTCCAACTGATTGCGAACCTGATAGTTATAGGCGAAAGTCTGCCCTTTCGACTCGGCATCTTTACGCATAGCGTCGAGCGACTCGGCCGAATCGAACGCATAGTAGGCGTTGCCCGAATCGATAAGTTGCTGTGCATATTGTAGATAGATAGCCTTGCGCTCGCTCTGGCGGTAAGGTGCGTGCGGTCCGCCCTGCTCTACTCCCTCGTCGGTTTTGATGCCGCACCATTTCAAAGCCTCGATAATGTAGGCTTCGGCTCCTGGCACAAAACGCTGTGAGTCAGTATCTTCGATACGAAGAATAAAATCACCGCCGTGGCTGCGGGCAAACAGATAGTTGTACAAAGCTGTGCGGACGCCGCCAATGTGAAGGGCACCCGTGGGGCTTGGTGCAAAACGCACTCTAACACGTCTTTCCATAACAAAACATCGTTAAAAGGTTCATAAACAGCCCGAAAGCCGTTTAAACAAAAAAAGCTGCCTTCATCGCAGCTTTGGTAGTCGATAGGAGAATCGAACTCCTATTTAGAGATTGAGAATCTCTCGTCCTAACCGTTAGACGAATCGACCGGTTGTGTCGTTTTGACGGGTGCAAAAGTAGTGGTTTTTCTGTTTGTTGCAATAGCGCGGCGAAAGTTTTTTCAAAAGAGCGAAGAATGGCCGTTTTGCGCCTATTGTTTTTACAATCGACATTAAAACATCGCCGTGAACGCCAAACTGAAACTATGATTATCAATATTATAAACAGGAAGAATGCTCATTTCGGTTGTCTGGTCCCAACGGAAAAGTTTGCGCTCAGCCGGCAGAATCCAATAGGCCGCATTTGCCGCCAGAATGCCAATGCCAGCACCCGCAAGCACATCGTTAAACCAATGGCGGTCGTTGTAGAGACGCAGAAAACCGATACCACCTGCCACAACGTAAGCTCCTGCCCCCCAAGCGTTTCCGTACTCCTTGCGAACCATTTCGGCACCCACAAAAGCCGTAGCCGTGTGTCCCGAAGGAAATGAGTTGGTGGCGTTGGAATCAGGGCGTTTCTCGTTGACAAAATGTTTGGTGACCGACACAATGTTCTGCATTATGATGCACCCCGTAGCCGCCACCACTATGCGCTCGCGGAATGGATGCCGCGCATCAGCACCGACAAAGCCAAGCCCCAAATGTGCCGCAACTGGCAGATACTGAACATATTCGTCGATTTTGAACCGGCGGTCACCACGCCAGTTTTCAAAGTTTTCTCTGACATCGTTTTTGCGGTCGCAGAACCAGCCGTTCGAAACGCCTATAGCGCCCGTGGTAATCAGCACCGTTGGCGCAATCAGCTGTTGCGGACGAAACCGACACGACTCATCGACCACACGCAGGCTGTCGGGCTTGGCGGCAAAGGCTGGTCTGGCTGTAAGCAAGATGCCAAGCACCAATAGTGCCGAAAACCTTAGACAGATATACAAATGTGGCTTTGTGTTCATTCCTTTTGTTTTGAGCATCACAAAAATGCTGATTTTTTGCATTTGCGCCATTTAAAAATATGTGTACCGGACAATCTTGCGATTATCTTCAAAGAAAATCCGAAAAACGTGTTTCAACTATTTTCAGAACGAACCTAAAAAATTATCTTTCCAACCTTAAAAAACAGCGATGCAGAAAGTTAGGGCAAAGAAAAATCTTGGACAGCATTTCCTTAAAGACCAGAACATTGCGGCCGATATTGCCAATGGTTTCACCAGCGATGCGCCTAGTCTGATTCTGGAGATAGGTCCCGGTATGGGCATTCTGACAAGGCACCTTCTGCGCCGCCCCAATGCCGATGTGCGTGTGGTTGAAATCGACAGCGAATCGGTTGAATATCTGAAAGCCGAAATGCCCGAGCTCAACGGCCGCATTATCGAAGGCGATTTTCTGAAACTCGACCTGCCATCGCTTTTCGGCCAACCCATTGCCATTGCCGGCAATTTCCCTTACAACATTTCGAGCCAGATACTTTTCAAGATTATCGAGAACCGGCAGATGATTCCACAAATGGTTGGAATGTTCCAGAAAGAAGTTGCGGAGCGCGTTGCGTCGGCGCCGGGTTCGAAGGTCTACGGCATACTGAGTGTGCTTCTGCAGGCCTACTATGATATTGATTATCTGTTCACTGTCCACGAACATGTGTTCGACCCTCCGCCCAAAGTGAAATCGGGCGTCATCAGGCTTGTGCGTAACAATGTGGAGCATCTGCCGTGCAACGAGCAACTGTTCACACAAATTGTGAAGACAAGTTTCAACCAGCGACGTAAAACGCTGTCGAACAGCCTGAAACCGATTCTAAAAGACGCCAAGCTTGACTTGCCGGTGTTCCGACAACGCCCCGAGCAATTGAGCGTCAGTGAGTTTGTGGAACTAACCAACATTATCGAAAATATTATAAAACAATAAATTGACTTATGAATTTCGAACTTAATAAAGAATTTATCGAGCAACTGCAGACGGCCATTCAAGAGCGCGCCGATGTGCAAATTGAGAGTATGGTGAAGGAGCTTCACCCTGCCGACATCGCGGAGATTCTTGGCGAACTGGAAACAGAAGAACGTCAATATCTTATCAATCTGTTGCCTGAGGAGATAACCGCCGACACCATTGTCGAACTTGAAGAAGACGAACGTGGCGAGTTGCTCAAGGACTTGCCCAGCCAGGAAATCGCGCACTCGGTTATTGAGCATGTCGATTCCGACGATGCAGCCGATATCATCTCGGAACTGCCTGAGGAAAAGCAAGATGAGGTGCTTTCGAACATCAGCGACATTGAACAAGCTGGCGATATTGTCGACTTGCTGAACTATGCGCCCGACTCGGCCGGCGGTCTTATGGCGACAGAGCTTGTCAGCGTAAACGAAGAGCTGACGGTGCGAGCCTGCATCGAAGAAATTCGGAAACAGGCTTCCGATGTCGAGGAATTCTTCTACGTGTTTGTCACTGATAATCAGGATATGTTGAAAGGTGTGCTGCATCTGAAGAAACTATTGCTCGCCAAAGACAACGAGCCGATAAAAAATCTTATTGAGGACATTCGCTCCGTCAAAACCGATGACGACTGTGAGGAGGTTGCCAACATAATGCGAAAATACGACTTGGTTTCGGTGCCGGTTGTTGACAGCATTGGCCGGCTCAAAGGACGCATCACCATTGACGATGTTGTCGATGTCATCAAAGACGAGGCTGAGGAGGATTACCAATTGATGTCAGGTATCACCGGCGACATCGACTCCAACGACTCGGTGTTCAAACTGACGCGCGCCCGCATCCCGTGGCTACTGATAGGTTTGGCCGGCGGAATACTCGGCTCCATAGTCATCGGCGGATTCGACAGCCAACTGATAAAACACCCCGAAATGGCATTCTTCATTCCGCTGATTGCCGCTATGGGCGGAAACGTGGCAATACAATCGTCGTCAATAATTGTGCAGGGACTTGCCAACAACTCGCTCGGCCTCGACTCAGCCAGCCGCAAGATTATCAAAGAGGTTCTTGTGGCATTGGTAAACGGCTCGATTGTGGCACTTATAGCCCTGATTTACAATATGGTTATGGGACAATCATTCGCTTTATGCCTGACAGTGAGCGTGTCGCTTATAACGGTAGTGCTTTTTGCCGCAATTGTCGGAACATCGCTGCCATTGGCTTTCGAGAAGATAAAAATTGACCCCGCCGTGGCCACCGGCCCGTTCATAACCACCACCAACGATATTATGGGAATGGTTATCTACTTCTTTGTCAGCTTCCAATGTTATTCATGGTTCTGAAAATCAAAAAGATATAATTACCATAACATTGCAACCAAGTTGCACCGGGCGCGTCATACTTTTGTTTCCGAAAGAATTTTAAAAACGAGTAATTATGGAAACTGAAAACACAAACGAAATGGAGTTGCACCACCACCATCATCACTATGATGAGGACGGTGAGCACGAGCATCATCATCACCACCATCATCACTATGATGAAGACGGTGAACACGAACATCACCATCATCATCACGATGGCGAGCATCATCACCACCACCATCATCACAGCCACGACTTGAAGTCGCTCAACTCGGCGTTCATTGTGGGCATAATGCTCAACGTGCTGTTTGTGGTGGCCGAAGCCATTGCCGGCTGGGTGAGCAACTCGATGGGCCTTCTGGCCGACGCGGGCCACAACCTGAGCGATGTGGCGAGTCTGCTGCTGGCGCTCGTCGCCTTCCGAATGGCCAAACGCAGTGCCTCGCGCCGCTACACCTACGGCTACAAGAAAAGCACCGTCCTGGTGTCGCTGTTCAACGCCGTAATTCTTATGGTGGCCGTAGTAGTGATTGTGTATGAGAGCGTTGAGCAACTGCTGAACCCCGAGCCTGTGGGCGGCAAGGTGATTATTATCACTGCGGCTATCGGTGTGGTTATCAATGGCTTGACGGCTTATCTGTTTATTGATAAGAAAGACAAGGACCTGAACGTGAAGGGCGCCTACCTGCATATGGCCGCCGACGCGCTGGTATCGGTTGGCGTGGTCATCTCGGGCGTGGTGATTTACTTCACCGGCTGGTATTTCATCGATGCCATCATCGGCCTGACGGTGGCTGTCATCATCATCGTCTCGACTTGGGATTTGCTGAAAGACAGTCTGCGCCTTGCTTTGGACGGCGTTCCGGCATCAATCGACACGCTGCGGCTCACCACCGACATTTGCAAGATTGACGGCGTTGAAGAGATTCACCACCTACACGTGTGGGCTATCAGCACCACCGAAACGGCCGCCACGGCTCACGTCGTAACGAGCAATATGCCCGAAATGCAGCGCATCAAAACCGAAATCAAGCACACAATGGCTGATTTTGGCATCGGCCACGCCACGCTTGAGTTTGAGGAAACGGGGTGCGAGTGCGGCGAGCACGACCATTGCTGACGGTGCAGAGACGTGGCACGCCGCGTCTGTACAAAATATAAATCGGATAATCGAGCGACATCGGTTATCCGATTTTTCCGTTTAAATAGCGCAAAAAAATCCGCAGGTGTCGGTCGAAAAAACGAGCTAATTCCGTATCATTGCAAAATTTTTTTTCAAAGAAAAAGACGAATCAATATGGCAAAGATTTTCAACGACGTATCAAGGACATTTGGCGAGTTCCTGCTCATTCCGGGCCTGACAACCAAACAGTGCATTCCAACAAACGTGTCGCTTCGCACACCGCTGGTGAAATTCAAAAAGGGCGAAGAGTCGGCAATCAACCTCAACATTCCGTTCGTTTCGGCCATTATGCAGTCGGTTTCCGACTCGGGGCTGGCCATCGAGCTTGCGCGGAACGGCGGCCTGTCGTTCATCTTTGGGTCGCAACCCATTGAGTCACAAGCTGAAATGGTGCGTCGCGTGAAGAAATTCAAAGCTGGATTCGTCACAAGCGACTCGAACCTTAAACCCGACAACACGCTGTACGATGTGCTCGACCTCATTCAACGCACCGGTCACTCGACCATCGGCGTGACCGACGACGGGACACCCAACGGCCGCCTGCTGGGTATGATTACAAGCCGCGACTACCGCACCGACAAGGACGACCTGAACGACAAGGTGGCCGTGCATATGACGCCGTTCGACAAGCTGACCGTTGGCAAACTGGGCATCTCGCTGTCTGACGCCAACCAACTCATTTGGGACAACAAGCTGAACACGCTGCCGATTATCGATGAAAATCAGAAACTTATGTACTTCGTCTTCCGCAAGGACCACGACAGTCACCACGATAACCCCAACGAGCTTTCGGACTCGAACAAGAAGTTGCTTGTGGGCGCCGGTATCAACACCCGCGACTATGAGCAGCGCGTGCCCGCACTTGTCGAAGCTGGCGCCGATGTGCTCTGCATCGACTCGTCGGACGGCTACTCGGAATGGCAGCTCGAGACGCTGAAATGGATTAAATCGAAATACGGCGACACAGTGAAGGTTGGCGCTGGCAATATTGTTGATAAAGAGGGATTTGACTATCTGGTTGCAGCTGGGGCCGATTTCATCAAGATTGGTATCGGCGGCGGCTCAATCTGCATCACCCGCGAGCAGAAGGGCATCGGGCGCGGTCAGGCCACTGCTGTGATGGATGTGGCTGCAGCCCGCGATGAATATTTCAAAAAGACAGGCATTTACATTCCAATCTGTTCCGACGGCGGCATTGTGCAGGACTATCATATGGTGCTGGCACTGGCTATGGGCGCCGATTTCCTAATGATGGGCCGCTACTTCGCCCGCTTCGATGAGTCACCGACCAAGAAGCTGACCATCGGCAACCGCATTGTGAAGGAATACTGGGGCGAGGGCTCGAACCGCGCCAAAAACTGGCAGCGCTACGATATGGGCGGCGCCGCAGCTCTTAAATTTGAGGAAGGCGTTGACAGCTACGTGCCTTACGCCGGTAAGATGAAGGACAACCTTGCCCTGACGCTCGGCAAAATCCGCGCCACAATGTGCAGCTGCGGTTCGCTGTCAATCAAAGAGTTGCAGCAGAACGCCAAAATCACCGTCGTTTCGTCGACATCAATCATCGAGGGCGGTGCACACGATGTGATTCTGAAAGAGCAGAATTAGTTTTAAGTTGTTTATAATTAGGCAAAAGGCAGTCGTTTGCGGCTGCCTTTTGTTGTTTGTGGTGGAAAACCTTGTTGCCCACTACGCCTCAACAAAAAAAGGTCGGTAGCACTGCGCCACCGACCTTTTTATAGTATTCTCAACGTTATTATTTTCCGTTAGTATTCAAGTTAATCATCGGAATGTTGTTGCCGCCTGTGTAAACGGGCAGTTTGCCGTCCCAGCGCTCAAGGGCGTATTGCTGAACCAAAAGCGAGTTCAAGCTGGCAGCCACTGTGCGGTTGTAGTAAGCCTCACCGTCAGCTTTGATTTTCAAGGCTTTAGCCTCACCTTCGGCCTGTGCAATGGCTATTTTTGCCTGAGCCTCAGCTTTCTTCACTTCGTTCTCAGCCTTCAAACTCTCCTGAATGGCGTTGTTCTTAGCCTCGATTGCTGCCGACAACGATGCCGGCGGTGTTATTTGAGACGTGAATTCTGATATCAAAAAGCCCTCTTGCATCAGCGAGCTATCGAGCATAACGCGCACCTCAGCTTCAAATTTGGCACGGCTGGCCATAAGTTCGTCCGATGTGTAGCGGTTGGCTGTGATACGATAGGCGTCGTAGATGACAGTTTTCATATAGCCGTCCTCTATCTTCCGCAAATCGACACGATATTTGGCGAAAATCTTCACCACTTTGTCGCGCCGAACCTGATAAGCCAGGCGCGGGTCCATTTTGAACACAGCGGCATCTTTGGTCGTAACGGTAAATGGCGCATAATCAACACGCTGAATATTAACTGGATAGCTGTAAACCGATGTTGTGATGGGGTTGTAAAGCACCCAACCGGTAATAGGCACAGCCTGCAGCTCACCTTGTTCGGTTACCGAAAATTTTTTGAACTTGATTCCTGCCTCTGAAGAATCGACAACTGCGCAGCTTGTAAACGTGGCTGCAACTGTCAGTAATAATAACAAACGTTTCATCTTATTAAGTTTTAAGTTATTTAGTTATAAGTTTTCTGTTTACGTTATTTAGATTATTCAATTACTCTGTAATTCTCCGGCTTCCATTTGTCTTTTGGCGTCGGATTTTCAGCCGGATGACCGATAGCGATAAAGCATAACACCTCCTGATTCTCAGGAATATCGAGCAATGTGCGGGCTTTTTGGACACGATTAGGGTCGGGTGATATACCCATCCATACGGCACCAAGGCCAAGCGCATGAGCCGCAAGCAGGATGTTCTCGGTAGCTGCCGAGCAGTCGTGAATCCAGAAGTCGCGAGCAACACCGTCAAGAGTTTTGGTCATATCGCCACACACGGCAATCACACAGGCCGCACCAGCCGCCGCACGCGACGGACCAATGGAGTCGGCAATCTCTTTCAGTTTGGCGCGGTTCTTGACAACCACAAACTTCCACGGTTGTTTATTCACCGCCGACGGCGCCGCCATTCCGGCACGCAGCATGGTCTCAATTTGCGCATCAGTCACTGGTTCATCGGTATACGAGCGAACACTGGTGCGCGTCATAATATTATTGATGACAGCAGCTGACGAATCAATAGCAGGTAAAGGATTGCTGCAGGTAAGTATCTTAATTATAGCAAATAACAAAGCTATCGATAAAATTCCAATGATTAATGGTTGTGCTTTCATAATGATTCTGTTTTATATTGATAATGAATAATATATCCTGTTTTCTTTTTTCGCTGACAATGACGGTTTCGACATCAAATCAGCTTTTACAAATATAATAATGTGTGATTTACACATTCAGATTAAAGAATGATATTTGTGTTTTTTTCATAAATATTTGATTGACTTGCAATTTACGTATGCGATAATGAAATCAAGCGTTTTTTGCTCCTTGTAGGCTTCAGATTCACACCTATAATATATATATGCAACCTGATTGTGGAACGAAGTGAAATCGGCAAGCGGTCAACTTCAGTAATTAGCGCCGACAGCATCGGTTTAACAAAAAGTGAATAAATTAGCGGCTTGCAATCCAACAACAGCGGCGGATAATATTACTTTTACCAACAAATTTGATGTTATGAAATTACGTTTGTTTATTGTTATATCGCTGATACTGACCACGATGGCGGGTGTTGCTCAAAATGTGGGGCAGGAAGGCGACACATTGCTTAACTATACCGATATCAACGGATTGAAGCAAGGACGGTGGGTGAAAAAATATCCCAACGGACAAAAAAAATACGAAGCCTATTTTGTCGACAACAATCCGGTAGGCGAGCTGAAACGCTACGACAGCTACGGTAATCTCTATGCATCGCTCAACTACGCCACCGACGGACACTCTGCCGACGCCAAATTCTTTCATCGCAGCGGAAAAGTCAGTGCCACAGGCAAATACTACGACAACGAGAAAGACAGCATCTGGCTTTATTATTCCGACAACGGCGACCTTTATCTGCAAGAATCGTATAAACGCGGTGTGAAAGACGGGCTTTTCGTTCAGTACACATCGGAGCATAAAAAGCTTGAGGAGATAAACTGGAAAGACGGTGAGAAGCACGGCAAATGGCGCAAATACTACCCCACCGGCGGCACACTCATGTTCGAGGTCAACTACGACCACGGCAAGCTGAACGGCGAGGGACTTGTCTATCATTCAAACGGCAAGCTCAACAAGAAAGGCAAATACGTCAACGACCTGATGGAAGGCTCATGGCTCATTTTCGACGAGCGCGGCAACTACAAAAAGCAATATGTCTATAAGCACGGACGCTGTCCTGAACTCGACGAGGAGAATAACCGCACCATTAACGAGCTTGAGAAACAGAAAAACCAACTCGATGACCCCGCACACCACTGGGGCGACCCGACTTGGCTTATGAAAAATTAGCACAAACCTCGACTTCCCGATGTCAGAAAAAGTCCTAATGGCGATGAGTGGTGGCATTGACAGCACCATGGCAGCTGTGCTTCTGATTGAGCAAGGCTATCAGCTCGAAGGTGTCACGTTCCGTTCGTGGGACAGCATTTCAAAAGCCTGCATGGAGCGCGAAACGGGCTGTTGTTCTGTCGATTCGATATTCGAGGCCAAACACATTGCCGACAGCCTCGGGTTCCGGCATCAGATACTCGACATCCGCGAGCTTTTCAAGGAAAAAGTCATAGGCAATTTCATTAGCGAGTATATGCGCGGACGCACGCCAAACCCGTGTGTGGTGTGCAACAAATACATAAAATGGGGCGCGCTCGTCGAACTTGCCGACAAACTTGACTGTCAATATATTGCAACAGGCCATTATGCACAGATTGGCTGCGACGAGGGGCGCTATTACATAAAAAAAGGCCTCGACGCAACCAAAGACCAGTCGTATTTCCTTTGGCAGCTGTCGCAGGAGAATCTGCGGCGCACAATATTTCCGCTCGGCACATTCACCAAGCAACAAGTGCGGCAAATGGCAGCCGAACACGGCTATGTCAAACTGTCAAAGAAACGCGAGTCGCAGGAGATTTGCTTTGTGCCCGATAACAACTATCGCAATTTTCTTCACGACAATTCGCCTGAATATCTGAATGTTCCGGCTGGCGACTTCATCAGCACCGACGGACGTGTTCTGGGGCGGCACAAAGGCTATCCCAACTACACCATCGGGCAGCGCAAAGGCTTGCAGATAGCACTCGGCCAGCCAATGTATGTTACAAACATCAATGCGGAAAACAACACCGTCACGCTTGGCACCAAAGATGACTTGCTCTGCAACACCGTTTATGTGTCGGACTGCAATCTAATGAAAATCAGCAATATCGATAAGCCATTGCGGGCATTGGTGCGCATCAGATACCGCAGCAAAGGTGGAATGGCCACCATTGAGCCAGCCGGCAAAGGGCTCCGGATAACCTTCGACGAGCCTATCGACTCCGTTACCCCCGGACAATCGGCTGTTTTTTATCAAGATAACGACCTGATAGGCGGCGGAATAATCGACAATTATCAACAAAATAGGTGTGAATAACAAAATCTGATTTCTTGCACACATTATTAGAATAGCTTTTTATATATTTGCGATTGTACAAATAAGATTGCGCAAATGCTCATGTCTTCTGAAATTGACAGATGGTATCGAAAAGTGGCCGATGGCGACGTTATTTTCCTTTTCAAGGGGGAAATCACCACTCCACTTATTGTGCAGGCGCTTGACGTTGTTGAGCAACAGCTTGAGCACACTGCCACCACTATCAAAAAGAAGATATACAATGTTTTAATAGAATGTATGCAGAACGTTTTTCATCATTCGGCAACAACTCCAATTATTGATGGCGAAAATTTTTGCGGAAAAGTCGGAGTTTGCTTATTATTGCGTTCTGTAAACGCGTTCCATGTAATAACGGGAAACTATGTCGCACCAAGCCAGCAAACGAAGCTGACTGAGCGCCTCAACAAGATAAACTCGCTTGACCGCGACGGCTTGAAGGAGCTGTACAAGAACATTCTTGACAAGGAAGGCTTTTCGGAGAAAGGCGGCGGCGGACTTGGATTTGTTGATATTGCACGGAAATCGAACAGTAAATTAAATTACCAGTTTTTAAATGGTAGTAATAATTATAATTTTTTTACTTTAGACATCGCTTTAAATTGATAAAACTTATTTAATACTAATAAAATGGAACCTATTTCAATTATCGGAACACCAAAAACTCCAACTGTTACTTTTGAATCGAACGGTAAACTCGAAATCAAAGGTCGTTCAATTCCAGAAAACTCTGTTGAATTCTACAAACCAATGGTTGACTGGCTGGAACAATATCTTTCGTCGCCGGCTCCGCTTACCGAAATGTCAATGAAACTTGAGTACTTCAACACAAGTAGCTCGAAGTGCATCCTTGACGTGTTCAAGAAACTGGAGGCCATCTACAAAAGTGGCAACGAAGTGGTAATCCTTTGGTATTACGAGGAGGAAGATGATGATATGCTTGAGGCTGGCGAAGACTACCAGTCTATCATCAAAGTGCCGTTCAAGATGGTTGAAATGACAGAGTAAAATGTCTGCTGACTTTTGAAGAAACTGGCCTTGCCGCCATTGGCGGTGAGGTCTTTTTTGTTCATACCGAAACGCAGATATTTTGAGTTTGTCATTCAAAATCAATGATTTTTAGCGGTAAAACGCTTGCGCTAATCATTCTTGCCTGATGGGAACGACGCTGATTGTTTGGATATTAGTGGCTGTAGTTGTGGCTATTGTCGCAACTGTGGCATGCATCTCCTATTTCCAGCACCGCAGGCAGAATGAGTTCAGCCGTCTGGTTGATATGCACTACAGCACCACCAACATTCTGCTGCTCAACTATAACATTGCAAAAAAACGATTCAAAAACCAGATTGTCGGCCGGACACAATTCAACGGAATGTCGTGGAGGCAGTTCTCGTACATGTTTGATGAGTACGACTCCATGATGTCGGTTTACGACAAAATGGTAAACGGCGAACTTGAAAAATACACAATCGTTAGCAACTACGCCGACGCTGCCAAGAATTCAGCTACTATCGACATTATGGCTGTCAAGCGGTTTGGAAAAGTGCGGCAAATAATCCTGTTGCTGCACAACTACAAGGCTGCGTCCGATATGAATATCAAGCTGTCGTTCACCGATTTTGTGCACATATTCGAACAGATATCTGTTGGCATTGTGGTGAGCGACGACAAGGGCTTCATCCTCGACATAAACAATGCCGCCATGCAGATTGGAAAAATCCCGAACAAAGAGCAATTCCTGTCGGCGCATTACAACATCTTTAACGACCCCAACTACACCGGGCCGCGCAAAATTGAGGATTTTGACGACTCGCAGATGCTGAATTATGTCAACCAGATTGACTGCGACAAAATTAAGCACAACATTTTCGGACGGCGCGGACTCAGCATCATCTCGACACGCTATTACAAGATAACCGAAAACGACAAATCGTATATTGTAATGATTGTCGGTGACGTGTCGCGTGACAAATCGCAGGATTTGATTTTCTCAACCTTGTACAACGAGTACCATACAGTGCTCGATTTGGCGCCTGTAGGGTTTGCCATTTACAACCGCGACGGCGTCTTGAGTTACATCAACAAGAAGTGTCAGGAAATTATGGGCATTAGCGATGCCGACAGTTTTATCGCGCAGAAATACAACATGTTCGACTCGCCGATATTGCCGGTCGAGTTCAAAATGGAAACCCAGCGCACCGACATAGCCGACACCTTTATCCATGTCGATTTCGACAGCGAGATACAGCAATACTACCATTCGAACAAAACCAGCTCGTGCGACTTGCATGTTAAGTGTCAGCGTGTTAGCAATGCCGACGGCATCAAACTGAGCTACATTATAAGTCTCATCGACATAACATCGGAAGAAAAGCACCGCCGCGAAATTGCCGAACTTGACAAAGACCGCACAAACATTATGAAGATAGGCGGACTTACGGCGTGGAATCTGAACTTCATAACAGGCCGGCGCGAGTTTATCTATGGCGACGCGTCGTTGTTCCCCGAATTGTCTGACGCCAAGCGGTTTATCGCCGAAATTCACCCCGCCGACGCACCAAAAATATCGACAGTTATCAGTAGCATACGCTCGGGCAATTTGAAAGAAGCGCGTAATGTTATCCGCATAAAAAACAATATCGACAAAGACGAATACGCTTATTATGAGATAATTATGACTGTGATGGAGCGTGCCGGACGTGTCGAGAAAATGAACTGCGTTGCACGAAACATCACCGGCGAGGCGCTCTACCGGCAATTCCTTGAGGAGATTCGCACGCGCACATCGCTCACAATGAAACAGTCGGATTTGATTCAGTTCGACTTCGATGTGAATAAAAACAAAATCACTCTGTATGAGACTGATAGCGAGTACGACGGACTGAATAATTCACCAATCGAGTCGCTTCTGCAAATTACTTATCCCGACGACCGTCCCGCAATGGAGAAACTTGTGGAACGGCTGAAACGCTGCGAAGATTTTGAACAGACTGTCTTTGTGCGCACATTCAGTTCGCCACGGACAAATCGGCATGTCCGCAATATGCAAATTTACTTTGTGCCCCTCAAGCACGACAACCACGGTCGCGTTGAGGTGTATACCGGCCTTGCCCGCGACAACACCAAGTGGAACACCATGGTTGACAGCTACGAGCGCGCCAACATCATGCTGAAAACGTTTATCGACCACATTCCAGGCGTCTTCTATCTGATTGATGTCGACAACGAAAAGCGGTTCATGCTGGCTAACAACAAGTTCTGCGCATTATACAACGTGGTGCGGAACGATGTTGTGGGGCACAACTACGATGAATTCATATCTGACAACGACATGGTGCAAAAGTTGCGCGACAACGACAATCGCGCCATTGAGTTCGGCAGCTATGAGTATAACGATGAGACTAATTTTGGCGGCGAGCACCGTATGTGGCACATCAGCAAAGACTTGCTGACAATGCAGAACGGACACCGCTACTTACTTACCAACGCGCAGGAGATTACGCAACTCTATATGACGTTCGACGAGCTGAAAGAGGCCAAGGCCAAGGCCGAGCGGTCCGACTTGCTTAAATCGGCCTTCCTTGCCAACATGAGCCACGAGATACGCACGCCGCTCAACGCTATTGTCGGCTTCTCAGAGCTCCTGACAATGACCGACGAACAAGACAAGCGCGAACTCTACAACCATTACATATCAAGCAACAGCGACATGTTGCTTAAGCTGATAAACGACATTCTTGACATATCGAAAATCGAGGCAGGATACATCAATTTCAAAAACGACGATTTCGATTTGGCGGCTCTGTTCGATGAACTCTACAGCACGTTCGAGAAGAAGGTCAACATCAATGTCAAACTTGAGCTCGACAATCCATACAAGATTTGCATTGTCAATTCTGACAGAAACCGTATAATGCAGATTGTCAATAACTTTGTGTCGAATGCGGTTAAATACACCCGCAACGGAAAGATACGGTTCGGATATGTGGAGGAAGAAGGTGGAATCAAATTATATGTCGAAGATACCGGCATCGGAATTTCGGAAGCCGACAAACAGCGCGTCTTCCATCGGTTCGAGAAACTTGATGTGTTTGCGCAGGGAACTGGACTCGGCCTGTCTATCTGCAAGTCGGTGGCTGAGGCTGTCGGCGGACATGTCGGATTCAGCTCAGTACAAGGCGAAGGGTCGACTTTCTGGGCTTGGCTGCCAATCCAACCTAAAAAGACTCAGGAAAACGAAGTCCGGCAGCTTGAGGCAGAGCCTGTAGCGGCTAACAAGGCCAACGATAACAGAGTGCTGGAAGTGCTTGTTGCAGAGGACAATAACAGCAACTACATGATGTTGGCGGCAATGCTTGTGGGGCACAATCTGCACCGCGCCAAAAACGGAATTGAGGCGGTCGAAATGGCAAAAAACAACAAGTACTCCATAATATTCATGGATATAAAAATGCCGGTAATGGACGGACTTGAAGCGACACGCTCAATCCGCGAGTTCGACACCATCACCCCCATAGTGGCGCTCACAGCCAACTCCTTCGACTCTGACCGCGACGCCGCCCTCGATGCCGGATGCACCGACTATATGTCGAAACCTGTGCGAATCAATGATTTGTACGAAATGGTGGCGAAGATTGTGAAGTAAGACACCTTGTAATTTTGAATTACGAATTCAGAATTAGGTGGCGGCAATAGGTCGCTTTTTCTTATAAAGCCTTTAATATTAACACCTTACCTATTACTCTTTTGTGTCTGTTCGCTAATTGTCAACAACTTGATTTGCGGCGGCGGACAACGGCTGAATCTATTGAATACATTTGACTTTCACTTAACTACTAAAAAATCGAAATATGGAAACTTTTGGGACAATCTTTAAAGAAGGCGGCAAAAAAGCCCTGCTCTGCGGTTCGGGCGAACTTGGCAAGGAAGTCGCCATTGAGTTGCAACGCTTTGGTATTGAGGTGGTTGCAGTTGACCGTTACGCCAACGCGCCTGCAATGCAGATAGCGCACCGCTCGTATGTGATTTCAATGCTCGACGGCGAGAAACTGCGCGAGATTATCTACAAAGAGCGCCCCGACTACATTATCCCTGAAGTTGAGGCCATTGCAACGCCAACGCTTGTCGAACTTGAAAAAGAAGGCTTTAACGTGATTCCGACGGCAAGGGCTACCTTCCTGACAATGAACCGCGAAGGCATCCGCCGTCTGGCCGCTGAAGAGTTGGGGCTGAAAACATCGCCCTATCGATTTGCGGCAACATACGACGAGTACAAGGCAGCCATCAAAGAGATTGGTATTCCGTGCGTAGTTAAGCCGATTATGAGCTCGTCGGGCCACGGACAGAGTATGGTGAAATGTGAGGCCGATGTCGACCGCTCGTGGGAAATATCGCAGGCTGGCGGCCGCGCTGGTGCCGGCAAGGTGATTGTCGAGGGCTTTATCGATTTCGATTATGAGATTACACTGATGACCATCCGCCACAAAGACGGCACAAGCTTCCTGAACCCAATCGGCCACTGGCAGAAAGACGGCGACTATCAAGAGTCGTGGCAGCCGCAGCCTATGACCGACGCCGCTCTGGCAAAGGCACAGGACATTGCAAAGAAGATTACCGACGCTCTCGGTGGCCGCGGAATCTTCGGTGTAGAAATGTTTGTGAAGGGCGATGATGTGATTTTCAGCGAAGTTTCGCCGCGTCCGCACGACACGGGTATGGTGACAATGATTTCGCAGGACTTGTCGGAATTTGCGCTGCACGTGCGCGCCATTCTTGGTCTGCCCATTCCGAACATCGCTTTCCACGGGCCATCAGCTTCGAAAGCGGTGGTTGTCTTCGGCGACAGCCAAAACGTGAAGTTCAGCAACCTTGAAGAGACGCTTGCAATGCCTGATACTCAAATGCGCATTTTCGGCAAACCCGAAGTGCACGAACACCGCCGTATGGCCGTGCTGCTGGCTCGCGGCAACTCGATTGAAGAAGCCAAAGAGAAGGTTCGCAAAATGTACGACACACTGAAGGTGGAGAAGGATTGAATTACGAAAGCGATTATAATAAAGTAGGGTTGTCACAGTGTGGCAACCCTACTTTGGTTATTACCAATCGGTTAATCTGATTGTCAATTCACAACAACTCGCTTCACCACGTTGCCGGTTTTTACAATGTAAACGCCTGTTCCATTGATAGGTGTTTCCGTACGGACGCGATTAATCGCGTCCCTACAAACCAATGCGCCCATTGCATTATAAACACGAATTTCTTCTGTTGCATTCTCAACAACAATGGTTTTGCCTGTGGCGTAGATGTTGACAGCGTTGGCGGCAGATTCGGTGACGGCTGTTATTGCAAGTTTTGTGCCTTCTGCTACACGCGTATCTGTCGCACCGCAGCCGTGCGCGCAAACGGCGGTTTCTGTGCCATCGGTTTCAATGGTGGCATCGTTGTTATAAACGTATTTTACAAACTTATGACCCAACGCAGGTATTTCTGTTCGCTCCTTTAATACTTCACCGCAATAATCACAATAATCCTCTCCAATAAATCCTGATTCAGTACATGTTGCTTCTTGTCTAGCACCATATATCACGCAATGGCCGATTGCTGGTATTTCTGTTGGTTCTTTTAATACTACTCCGCAAACCGAGCAATGCTGACCTCCCCAAAGGCCTGATTTTGTGCAGGTAGCATCGTAGCATGTGTCATTAACTGCTATATGGCCTTTGGCTGGGACAATTTCTTGCGCCTTAACCGTATCACAGACCGAACAGTAAATGCTTGCTGTTAAGCCTGTTTCGGTGCAGGTGGCAGCAACGGCATCATCGCCCGTAACCCAATGGTGTTGCCCCGTTGCTGGTGTTTCCCTCTGCGCTATCCAAACCTCGCCACAAACCGAGCAATGCCAGCCTTCGGTTAAGCCTGTTGTAATGCAGGTGGCGGCAACGGCAGTATCTCTAACCCAAGTGTGTTCTGGTGCTGGGATATAAACTTGCGATACAAGCACTTTACCACAGATAGAGCAATGAGAGCCTTCGGTTAGACCAGAAGCGGCACAAGAAACAACTGCAACGGCAGTATCTATAACCACCGTATGTGGCTCAAATATGGCGGTAAAAGATGTGTCCTTTGTTGCTGTAAACACACGGGGGTTAGTGGTGTCATTGTCGCTCCATTTGACAAAATGGTAATCAGCCCATCTTGTTGGAATAGCTTCAATGGTTGCCTCCACGCCATCGAAAACCCACATACTTGGCAAACCACTATACCAATTGACGTCCTTTTCAACAAAACCAGCACCTGCAACACTTATTTCTCCATATTCGCTGTTATCAGATGTAATATTTACAGACCATATTTTCTTGTCAATATCAACACCCCAAACTATTTTGTTTATAATCCAACTATACCAATCATCCTGCCACGTTTCAAGTTTAGATTCCGCACCACAGAAAATGGTCAAGTGATTGCCTCTGTCATCGACAAAGGCTCTTTTGCTAATATTTGTAACAGATTTTGGGATGTACACCGTTTCTTGAATGCAATTATAAAACGCATTTTCAGCAATACTTGTAACAGTATTGGGAATATACACTCTGGCATCATTGCCAATATAGGCTGTTAGCTGTGTTTTTTCGGCATCAGCAAAGATAAAATCGCCATCAATAGTTCCATTGACTGTCAATGCTCCCCACGGACTGCCTTCGGCTGTGCCTGAATAATATATATTCTTCATCATACTAAACGCATTGTAGCCAATACTTGTGACCGAATTGGGAATGGTTATTGATGTCAATTTGCTGCAATTATAGAACGCAGAGCCGTCAATACTTGTTACACTTGTGGGAATGGAAACAGAAGTCACCCCATCGCCATAGAACGCATAACTGCCGATGCTTGAAACATTAAATGTATTACCGGCTGTTATGGTTTCTAGTAACACCACATCACCTGTATATGAATTTGATACTATTGCAACAGTGTTCTTATCAAGCACCTTACAGCGAAAACCATCTTTGACAAAATACAATTTTGCGTTGCTAAAATCAACATTGCTACTTGTTTCTACCGATTCAATATTATCGCAGTCCTCAAATGCCCTCTCGCCGATACTTGTCACATTATTGGGAATATTTACAGATGTCAAACTATAACAACGCAAGAAAGCACAGTCGCCAATACTTGTTACGCTGCTGGGAATGTCGATTGATACCAAGTTCTGGCAATACCAAAAAGCGCAAGCGCCAATACTTGTTACACTGTTGGGAATGTCTATTGATGTCAAACTGCTACATTCTCTGAAAGTACTGCCGTCAATGCTTGTCACTGAATTTGGTATGGCAACCGAAATCAGTTCATCGCACCCATAGAACGCATGGCTGCCAATGTGTGTAACAGTATAAGTTATACCTTCATTTGTAACGGTTTCAGGTATAACCAATTCGCCTACAGGTTTTGTAAACTCATAGTAATAATCATAATAAGGGTAAGAATTGTAACTAACGTATTGAGGATATGTTACCCATACTGTATTATTATTGAAATCGTTGCGGTCGATGTAATAGTATAGTGTTTGCCCACTGCTGCAAACCGCTGCGAAGTCGTAATTATATGTAGCCCACACTTGCTCTGCAAGCATTGTAGCAAACACCAATGCTAACAAACGTTTCATAGCTATATACACTGCATCCGTGTCGTGCGCAACTTTTTTCCGCCGACTCCCCAGTGCGGTGCCTATAAAAGAAAAACGTGGGAATCATGTTACTCGCTCCCACGAACTAAGGTTTCTCGCATTACCCACCATTGTAAGATTGAGCAACGCGAAGCCCACGCAAGAATATACTGATTGTCAAATCAATATACCTACGCAGGCGTTCACCGCTGCTTTTTCTCTGGCAATGGTTTAAAATTTTGCGAGAATTTTAGTTCGCCAAAGGAAAACGTCAGTAAACGTCTTTCTATATGTCTGCTCTACTATTCAGCCTCTTACAAGGCAAAACTCAGAACAAGACAAATGTATAAAAATCAGTTTGGAAATGGAAAATGTTTTTTATGAAGGTTGGACTTGTTCCAAACTAGCGTTATCCGTGCAACCACAACGCCTAATTCACTTTCGCGCCAACCACTCTTCCCGAGTCATCAGATTGACATGCGCTGTGCGCACCTCGCCCATAAGCGGAACTTTCACATTTTCAATGGTGTGGTGGTATTTGAAGCCGATTTTCTCTTGTGCGCGTCTTGATTTTAGGTTGCCGTCGTAATAGCCGCACCAAACGGCCGTAGCGTTCAGTTGTTCAAAGGCATAGCGGATAAGGCAACGAGAGGCTTCTGGCGCATAGCCGTTTCCCCAATGCGGCACACCAATCCAAAAGCCAAGTTCTAGTTCGGTTTCGCCAATCGGATAGACGCCTTCGCCGTTGCGCATCAGGCCGATGCTGCCGATAGGCTCATTGCTGGTTTTCAGCACAATGGCGTAGGTTTCGGGCTTCAATAACACTGCATGGATAATCTCGCGGCTATCCTCAACGCTGGTGTGCGGAGGCCAACCCGCAATAGGGCCAACCTGTGGGTCGCTGGCATAACGGTAGAGGGCTTCGGCATCGCTATCAAGCCACGGACGCAGAATCAGACGGTCGGTTTCGTGAATCATAACTCATTTAGTTGAAAAGGCACAAGTGATAAGGCATAAGTGATATGCTTATTCATAAGCTCAGCCATTTAAACTTGTTAAACCTTAAACTATTACCGAAACTTATAACTTCGATAACTTACAACTTAAAACTCCCTTACCAAATAACAGTCTTCAGTGAATCTGGCAGATAGTAACGGTCGCCAGGTTTCACATCGAAGGCTTTTACAAAGGCCTCAACGCTTGGCAGTGGACCCTCAATGCGGTAGCAACCAAGAGCGTGCGGGTCGGTTTGTGTACGGCGGCGAATCTCCTCGTCGCGGATAACCTGGCACCATACTTGCGCGTAGGCAATGAAAAAGCGTTGGTCGGGTGTGAAGCCATCGAGTTTTACCGACTGATTTTTCCATTGTTCGGTTTTGCTGAAGGCAGTGTAAGCAATGTTAAGACCGCCAAGGTCAGCGATATTCTCACCTAATGTGAATGAGCCGTTGGCATGCATCGTATCAATCGCAATAAATGAGTTGAAGCGGTTGACAAGCGTCTGCGCGCGCTCGGTAAAGCGGCGGCTGTCCTCCTCGGTCCACCATTCGCAGATGTTACCGTCTTTGTCATAGTTGCGGCCTTCGTCGTCAAAACCATGGGTTATCTCGTGTCCGATGACAACACCAATTGCACCGTAGTTGATGGCGTCGTCGCCGTTGGCATAGAAGAACGGCGGTTGCAGAATGGCGGCAGGGAACACAATCTCGTTCATCGGCGGCATATAATATGCATTGACGGTTTGCGCCGACATATACCATCGGCCTTTATCGACATGTTTGCCAACATCTTTTATATCACGTTCATATCTGTATTTTACCATGTTAAGGACGTTGGTGACGTATGTGTCGCATGTTTGGTAGCCAGAAAAATCAAACCATTCGTCGGGGTAGCCGATTTTCACATTTATGGCCGCAAGTTTCTCTTGAGCTTTGACTTTGGTGTCGTCACTCATCCATTCCAGTTGGTCGATGCGCTCTTTGAGAGCCTGACGCAGATTGTTGACAAGCTCAAGCGCGCGATGTTTGGCCTGCGGAGGGAAATATTTTTCAACATACAACTGGCCCACAGCATCGTCAAGATGTTTGCTTGTAGACGCCAGAATGCGCTCCCAGCGCGGCTTCTGTTGTTGGCTGCCGCTAAAAACGCGTCCGTAGAAGTCAAAATTCTGATTGTCGAAGTCGGAGCTTAGGCATGATGCGGTGTTGTTGATGACGCACCAGGTAAGATATGTTTTCCAATCGGCAATACTTGTCTGTTTCAGTATGCCGTTCAGTTTCGACATATAATCGGTTTGGAAGACGATGACATATTCCGGCTCCTGACAGCCGATTTTTTTGAAATACCGTTTCCAATCGATATTACTGGTCAATGCCGACAATTTCTCGATGTCCATTTTATTATATGTGAGGAATGGGTCGCGCATCCGCTCCTTGTCCATCGAAATTTCGGCAAGCTGATATTCGATATCGAACACGCATTTGGCTGATGCCGAAGCTGTTGCATCGTCTTGACCAAGCAACTTGAACATTTTTGCCAAATGATTTTTGTACTCGTTGCGTATGTTGCTGAAGTACTCATCGCTTCTCAAGTAATAGTCGCGGTCCGACATGCCGAGTCCGTCTTGTTCGATGTTCAGCGCATACATGGTGCTGTTTTTGCCGTCGAAGCCGCAGCTGGCAAGAAACGGAGTCGTTATTGTATAGGTGTTGAAAAGCGCGAAAATATCTTGCAAATCGGTAAGGTTGCTGATGGCGTTAACCGAGTCGAACAGAAATCTGACGGGCTCAATGCCGGCTTTGTTTATGGCCGCAGTGTCCATACCGCTGTTATAGAACATCGCTATTTTTTCCGCATTTGAGCCTGACGCTTGCTTTTTCGAGCTTATCTCGTCCACGAGCTCTTTTAACCGTGTGTTGTTCAAGTCGTTCAGTATGTCGAACACCGCATAACGGCTTTTGTCCTCTGGAATTTTTGTACGGGCCATCCAGCTACCGTTGGCATATTTGTAAAAATCGTCGGCCGGGTTTACGGTCAAATCCATGTTGTCGATGCTTATCGTTTCCATCTTTTTTTCCGAACAAGCGACTGTCAAAAGTGTCGCCATTAATAAAAATATCGTGCGTTTCATTGTGCGTTTTTTTGTTTTAAGGCTCAAAGATAATCACATATCGGCTCTTTGTAACAAACATTTTGGTTTTTAAATATTTAAAAGATTTTTATCGAGATAAATAATTGATATAGAGAATCTTAGCAATTGTTAATAACTTTGTTATAATCTAAAATTGAGCGCACTTTACACGTATCGAAACGTAGATAATTTTGTTGACGAGGGTTGAATAATTGAAACAAATCAACTTCCGACACCTCAAAAAAACTTAACTTTTTTTAAAACAATGTTCTGTGATATCAGGCTGACTTTTCGGGTCGGTTTGATAAAAAACAGGCGCAAAAATGAGATAGAGAATGTATTGTCATGATGTTGACATAGTGTTACAGGAAGTGCCGGGGCAGATAAGCGTCTGCTTCTCCATTTCGGGCTGTCCGCTGCATTGCAAGGGCTGCCACTCGCCATTCCTCTGGAAGGAGGGCAACGGCGAGCTGCTGACCGACGAGCGCTATCTCAGCATCTTGAACCAATACCGCGGTTACGCCAACTGCGTGCTCTTTATGGGCGGCGAGTGGCATCCCGAGGAGCTGACACACAAACTGGCTCTGGCGCGCGATTTGGGTTTCGAGACATGCCTCTATACAGGACGCGAACAGGTTGAGCCGGAGATAATGTCGGAGCTGACATGGGTTAAGACGGGTCCGTGGATTGAGTCGCTTGGCGGCTTGACAAGCCCGACAACAAACCAGCGTTTTGTCGAAGTAAAGACTAATAAACTATATAATAATCACTTTCTAACTAAAAATATGTAAGGCTTATGATGCGGTTAACAGAAGACCAATTACGGTCGAAGGCTCAATTTATCAAAGAGTACATCGGGGCGACAAATGCAGCCGATGGTTCAAAAATGGATGCCAATGCCAATGTTACTTCAAAAAACATTGCGACAATGGAGTCGGAGTTGAACAAAGACATCAACATTCAAGTGAATCGTTTCCTTGTAAAAGAAAAAATCGCCGAATTGTTCGGACAGGAGACGGCCGATGAGTACATCCGTCAGATTGAGTCGCACGAAATCTACGTTCACGACGAGACTTCGCTGAAACCTTACTGCGTGTCAATCAGCATGTTCCCGTTCCTGCTCGATGGTCTGACCAAGTTGGGCGGCGAGAGCCTGAAGCCGAAACACCTTGAGAGCTTCTGCGGTGAGTTCGTCAACCTTACATTCGCAATCAGCTCGCAGTTTGCCGGCGCTTTGGCAACTGTCGAGTTCCTGATGTATTTCGACTATTTCGCACGCAAAGATTATGGCGACAACTATCTTGAGGAGAAACAATACATCATCGACAACCACCTGCAGCACGTGGTCTTCGCTGTCAACCAGCCGGCCGCCGCACGTGGATATCAGTCGGTGTTCTGGAACATATCAATCTTCGACAAGGAGTATTTCCAAAGCATCTTCGGCTCGTTTGTCTTCCCCGATATGACCGCACCAAATTGGGAGACTCTCGACAAGCTGCAGTGGCATTTCATGCGCTGGTTCAACAAGGAACGCACCAAAGCCATTCTGACTTTCCCTGTTGTTACAGCCGCCATGCTTGTTAAAGACGGCAAGCCAGTTGACCAAGAGTTCGCCAACAAAGCCGCACAAGAGTTGAGCGAGGGCAACTCGTTCTTCATCTACCAATCGGAAAATGCCGATAGCCTTGCATCGTGCTGCCGCTTACGTAACGAATTGTCAGACAACACTTTCAGCTACTCACTTGGCGCAGGTGGCGTATCGACAGGCTCTGTAAACGTCATCACCTTGAATATGAACCGTTTAGTTCAACAAGGCCGCGATTTGAGAACCGAAATCTGGAAAATCATCAAATATCAGGTTGCTTACCGCAAGATTATCGAGCAATATGTTGAGGCAGGATTGCTTCCGGTTTACTCGGCCGGCTTCATCTCGCTCGACAAACAATTCTCGACAATCGGTATCAACGGAATGGTTGAGGCCGCTGAGAGCCAAGGCATTGCCGCTCGCAACACCAAGGAGTACAAAGAGTTTGTGGCCAAACATCTGAAAGTGATTTACGAGGTGAACAAAGAGGCCAAGAAACAGTTCGGCTGCATGTTCAATACTGAGTTTGTTCCGGCAGAGAACCTTGGTGTGAAGAATGCTAAGTGGGACAAGAAAGACGGTTTGTTCGTTCCGCGCGATTGCTACAACTCGTACTTCTACCCAGTTGAGGACCCGACAATCAACATCTTGGACAAAATCAGCCTGCATGGCCGCGACATTATACAATACCTCGACGGTGGTTCAGCTCTTCACTTGAATCTGGAAGAGGCACCGACAAAAGAAGGATTCCTTCGCTTGCTTGAGGCTACAGCCAAAGCTGGTTGCAACTACTTCTGCTTCAATATCAAAATCACTATTTGCAACGATTGCAAATACATCGACAAACGCACTCTGCAGAAGTGCAGCAAATGCGGTTCGACCAATATCGACTATGGCACGCGCGTTATCGGCTACCTGAAACGTGTGTCGAACTTCAGCTCGGCTCGTCAGGCAGAACACAACTTGCGTTACTATCACAAATCGATGCTTAACCGCACAATTGAGGATAATGTTTGCGAACAAAATGTTGCAAACGAGACTGTTAAAGAGACAGTCGCCGCAGAAAAAATGGCATCTGCCGAAGCTTAGAATTTAGGTTAGAAAATGTTTTTAAAGCCGCGAATCTGAAAAGGTTTGCGGCTTTTTCGTTGTTCGGGCTACCCCAACTCCACCACCGTTATTCCCGCGCCGCCAAAATCGACGTGCTCGTCGCGGACAGCGGTCACCACATCGACGGTTTGCAGGTACTCGCGCACCACGTGGCGCAGAATGCCGTTGCCTTTGCCGTGCAGGATTTTCACCTCGAAGGCGCCAACCATCACGGCCTCGTCAATGAAGGCGGCCACGCGGTTCACGGCCTCTTCGGCACGCATTCCGCGCACATCGAGCCCGGGCTTGAACGACAGCCGGCGCTGGTTCAACTCGTACGACTGCTGCAGACTGCCCTGGCGCACGCTCTTACGAAGTTTCTTTTTCTCGTCGTCAGTCAAGTGTTGCAAACGACTGATTTCCACATTCATATATAAGTTGTCGAAAGCCACTACGGCGTTCTTCCCGTTCAGTTCCATAATCTCGCCCACGGTTGTCTGCCCCTCAATGCGCACGGGCATTCCAATGGTGAAATCGCGCTGGCGCTCCTCAACCACATCGGCGGCCTTCAGTTGCGCGTCCTGTTTCGTCTTCGACGATTTGGCGCGGCCTTCACGCTCTTTCAGTTTTTTGATTTTCTGCAAGATACGTTCTTCCTCGGCGCTATTTTCGGCCTCGGCAGTCTGCTTGAAATCATCAATTTTTTGGCGCAATTCCTTGGTTTTCTGCTTGTCGGCTTGCGACTCTTTTATCTGGCGTATCGTGTTCTCAATCAATCGGTTCGAGTCGGCGATAATACGTCGCGCCTCATCTTTCGATTTCTGCACCGTCTCTTTGTGGAACCGTTTGGCCTCATCCAACTCTCGTTTTTCGGTCTCCATCATCTCCTCCAAACGGCGTTCTATCTTTCTGATATTCTCGCGTTTGCGTTCCCAATAATATTTGTCGCGGGCAATCTCGCGCAGGTGCTTGTCGAAATTGAGGTGGTCCTCGCCAACCTTGCTGCGGGCGTCGTCAATCACATCTTGCGGCAGACCAATCTTATAGGCAATCTCGAAGGCGAAACTGCTGCCCGGCTTGCCCATCTCCATCACAAACATCGGCTCCATACGATTGGTGTCGTAAAGCATTGCGCCATTGACAATTCCGTCGTGCGAGGCGGCAAAATGCTTCAGGTTGGTGTAGTGGGTGGTTATCACCCCGAAAACCTTGCTCTGGTTGAGTTTGTCGAGAATGGCCTCGGCAATGGCGCCACCCAACATTGGCTCGGTTCCGGTGCCGAACTCGTCAATCAGAATCATTGTACGGCTGTTGGCGTTGCGCACAAAATGCTTCATTGCAATTAGGTGCGAACTGTATGTACTTAAGTCATTATCAATGCTTTGCTCGTCGCCAATATCGATAAAAATATTGCTGAAAATGCCCGTGCTGCTGTTCGGCTCAACCGGAATTGGCAGTCCGCACTGAAGCATATATTGCAGTAAACCAACGGTTTTCAGACAGACCGACTTGCCACCGGCGTTGGGGCCGCTGATAACAAGGATTCGGTCGGTGGCGTTCAGCGCAATGTTGAGCGGCACAAGCGTGCGCCCGTCGGCCTTGAAAGCCTCTTGCAGTATGGGGTGGCGGGCGTTGCGCCAATCAATGACAGGCTCGTCGGCGAGTTGCGGCACCATGGCTCCGATTTGCAGCGCGTAGCGTGCTTTGGCGCGAATGAAATCGGTGATTCCCAAAAACATAAGCGCGTCGTCGAGGTCGTCGGTGTAAGGGCGAAGGCTGTCGGTGAGGGCGCGAAGGATTTTAACCACCTCGCGACGCTCGGCGGCCTCAAGTTCGGCAATCTCGTTGTTCAGCTCCACCACGGGCGCGGGCTCCACGTAGCAAGTTTTGCCAGTGGCCGACTCGTCGTGGACAATACCGGCAATGCGCCTCTTCTGCGACGCCCCGATGGGAATAACCAACCGCCCGTCGCGGACGGCCAATGTGGCGTCGGCCTCAACCCAACCCTCCTGCTGCGCGTCGGCAATAATGCGGCGGATGAGCCTCGACGCGGCGCTCTGCTTCTCGGCCCGCTCGCTGCGGATGCGCGCAAGTTCGGGCGAAGCGCTGTCGCGGATGGCGCCCTGTTTGGTGAGCACGTGCTCGATGCTGTCGGTCACAAACGAGTGCACGGCAACATTTGCGGCAATGGCGGCCAAAGCCGGATAGCGGTCGGTGTTTTCCGGCTTCGCGAAGAATCGCAGGATGGCCTTTACGGTTGACAATGAACGATATAGACAGAAAATCTCTTCGGTTTCGGCAAACGAGCCGTCGATGCGCATTTTGGCAAACAACGGACGAAGGTCGAAGAAGAAATCGGTCGGGAAATCGACCTGACTTTGAATGATTTGCATAAATTCCGACACTTCGGTCAGGCGGTTGCGCACGTCGGCAAACCGCGGCATAAAACGCATTTCGTCGGTCAGCCACTGGCCCACCTCGCCCAAACAGTTGCCCTTGATGGCGCTGCGTATGCGGACAAAATCGGTCTTCTGCTCAAAGTTGTCGGGGTAAATCATTCCTCAAATTTTTGGCAAAACTATCAAAATATTGGTGAAGCGGAAAGCTGATGAGTGTATCAGAAATTATCCTTAAGATACCGCTCAAGTCTGTCAAGACCAGTACGAATGTTTTCGATAGAATTGGCGTATGAGAACCGGATGTAACCCTCGCCGCGAGTGCCGAAATCGGTGCCTGGCGTTACGCCGACATGGGCCTTTTCGAGAATGTCGAAGGCAAAGCGGTACGAATCGGTTGTGAAGCGGCGGGCGTCGGCAAAGATGTAGAATGCGCCCTGCGGCTCGGTGTGGATGGTGAAACCCAACTGCCGCAACCGCTGAATCATATAGAGACGGCGCTCGTTGTAGGTCTGGCGCATTGCATCGACATCGGCGGCGGCACTGCGCATGACGGCAATTCCTGCCCTCTGCGCAACCGACGGCGCACAGATGAAAAGATTTTGCTGAAGAATCTGCAAACTGCGCATATATTGTTGTGGTGCAATCAGATATCCCAAGCGCAAGCCTGTCATTGCAAAGCGTTTGCTAAAGCCGTTCAGCACAAAGGCTTCGTTGGTGTATTCGAGAATAGAATGCGCACGGCCCTCATAGACAAGTCCGTGGTAGATTTCGTCGGAAAGAACGGGGACGCCCAGCGCGGCAAGTTGTTGCATCACATCAGGATTGAGCAAAGTACCTGTGGGATTCATCGGTGAATTGATGAAGATGGCTCGGGTGCGCGGCGTTATTGCCTTTTTAACTGCCTCAACATCAAACTGAAAACCATTTTCAGCGCAAAGCGGCACCTCGACTGGAATTCCGTTGCAAGCCAGCACAAAATTACGGTAGCAAGCGTAACCAGGGTTCGACATTATCACCTCTCCCCCAGCCTCGCAAAGCACCATCAGCGCAAGCAAAATAGCTGGCGATGAGCCACTTGTGACCACAATGTTGTCGGGACTGACCGTGACGCCGTACTCGCTGTGGTAGAAATCGGCAATGGTCTGGCGCAAATCGGCATCGCCCAACGAGTGCGTGTAGTGCGTCTGTGATGTGCGGACGGCCTCAACCGTGGCCTCGCTAACACACGGCGGCACATCGAAATCGGGCTCACCCACTTCCATGTGAATAACATCAATACCCTGCCTCTGCAGTTCCTTAGCCCGCTCCAACACTTCCATCACAATGAATGGCGACATTTTTCCAACTTGGGGATTCATTTGAGTCTTAATTATAAGTTTTTGAGTTTCATTTTTAAGCTTGGCTTCTGATTTGGGAGAAAAACGCTAACGCTAACAGAAATGTATATTTAACAATAATACGCATTTCTTGCATTTCTAATCATATAGTCATCCTATAGTTATCATAAAGCCAACATAAAGCATGCTTATTCACTATTGTTATTTAACAATAATCATATCCTTCATTATTTCATCGGTTTTGTCGCTCCCGAAAGCGCATCGATGCTAACCGATGGGTCAGCTTTGACCGGAATTGGGTCGGCTTTGATGGCGTCGCGCCACTGGATTGGCGTTGTGGGCACCTCGCCAGTGATGAAATAGGTGTTGTTGTAGTTCAGCGTGAAATCGTCATAGAAATCGGGGGCCTCTTGGGGCAAAAGGAAACGCTTGCTGAAGTTGCCATTGCCATCGAAATGAGCAAAATACGGCTTGGTGAACATTCCGTCGGGCCACTTGCTACTAACAACCAACCAATGACCGTTGTGCGACCATCCGTGATTGCTCTCAGAGCTTGGGCTGTTGACGCCTTCCGGCACAGTTATCTCGTTGGTTTTCAAGTCAAGCAAATGAATATCGGCTTCCCTATTGAATGGTGTGAAATAGCCTCGGTTAGCAAACGTAAAGGCAATGTAACGACCATCGGGCGAAGGCTTCGGGAAGGTGACGCTACCGCCTAAATCTTTGGCACGCAACACTGTATCGGCAACGCCCCACGAATTAGTTGGCTCGTCGTATGTGATACGCAAAAGACTGTACCAATAGTTGATGTCAAAGCCCTTCTCTCCTTCTCGCTGCGGCGCGCCGATATAATAAAGTGTACGGCCATCAGGTGCCCACGCCGGCAGGTTTTCCAACGCCTTGGTAGAGAGTTGCGGACAAGTGGTCAAGGTTTGCGTCTTCATATTCAACAGCACAATATCTGATTTTGAATCAGACACATAGATGCGATTCCCATAATTATTATGGAACTGTTGTCCGATAAGATTTGTTGACATTGCAATCAGATAGCCGTTCGGATTCCACGACGGATAAACACCTGCCGACATCGAAATATCGGTTTTTGTGTTGTATTTCTGCAATTTACCACCATAAAGGATTGTTGTTCCGGCATTATATTTGCGGGTATGGAGCAACATTGTGTTCGGGTTTTGAGCACTGAACGAGTGGCAGTTCATACAAGCCACATCAACCGACTGATTCTCGATTATCGGTTTCTGCTTAAAATTCTCGAGACAACGCTGATAGATGCCCATCTTGTCCCAAAGCACATATCCGGTATTAATCAAACGGTAAGCTATATATGAGTCGATGCTGTCGGGCGAAACAACCTGCCAAAACGGCAAACACTTGACAATCAGCCCTGCTGTGTCGATATAAGCCGTGTAGAAAAGTGTATCGCCAACATTGTCAGCCAACAATTTACGCCATTGACGTTCGTTCCAAATCAACTTGTTATCGTGGCATTTAAGCCGCACTGTCTCATTTTTTGCAGTCACATCAACGGCCAATAGTGTTTCATAACTGGTAATCATGAAATTAAGCGGCGCAATGTTGACCGGAATGACAATATCAGTGTAATCGGGGTAAATGGTTGGTTTACTGTCGCGTTGCGTATAATAGTCGATTGACGGAGAACAAGCCACAAACACCGACAGTAGAAAAATCAGATATATTATCTTTTTCATTTTCAATATTTTTAGAACTGTTATTATGCAAGCGATTAATGGTCGGCATTAATCGGATTATCGACAAAATAATATTTCCAATAGGTCTTGGGGAATCGCAAGGCAACCATCTGATTGCGGTCGGGCATTTTAGATGCCATCAGCTTAGCAAATTCGGAGAATGTTCTTTGGACAAACGGCGAGATGTTAATCTGCTGAATTTCAGGGTCCACATTCTTTGTCGATGCCCGATAGAGAAGAATCGCCTCCTGATAGGCGCGCGGCATATTATTGTAATCAATGTTAAGAAGGCCCGACTTGATTATCTGCACAAATTGCTCCAAATCGTTGTTTAGCAATGCGCTGCAAGCCAGATATTGTCCTGCCATCTGATTATTACGATTGGCTCTCAATAGTTTGAGCATGTTGTTCTGCTCGTTTTGCATATAAAAATCATCGGTAGGGTGCGTCGCCCTGATAGCATGCACAACGCTTCTATTGAAATCAGAATCAAAATCGACGCTGTCGGCCTCGATTAACATCTTCTTGCGCTCATCGATATATTTGCTCGACAGCATGTTTTTCTCATATTGCGCCAAGAATTTAGCCGCCGATTGATAATCGCCAATAATAATCAGACAATCAATAACATACTGCATAACATAATGGCTTGTTGTGTAAGTTGTCTGCGCCTCGAAAGCATAACGGAGCGAATTGGTAATCAGCCCGGCATTGTAGTAAAACATTGCCAGGGGCAGACATACGCTGGTGGCAACCGGCTCATCGATAAATAAAGCTTTGTTGCCAAGCAGCTGCGGATAGGTAAATATCTTATCGCCAAGCTGGTTTTTCTTTGCCAAAGCCATGTTATAATAGAAGTTGACGTAGCGGTCGTAGTTATCACGCTCGCAAACATCGGAGTCATCGTTCACATAACTAATAATCCGGTCCCAATCGTTTTGATAAGCAGCCACCTCCATCTTGAACGACAGACGCTCCATCGGATTGTCGTATTTTTGGGTAAGCCAAACCGATGCGCCACATATCAACAATGGCAGCGCTATTGCAATTGCAGTCGGTTTTTCAGAAGCAAACCATTTGGCTCCCGCAAAGCCAAGCAGCAAAGCCACAGGCACATACACCAATGCAAGCAGCTGTTGAAACGAGAATCCGAAAGCTGTGTACATTGGCTTCTGAGGGACGGTTAGATAGAAAGCCGCCTCAGAGCTTATCGGCAACAGAAATTGATATGTGACAAACGGCAGCAACGCTGCAACCGCCGTTGCCGATATCAGATTGGAAATCTTTCCTTTACCAGCAACAAACAATAAGATATTACATAATGCGAACAAGTAGAGCGCCACCGGTCCGCATGCAAAATAGACAAACACCGCTATCAGCGCAGTGATATATTTCTGCCACGAACATTTATCAATAATCTGCTGAATATTAAGTATTAACGCCAAGAGCAACGTCTGCATGTTGATTGCGAATGCATATTTCACATTAACCCATGCCGCAAACATCAAACCTACGGCCAACAGATGCGCCGACAGCTCGAAATGGATATTGTTGCCTATTATTCTGCGCACGTATCTTGTTGTCAGCCAAGCTATAGCAAACAATTCCACAACAAGGAGCAACGCCCCCCAGAAACGGAACATTGTGAATTGCTCAACAAACAGCGACAGATATTCGGCCAAACCACCCGGCACACTCACTGTCGACCAGAAAAAATCGGGTGTAAGCACAAATGCTGGTTGTTGGAATATGTTGTAGCACAATGTATTGACAACATAAATCACAAACCAAAACAAAAAAGCATATGCCGCCGCGACAATCGCCTTATAAACAATCTTCAATGACATAACAAACACATTTTCAGGACAAAAACATATTATCCAATAGTGTTACAAAACAATTAAATATCGTGGAGAAAACAAAAGAAAAAAAGCGGAAGTCAGAAAAGGCAATAAGGCACAAAAAGCTAACGTAAACAGACGCTTGTTTCTTCACTACTACTTTGTATATTTGTATCTTATTTTGATACACGGATTATAAATGAAAATAAATACTAACAACTATGCAAACAGCTAACAACAAACAAGTTAACAAAATGAAAAACTTTGTTTTTACAAATATGCTCAAATGTGCCGCCGTCATTCTATCGTCATTTTTGGCGGTTAATGCTTACGGGCAGATATATTTCGCTGAAGATTTCGAAGAAGGCAAAATTCCAGAGACATGGAATCAAGAGAAAGACACTGTTCAACAAAAACTTGGAGAAACCCTAGAATGGGTATGTGATATGGGCGGCCCGTATCCGGCAGGTTCTGAAGTCGGGAAACCCGAAGAGGCTCAACACGGAGATTTCAATGTCGTGTTCTATAGAAACTCAATGGAATTCAAGTATTCCACTTATCTGATAACTCCAACAATCGATTTAACGAATGCCAAAAAACCATTATTAACCTTCTACTATTCATTGTATCCCAGCAAGATAGACACAGAAGACAATTTCGAATTTTCATTATGTTATCGGAAAACACCTTCTTCACCTTGGACGACATACCGCAGCTATAATGAGCCTACCGATGACATGGAACCTTGGCGTTGCGACTCTATTTATTTGCCTGATTCACTATGCGGAAATTTTAAAATACAACTTGCATTTTTAGGGAAAACAAAAACCGTAGGATTGGGGGTTTGCATTGACAATATAAAGATTGTTGAAAGTCTTGTTATAAACAAACACGTGTCCTCAATCTACCCCACCCAACCTAATACCAACATGCTGCCTACAAGTTCAACTGACAATGCCGTACTCATGTTACGCTTACCTGTTGTAGGCAATAGCGGCACATTGAATTTTAACTCAATGACCTTAACCGCACTTCAACAAACTGAGG
>JAFZKK010000085.1 GCA_017551905.1 Salinivirgaceae bacterium
GTTTTTAATTATAATCTGAGAATTAGTGTCCATTGAAATAAACAAAAAAACAGATAGTATTAAAATATGACGCGTCATTTTGTGTCTGCATAAAAAAGATAACAACAAAAACTCCGATTTTTTTATTTATTTAAAAATTGTGGTTACCACACAACCTAAAGGGTCGCAAGCACATTTATTATATCCTTCTATTTCGCAATAAATGGCAACTCCAAGCCCCACAACAAGCCCCCCTATAGCAACATAAGGATTTTCATCACTGACTCCAGTAGCTATTAATCCATAACCGACAACGACGAGAGTAAATCTTGCTACTTTCTTTAACGTTTTTTTGAACCAACCTCTCTTTAATGTTGACATTTTTATTGTTGAGTTTTCCGAGTTACCATTTGTCTGAAACAGCAAATCTGCGACTTCAAAAGTAGTAGGTAACATAATGATTTGGCTTTGAATAGAATTTATCAAGTATGTTTTTTCGTCAACAGACAATATCTCATCATTAACGATTTGGTCTTGATAAAATATTAGTTCAGCTGCTACCGATTCTTGCAGTTCTTCATTTGATGATGCATTTTCCTCCTCAAAAACTCTATCAATACCATTCTCTATTTCTAAAATTAGATTTTTTACATATTCCGACAGATAATAATCATCTTCTATCCCTTTGGACTTAAACGGTTCTATGCCTGTCAAATCTTTTATTTTCACATATACAGTGTCAAATTCTCCACCAAATCTTTCATTACACATTTGAGCAACTTGATTTTCAATGGTAAAGACTGTTAATCCGGCACTTTTCAAAGTGCCTTTTTCTCGAATATTTTGAATTGCAACTGAATAAAATTCTTTTAAGGTTCAACGTTATCAATATAATTATCAGACAAATACTCCTCAACAGAATTCTTCTTTTCTATATTCCCTTTTTGACACTGATAAAATAATGGGATAATTAACACTACCACTAAAATGAAAACAATCCTTTCTTTTTTCATAGTTGCATAATTTATAATGATAAATTTATATTACTTCTTAACAAGTTCAACTCGACGGTTGAGAACCTTGCCTTATCGCCGTCGTCGCCTTTGCACGATGCGAAATTCAAAGCCACTGCAACCGCACCGGCCATCAAAAACATACTGTTGAAAATTCTTTTCATAGTCGTAATATTTAACGACCAGCAAAGATAGCCACATTGATGAAAAAACGGAAGAATTATAGTAAACACTCACAATTCTTCCGTAAGATTAGAAAACCAAAAGGTTTATACTATCACTTCAATCTTAACTATTGTTTTATAATGGTTTTCGAGACATTGCCATTCGCTGTGCGGATAACCACAATGTTGAGCCCTTTCGGTAGCATTTCGACGCTGTGACGGCTTTGCGGAGCTTGCTCGCTCACTATTTTCCCGTCGGACGAAACAAAAGCCACACTCTCGTATTCGCCACCAGCAATGGTTACGAAATCAACAGCCGGATTGGGATAAATGGTGAAATCGTTGGTTTTGGTCACTACCTTGGCAGCGAACGTGACCGCCTCTGTTTTCGAGTATGTCGAGCTTCCGTCGTAATCGGTCTGTTTGAGGCGATAATACATTGTGCCAACATAATTCAAACGATACTGGTAATCGTAATCAACAGTGTAATTAGTTGTTCCGCTGCCTTGGACAGTTGCCAGAGGCTCAAAATCTTCGGCATCGGTGCTGCACTCAATGGTGAAATAATCGTTGTTGAGCTCAGAGGCTGTCTGCCATTTGAAATACACCTGGTCAGCCGAATGATACGCCTCAAAATAAACCAGTTCGATTGGCATAACTACTGAATAATATGCAGATAAATCATTGCCATTATTTGCTATAAAATCAGCTTTTCTAGCTTCCAATACAGATGCGTCAATGCCTGGGATAATATCCATATTATTGTTACGTAAAACGACACAATAATTATCTCCTGGGTCGAGATATTCTGCAGTTTCGTCAATATACTCCAACCCTAAAAATTTAAATTGATAAATATTATAATCACGCCCGACTATCAACGTCGCTCCTTCCGCATTCACATCTCCTGTATGCGCAACAAATCCAGCATAACCATCTTGATTAAAATCACGGCCAACAATTGTTTTCGAACCTTCAGTCATTGTGATTGCTCCATCTGCATTTATCGTCAAATCATACATAATATACAAAATTGCATCACTGTTGACAGTCATAGTTTTATTTACCTCTACATAACCGGCTTCTACATTACCATTCACGGTGATATTTCCATTGTTGGTTATTGTATTATCAACAATAAGAGTCCCATCAACCTGTGTATCAGAATAATAAGTTGTAAACCAATACGTATCATAACTATTGTTATAATTACCCGTAACATGCAGGGTCCCATTTACTATTATAGTTGCACCATTGGCAATAAAATCACCAATGACTGTCAAATCGCCATTAATTGTATATGTCACTCCACGGTTAACCGTAACGCTCTCATTTATTGTTTGAGTACCACTTTGAATTGTGGTTTTCGATATGATAGTTTCAGCATACACTCCCACCGCATTGAATAATACGGCCAACAACAATATAAAAACCCTCTTTTTCATAACTATTCAGTTTATAACACGAACATTTACGGAAAAGAGAGCAAAAGGTTACAGCCGCTTCAATTTACTTTTTCAGTTTGGCGTACTCTTTTTTCGCTTTTTCAATCATTTTCAGGAAGTTGGCATCGGTATGCATGTGCGCAACAACAGCCGCAGCCAAAAGCCGGCCGGCCTGAACATCACTGGCATAATGGCGGCCTGTGATTATTCCGCTACGGCCATACTCAAAGCCACGTGTCAGAATAGCGTTCTGGTTTGCGGGCGCAACCTCGACAAGCAACATGGCAAGCCCCCAGCCCACCGCTGCGCCTTCGGCCGGATAACTCGATGTGAGCGCAGCCTGCGCATCACTATCGGGCAAAAGCGAAGGCTCGCCCAACTGCACAAACGGACGCTTACGGAAAGTGGTGGCATTCAACCGGTTGGCATTATCGAGCAACGTCGATTTGGCTGCCGACATAAGTGCGGCAATGGCCGGAGTGTTTTTGGCATTCAGCTTAACGCCCACCGACGGCGCAAAACCGTTCATAATGGCTTCGTCGGACAAGTCGGCATCGGCAATGGCTTGGCGGCCACGCTCGGTGTTACGCTCGGTTTTCGCCTGCCAGTATTGTGCCACATCGCCATAAAAACGGCGGCTAATGGTATCGACCGGCTGACCAAGGAAACGCTCGCCACGCGGCCAAGCATCTGCATCTACTTTATCCAACTTTTTCAGTCGGTCGAACTCGGCACGAGCGGCCTTCAAATCGGCTGAATAATAAGGACTTGTGTGCATACGCGCAAAAGCCGCCGAAGCCGCCAACCGCCCTGCCTCAACATCGCTCTGATAGTGCGCGCCAACAATCACGCGGCTCTCAGAATATTGATAAGCTCGATACATAATGGTATCTTGCAACTCTGGCAGCATCTCGGCGAAAGCCAGCGAAACTGTCCAGAACAGCGATGTGTGTCCCGAAGGATATGAGCCATTGTGCCTCAACGCTTTATCATCGTCGTACTCCGACCAAGTGTGTTCATTGAACTGCGCAAACGGCCGCGTGCGCATATATTTCCTTTTGGCCGACACAGTGCTCAAATGGCCTGTATATGAAGCTTTATTGAGGAATTTCCAGATTGCCGGAGTGTTCTCTTCGCTGATATCGATGCCGAGAAGCCACGAGTAGATTTCGGCCACGACCTCGTGTCCCCACTTGCCGTCGTAGTCGGCCAACGCGCCGCGCTCGGTGTTACGTTGCTGTTTGCCCCACTGCCATTGTATCACATCGTCGACATAGGCGAGCGAAGCGGTGTCGGGCGGAGGCGGCAGGTAGATGCCTGCGTCAGGAATATCTTTGAGGAAGAAGTAAACTCGCGATGTGTCGGACTGCGCAAAAGCTGATTGACAGCCAAATGACAAAACAGCCGCAAAAACGGCAATCAAGGTTTTCTGTTTCATAAGATTCAAACTTTTAACAAGCCAAATAAACTAAAAAATGTGAAGTAAAAAAAACGATGATTCACATTTTCAACACATTAAACGAACCGCACCATTCACCCACGAAATCGGCGTTTAATTAATAAAAAACAGCCATCTATCAATATTTGAGCAACATACATTATATATATGCGTAGATTTAGCCAACTGATTATGTGCGGGAAGACTGCGAATAATCAAAAATGGGGTAAAAACGTATTAAAAAGTACAGCTATGAAAACATTAGTCAGAATCACAACAGCCGTAGCATTGTTTTTTGCGATGACATCAGTATCGTTTGCTGAAATTAAAACCGGCAAAGCAGGTGATAGAACAAACTACCGTTTCGACACGGAGACCGGCATCCTTACCATTTACGGAACCGGCTCGACCTACAATCGCAATGGCAGCTGGAATTATGGATATTCCAATCGTTCCCCTATTTACGATTATCGTAATCAAATCAAAACCGTTGTTATCGAAGAAGGCGTTACAACTATTGGTGCAGCGTTTTTCTACCAATGCTCCAAAATAACATCTATAACCATGCCGGCATCGGTAACCACCATCTACGAAGAAGCATTCCGTGGATGCTCAAGCCTGGAAACGCTTGAAGTCGGGCCTGGTGTCACATCGATACACGACCGTTGGACAACCGACTGTACTAAACTGAGTTACATTTCCGTAGCCGAAGGCAACCCAAGCTACGTCAGCGTAGGCGGTGTGATATACACTTATGACCTTCACACACTTGTACGTTTCCCCGAAGCACTCAACACCCGCAACTATGAGATACCGGAAGGCACCGTGGATGCCGCAACCGATGCACTTTACAAGCTGCATTATGTTGAAGCGATAACAATACCATCGACAATGACCAGCATTAAATATGGTTCGTTCGATACTTGCGACAAACTGACGCAATTGGTACTTCACGGCTCCACACCGCCTGTACTTGAGAAAAAAGACCTTGTCAACACTCATCTGACAAGTATTTTTGTTCCTTGCGGCAACGAAGCGACTTACACAAACAATGGCAGCTGGGGCAATTACGGCGGCAATAACGCAAATATTAGTGGTGCTGTAGTTGTGCAATTCCATGTGGCTACAAACAACCCCGAATGGGGCGATGTATCGATAACAAGCCGCGCCGATTGTGAAGGTTACGATATGACCATCAAGGCCATACCCACATCGCTCGGAGTTTTCTCGCACTGGGAAGACGGGCCAACCACACCAGAACGCACCATTCATATTGACGAAAATAACTTGGATAAAGAATACAGCTACAAAGCGATATTCACTGCCATGCCCTATGACATCACTCTAAAAAAAGGTACTGCAAAGATAGACAACACTAATGTGCTTGACTTATATCAAGTAGAAGCGACAAAAGAATCGACCGGCGAACACGCAACCACAACCGAAAGCAATACCACAGTGACACACACTTTCCACTATGGCGATACGCTTCAGGTGTTCTGCAACGTCAAGCAAGGAGTTGGCAGAAAATTCAAACAATGGAGCGACGGTGACAAAAACAACCCTCGTACAGTTGTTGTAACAGGCGCGAAAACTTATACCGCACAAATTGAGAATGGTTCTGTTACTGTGAATTCATCAACAAACAACACAAACCAGATTACCTATGGTTCCGTCACACCGACAACAAAAACTGTCGGATTTGGCGAAAGTGTCACATTCACCGCATCACCAGCAGAGTCCGGGTACCAATTCTTGTATTGGCTCGATGACACAGAAAACAAGAACCCTGTACGGACCATTACGGCCACAGCTGACGTGACATACAAAGCGATATTCGGACCTAAGACATACAAAATCACAGTTGTACCAAATGATGCGGAAATGGGAATATGTACCGGTACCGCTACTGTCGACTATAACTCAAATGTTACATTTACAGCAACGCCCAAAACCGGCTACCGGTTCTTAAAGTGGCAAGAAGACAACGACACCCATACATCCCGCACTATTAGAGTCAAAAGTGACATTACTTATACGGCATTATTCGAGCCTCTTAAATACACGATTAGTTTCAAAGGTGAAAACGGTGCGGATTTAGTTACGCCAATCACTGCCGATTACAACACAACCCCAGTTTATCCGGGTGAGACACCAACAAAAGACGCCACAGATAAATACACGTATACCTTCAATGGGTGGAATCCGCCCATTGCAAAAGTTACAGGTGACGCCACATACACTGTGCAATTTACGAGCACCATAAACAAATACACCATTAGTTTCGTCAATTACGATGATTCACCACTTCAGACATCAGAAGTTGAATACGATGCCAAACCACTTTACAACGGAGCAACACCAACACGCCCCGGAACCGAAAAGTACACCTACTCTTACAAAGGTTGGGATAAAACGATTGTGCCGGTTACCGGAAATACCACATATAAAGCCACCTACAACGAAACGATAAACAAATACGCCATCAAGTTTGTGAATTATGATGGCAGTGTTTTGCAGAACACTGATGTTGAATATGACGCAACGCCTGTATATTCTGACGCCATACCGACAAAACCGCAAGACGACGAATGGACATATTCGTTTGACGGTTGGTCGCCTACGATAGCCACTGTAACGGGAACCGCCACCTACACAGCTACATTTAACAAGACCAAACGCCAATATGTAATCCGATTTGTTGATGAAGGCGGCAATGAACTGAAAAAATACACATTGGATTATGGTTCAGAAGTAGATTATGATGGCAGCGACCCAACCAAAGAGTCAACAGATGAATGGAATTACACGTTTGCGGGATGGACGCCCAATATAGCAAATGTGACCGGAGCAGCCACCTACACTGCCACTTTCACCCCATCAAAGCGCAAACACACCATTACATTTGTCAACTACAATGGCGAAGTGCTACAAGCCACCGATGTGGAATATGGAACCAAACCGGCATACAACGGCACGACACCGACCAAACCGACTGACGGGGCAAACAATTACACATTCATTAAATGGTCGCCCGACATAGTTAATGTTGAGGGACCGGCCACATACACTGCACAATTCTCGTCGGCCACCCGATTCTACACCATCAGATTCCTTGACTACGATGACGTAGTTATTGAATCGATACAATATGAATACAATCAGACGCCATCACATGCCGCCCCAACACGCCAAAGCGACACGCAGTACGATTACACATTCACTGGTTGGACTCCAGATATTACAGATGTGACTGAAGACAAAGATTACAAAGCCACATACTCGCAAACTCTGCGCAAATACACCATCAAATTCTTTGACGGCAACAACGCTCTGTTGCAAGAAAGCGATTGGAATTTTGGCACTACACCGGCATACAACGGCACAACGCCTACCAAAAACGCAACAGCAAAATACTCATACACATTCAACGATACATGGTCGCCTGCTATCACTAACGTTGCAGGCAATGCCAACTATACGGCACAATTCGATGAGACGATAAACAAATACCGCATTGAATTTGTCAACTATGACAACACCGTTCTACAATCGTCAGCTGTTGAATATGACGACACTCCGGTCTACACAGAATCCACACCATCACGCGATGCCGACGCTCAATACACCTACACTTTCGATGGTTGGGACAAAACAATCGCCAAAGTTACCGGCAACGCCACTTACAAAGCTGTTTATACCAGCACGCCGATACCTTACACAATAACATTCAAAAACGCCGACGGCACAACACTCGACGAACGGACATATTATTATAACGAGACTCCATCGTATGCCGGCACACCTGTATTAGCGCCCACCGCACAATACACCTACTCGTTCAAGGGTTGGGATAAGCCGATTGCAGCCGTAACCAAAAACGAAACATATACAGCCCAATACAATGCGACGGTGAACCATTACACCATCCATTTTATAAACGAAGACGGCACATCTCTCAAAGACCTGTCGTTTGAATACGGCGAAACTCCTGAATACAATGGCGAGACTCCGTTAAAAGCATCGACCGAACAATACAATTTCATACATAACGGATGGACTCCAGCGATTGCCGATGTTACCGGCGAAGCCACCTATACCGCCACATATAAGAATATCGTACGCTCTTACAAAGTTCAGTTCAAGAACTATGACGGAAGCGTATTGTTCGAAACCGATGTGGACTACAACAACTACGCGCATTATCCGCTCGAATCGCCGACACGTCCAAACACCGCCCAATACAAATACTCATATATAGGATGGGACAAATCGTTGTCCACAACCGCAATTAAAGGCGAAACAACCTTTACCGCCGTATATCACGAGGATTTACAATCATACGATATTGTGTTTGTGAACTACGATGGTACTGAACTGAAATCCTACAATTTGGTATATGACGCACTGCCCGCCTATGTCGATGACGAAGGCTCTGAGCTATCGAATCCGACAAGACCTTCCGACAACGAACACGTGTACACATTCACCAAATGGTCGCCCGACATCGCAAAAGTTACAGGTCCTGCAACCTACACCGCCCAATTCTCGACAGCAACGCATTTCTACACAATCCGTTTCTTCGACTACGATGGCAATTTGATTGCATCACAACAATACGAATATAACGAGACTCCGTCGCACACCGCACCAACCCGCGCCGCCGATGCGGAATACACATACACCTTCACAAATTGGGAACCGGCTATCGAGAATGTAACAAAAGACCAGGATTACACAGCACAATACTCGCAAACCAAAAACAAATACGATATTACATTTGTTGATGGCAACGGACAATCGACGATTTATCAGGTTGAATTCGGAACCATCCCAGAATATACAGGTGAGACTCCGGAAAAAACATCAACCGATGAATTCGATTATACTTTCAACGGTCAATGGCAACCTGAAATTGTAGTAGTTACAGGCAATGCCACATATACAGCGCAGTTCGATGAGACACGCCGCAAATATCTCATTGAATTTGTCGATTTCGATAACTCAGCATTATGGTCGGGTGATGTCGAATATGGCGTCAAACCGCAATGCAACACACCACAACGCGACGCCGATGTGCAATACATCTACACATTCAGCAACTGGACGCCCGAAGTGGTGAATGTTGCCGGTCCCGCCAAATACAAAGCCGTATATTCAACAACACTGCAGCAATACACTATAGCAGTGAATTGTGACGCTTCACAAGGTTCAACAATCGGCTCAGGCACATACGAGTATGGCCGCACTGTTGAAATCAGCACATCGCCGAACCACGGATTCAAATTTGTGAATTGGAATGACAACAACACTCTGAACCCACGGAATGTGAATGTTACAGGTAACGCATCATACACAGCCACACTTGAGAGGGAAAAATACACACTGACCGTTGTAAGCGCCGACAACAGCAAAGGCACCACTTCAGGTTCGGGCACATACGATTTCGAAACAAACGTGGAAATTCACGCCATAGCCAACAATACCGGATATGAATTTGTGCAATGGAACGATAACAATACGCAAAGCACACGTACCATAAGCGTAACTGATAATGCGACATACACCGCTCAATTCAGGAACAAGAGTTTCAATCTTACATGGAACACCGATGGCGGAACAGTCCTTACTGGCGATTACACTCACGGTCTTGTTGAGTTTGAGGCAGAGATTACCCAACCTAATGCCCCTCAGAAAACAGGGTTCACCTTCAACGGATGGTTACCCAACCTGACCACTATGCCCGCCTCTGATATTGAATGCGTGGCACAATGGACCGAAAATGGCGACACACCATACAAAGTGGAGCATTGGCTGCAAAACATTGACAATGACGAATACACGGAATTCGAATCTGAAGACAAAACCGGTAAAACTAACGTCACAACAAATGTTGCGCCCAAAAACTACACTGGATTCACAGCGGAACCTGACAAAATTGTCAACTGCAACATTGAAGCTGACGGCTCAGGCGTGGCAAAAATCTACTACAAACGCAACATCCACACCTTGCGCTGGATTGTCGACGGCGTTGAAGTGACCGAAAACTGCACTAACGGCGATGTCAGATTTGGCGCAGAAATAAACGCTCCAGCCGACCCGGAAAAAGAAGGCTACACATTTGCTGGCTGGAATAGCACCATTGCTGCCACAATGCCTGACGAAAATGTTACATACACCGCAACATGGACACCTAACTCCAACACCGCCTACACCGTGCTGCATTACAAGCAGAACATCGACGGCAGTTATGCAGCAATGGCCGACGAAACCGATAACTTAACAGGTACCACAGCTGCTCTGACGGCTGCACAAGCCCGTGAATACGAAGGGTTCGCCCATCAGACATTTGAGCAGGCGCCAATTGCTGCCGATGGTTCGACAATCATCAGCATTCAATACACCCGCAACCGTCATATATTGGATTGGTACTTCGGCATATGCACTATTGGCGAGGAACCATACACCAACAGCAATGACGACATCGCTTTCGGGACACCGATAGTTGCGCCGACACTTGTCAAAAATGGCTACACACTGACATGGAACACCGAAATTCCGGCCACCATGCCCGACCACGACCTTTCGCTGACAGCCATCTGGACCGCCAACAATGTGGAATATACTGTGAACCATTGGCTGCAAACTGTGGACGGTTTACTCTACTCTATCGATGCAACAGATACCTTAATCGGCCTAACAGATGCCGAAACCGAGGCAGAAACAAAAGAGTACGCTGGCTTCACTGCACAAGACTTTAACCAAGCTAACATCGAAGCCGACAGCTCAACCATCATCAACATTTACTACCAACGCAACACCCACCAACTGACATGGAACATCGGCGAAGGCCAAATTGCAAATGAAACGGAATACACTGCCGCTGGCACCATTATGTTCGGTGCACCAATAACGGCTCCCGTGCTTGCTCGCGATGGCTTCACATACGTTTGGAACAACGAGATTCCTACAACAATGCCAGACAGCAGCTTCACAGCAACCGCCATCTGGACTGCCAGCAACCAACCTACAGCCCCCTACCTTGTCAGCCACAATCTGCAGGGACTCGATGGCAGTTTTGCCATTGCCGTTACCGATACTATGAGTGGCATTGTCGACTCGCTCACCGCAGCCGTTGCCAAAACATTCGAAGGTTTTACTGCTGAAGCGTTTGAGCAGGATAGCATCGCTGCAAACAGCTCGACGGTTGTCAACATCAACTACAGTCGTAACAAACACACGCTGACATGGAACATCGGTGAAAGCCAAATTGAAAACGAAACCGAATACACAGCCGATAGCACAGTTTTGTTCGGCGCACCGATAATTGCTCCAGTGCTTGTACGCGAAGGCTTTACATACGTTTGGAATACCGAGATTCCTGCCACCATGCCCGACAGCGCCTTCACAGCAACAGCCGTTTGGACAGCCGACAACGTAACCGAGCCGAAACAGGCCACTTATCTTGTCCTCCATAATCAGCAGGCGCTCGACAACAGTTTTGTGATTGCAGCAGTTGACACTCTTGTCGGGTTTGCCGACTCGCTCACCGTAGCCGTTGCCAAGACATTCGAAGGCTTTACGGCAGAGGCGTTTGAGCAGGACAGCATTGCTGCTGACAGCTCGACAATTGTCAACATCAACTACGCCCGCAACAAATACACGCTGACATGGAATCTTGAGGGAGATACACCCATAAACGACAATTACACGAAAGCCGGACAAGTGGCTTTCGGAACGCCAATTGTGGCTCCGCAATTCATGGAAAAAGATTATACCAGCTACTCTTGGGATACTCTGCCCGAGACCATGCCTGCAGATAATCTGACTTGCAAGCTGATTATCATGGTAGAAGACTCGGAAATACCTGAACGCATCAGTTTCACAGTGCCCGCAACCTTTGTCACTTGCGACGACCGTCACATTGAGGCCACCAACATTATCGAATCCAATACCAAGTTCACTTGGAGTGTAAACGGTGTTGTTGATGAATCACAGACTGGCGCCAGCTTCGACATACCTGAAGACGCTGCCCCAACCGGCACTATAACAGTAACAGGCTATATAGGAGACTCATCGTGGACCGAGGAAATTCAGTACACCGTGAAACGCCGCATCATCACCACCATGTGGGACGATGTGATAACCGTCGACAATACCACCGGCAACTACGAGTCGTACAATTGGTACCACAATGGCGAGTTGGTTAGCGACAAGGCTTATTATCAGGAAATTGGCGGACTGACAGGCAACTACTACCTGACAGCCGTAACCATTGACGGCGTCGAGATAAACTCGTGTGAGGAGACATTTGAGGAACCGCAGACAACGGCCATCACAGCCTACCCCAACCCGACAACCGACAAGGTAATTGTCAAATCAGGCAAGATGAATGCTGGCGACCGTCTGATTGTAACCGACAGCAACGGCAAGATATGGAAGACCGAAACCGTCAGCAATCCGGCTGGCGAGGTGTTCGACCTCAGCAATCTGCCGCAAGGCTCATACACAATCAGCGCTGGCGGTGAGTCAATCAACATTATCAAACTATAAGCCAACTATTTAAACAGGACTCGACATGAAAAGACAGACAATCATACAATTAACGCTTCTGGCCGGACTATTAGTCGGAAGCACTATTCCGTCGACCGCGCAAAAAAAAGGCAACTACGAATGGTTTGTTGTTGAGTGTGGAGGCGGTCTACACAACATACAATTCGCACAAAATAACGGCGAGCACACGGCTGGTGTGGGTTCGACCGTCGCCGCCAAATATCTGCGCCACCTCAACGGCCAATGGAGCGTGAGCGGCGGTCTTGGCTTTGCAAACTACAGCTCAAAAGCGGAATTCAACATGCTTGAAACGACGCAAGAATTTGACAATGAGAACAATCGGCCATACGAGCTGCGCACGGAATACATCAATTTTACCGAAAAGCAGAAGATGTACCAGATAGAGATTCCTGTCGGCGCTACGTTCCGCATCGAGAATATTCTGTCTGACAACGATTTATATCTTGGAATGGGACTCCGATTCGGAATACCGGTCAGCAGCCGCTACAAGCTGAAATCAGGCCAATACAAAGTTTCGGGCTACTATCCGTCGTTGGATGTGCAATTTGAGGACATGGAAGAGCACGATTTCTACACTGTCGAGGCAGAAAAACAGAAAGGAAAGACCAACATTGCGGGCTTCAATATGTCGATTTACGGCGAGGCGTTGCTGCACAAGAGACTCAGCAAGACAATGTCGGCCTATGCCGGACTATATTTCAGCTATTGTCCGCTGAACATTGCCAAGCCAACCGACGCCCCAATAGTGGACACCGGCCGACAGTACAACAGCTCACTGAACTCCAACCAAGTGGATAAAGCGCATTTGGCAACTATCGGTCTGAAAGCCGCCATTTTGCTCGATTTCCGCAAGACATTCCATATCAGCAGTTCGACAAAATTCTAATTGAACTCCGCTCCTATTCATAAACGCCGACAACAACTCGTTGCCGGCTTTTTTCCTTAAGATTTTACTTACATTTACCTTTTTAAAGAACGCAACTATGAAAGTAACAGCAAACAACCGCAACGGACAGGCCACTCTCACCCTTGAGGGGCGGATGGACACTTCGGCAACGGCGCAGGCCACAGCCGACATTGACGCGCAACTTGCAGCCTGCGGCAAAATCGACTGCCTGACGTGCGATGCCGCGGGGCTCGAATACATATCGAGTTCGGGGCTGCGGATTTTGTTGGGATTGGCCAAGCGCTTCCCAAATTTCCGCGTCACCGAGGTTTGCCCCGACGTTTATCAAGTGCTTGAAATGACGGGCTTTACAAAGATTATGAACGTTGAGAAGGCTATGCGGCGTTTCAGCGTCGACGGGTGCCAGATTATTGGTCGCGGCGGCGTGGGCGTGGTCTATCGAATCGACGACGACACCATTATAAAAGTGTTCCGCGAGGGCACCACAATCGACGAGGTGCAGACCGAAATCACAATGGCCAAAGAGTCGTTCGTGTTGGGAATGCCCACCGCCATATCGTTCGACATTGTGCGCGTCGGCAGCCAGTATGGTCTTGTGTATGAGTTGCTTAAGGCCGACACACTGACCGCCTGCCTACGGCGCGAGCCGCAACGTGTTGACGAGTTTGCAAGGCTCTACGCCAGTCTGTTCCGCCACTTGCACGATATCAGAGTTCCCAAAGGCGGCAACATACCGTCGAGCATTGAGCGCGAGGAAGAGGCCGTGCGCATAATCAGCCGCTACTTCGATGCGCCCGCAATCGACCTTCTGATGCGCATTGTCCAGTCAATCCCGCAAGGCGACCGCCTTCTGCACTGCGACCTTCAGACCAAGAACGCGATGCTGCAGAACGGCGAACTGATGCTGATTGATATGGGCGAGGTTGGCTACGGCCACCCGATTATCGATTTGGGCCATTCCCATTCGGCAATGATGGCGCTTGTGGGCGATTACGAGCAGATTATCGGCTTGCCGCGGCAGTTGGCTAACGATGTGTGGATGAAGATGATACAATATTATTTCGAAGGCCAGAGCGCCGATTTCATTAAGCACCGCACCGAGCAGATTGCAGTGGTGAGTTGCGTTAGAAACTTCACGTGGCTGTCGTTGAGTAACTCGTTCCCCGACGAGGTTATCCGCCATTGTCAGGAACTTTTTGCCGAGCGCGTCACCAAACGGAAAGACTATATCCTGTCGGTTTGCGACACATTTAAAGATTGGACGTTAGATTGAACATTATCAACGAATTAAACGAATTTAGACGAATTGATATTTATGCGAGCCGCTTCGCGGAAAATTGAAAGAAAATTTTAAATAAAATTATAAGAAAATGATTTTCAAACTTTTATCACAAACTAATGGGCAATAAAAAAGCCGCTTATGCAATTCTTGAACGTAGGTCTAAAACCACTTGGAACGTCTTGCTTAAGCGACATTGCAAAAATAGAAATAAATTTTGATAAAATTTTTGATTGAATTTTCTAAAAATTTCCGCCCGTCAGGGCGCTAAAAAAAACTATCGGAATGAGCAAGAAATTCAAAGAATGGCGTAAGTCGCTGAAAACCAAATCGACATTGGCCATAATAATCACGGCCGCAGTGCTGATTGAGACCACATCGGCGGTGCAGTACAAATTTGCCAGCGACGGTATCCGCGACGAGGTGCAGAACCGCGCCGAGAGCGAGTTGAAACTGCGTAACTTGAAGATTAAGAACGTGATGAGCAACGTCGAGGTGGCCGTGCAGAATATGGAGTGGATTGTCGAACTGTGCCTTAATCAGCCCGACTCGATGTACGCCGTCACTCGTAAAATGCTCACCTGCAACAATATAATCGTGGGCAGCGCCGTGGCCTTCGAGCCAAACTACTATCCCGCCAAGGGCCGCCAGTTCTCGCCCTACTCGTACATTGACGACGACGGCCAAATCCGTAGCAAACAGTTGGGCACCGACGACTACGAGTACCACGAGATGGAATGGTACGCCGTGCCGATGCGCAAAAACCAGCCCCATTGGAGCGAACCTTACTACGACGAGGGCGGCGGCGAGATGATGATGTCAACCTACTCGATGCCCGTTCACGACGCCACAGGCCGCACTGTGGGCATTTTCACCGCCGACGTGTCGCTCGATTGGTTGAGCGATGTTATCAACAGCAACAAAATCTACCCGTCGTCGATAAATATGATGATTTCGCGCGCGGGACAGATGATGGCCTGCCCCGAGGAGAGCCTTGTGATGCGCGCCAACATTATCGACCTGACTTCGAGGATAAAAGACACTTCGGTGGACCGCGTGAACCGCGAGATGATGGGCGGCCAGAGCGGCTTCGCAACCATAACCGACGAGGACGGCGAACTCAACTACGTCTATTACGCGCCCGTCGACAACGGCACGGGGTGGTCGATGGCCGTTGTTTGCCGCGACCGCGAGATTTTCAACAGCCTGCGCCACGTTGGAATGAACCTTTTCGGGATGATGATTATCGGCCTTATCTTGTTGGGATTCATTATTATGCGGACAATCAAAAGCATTAACAAACTGCAGATTGTGAATGCCGAAAAAGAGCGAATCGGCAGCGAGTTGCACATTGCCAGCGAGATTCAGAAGGGTATGCTGCCCAAGATTTTCCCGCCGTACCCCGACCGCCACGATATCGACATTTACGGCCACCTTGTGCCAGCCAAAGAGGTCGGCGGCGACCTGTTCGACTTCTATATCCGCGACGAGAAACTCTTCTTTTGCATTGGCGATGTGTCGGGCAAAGGCGTGCCTGCGTCGTTGGTGATGGCCGTCACAAGGGCGCAGTTCCGCACGCTGTCGGCTCACGAGTCGGCCCCCGAGCGCATTGTCACCGCAATGAACGATGCGATGTCGGAGATGAACGACGCCAATATGTTCGTCACCTTCTTCATTGGCGTGCTCGACCTGCCAACGGGCCGTATGCGCTACTGCAACGCGGGCCACAACTCGCCGTTGCTCATTGGGTCGGGCGTGGGCGTGCTCAAATGCGGCTCAAACATTCCGTTAGGCGTGATGGAAGGTTGGAAATACACCGCGCAGGAGACGCATATCGATTGCGGAACAACCGTCTTTTTGTTCACCGATGGCCTGACCGAGGCCGAAAACACCGACCATCAACTATTTGGCGATGAGCGCGTTATGCAAGCATCGCGTGATGCTCTTGCCGCAGGAGTCCACCAGCCCGAAGTGTTCATTGGCCTTATGAGCGATGCCGTCCACGCCTTTGTCGGTCCCGCCGACCAGAGCGACGACCTAACAATGCTTGCCGTGCAGTACACCAAGCAACAGATTGACGAGAAATTCCAGCGCAGCGTGACGCTTCACAACAATATCGACGAGGTGCCGCACCTTGCCGAGTTTGTCGAGGGCGTGTGCGAGGCCGTCGGCTTCGACGCCACCCTGACAATGCAGATGAACCTTGCCATTGAGGAGGCCGTAGTGAACGTTATCAACTATGCCTATCCCGCTGGCACACACGGCGTTATCAACATTAAAGCCCAAGCCAACGACGAGCGCCTGAAATTCACCATTATCGACAGCGGCACCCCTTTCGACCCCACCCTGAAGGAGGACACCGATATCACCCTTTCAGCCGACCAGCGCCCGATTGGCGGTTTGGGAATCCACCTTGTCCGCCAACTGATGGACACCATAAACTACGAATACACTGACGGGCAGAACGTGCTGTCGTTGAGGAAGAAGTTGAAATAGTAAATCTGAAAAATAAGACCTTTGCACCAATATTATTAAGAAATGGACACCATAATCTTTCTCGGCCTAAACGGATACGCTTGGATAACCATTGCCACCATTGCGGGAATCTTTGTTGTTATGGCGCGGACGCGCATACAGGCGGAGATTGTGTTTCTGGGCGCGCTCACGGTGCTGCTCGTCACGGGCGTGGTGACGGAGGAGGAAGGGATGGCGGGCTTCGGGTCGGAGCCAGTGGTGGTGCACGCGGCGTTTTTCGTCATTATTGCGGCGCTCATTCACACGGGCGTGCTCTATTGGCTGTCGAAAAACGTGCTGGGGACGCCCAAAACGCACGTGGGCGCGATGTTGCGGCTGATGATTCCTGCCAGCATTCTGTCGGCAATGATGAACTCGGTCAACATTGTGGCGCTGCTTATCGACGCCGTCAAACTCTGGGCGCACAAACTCGGCGTTGCCCCGTCGCGGTTGCTTCTGCCGTTGAGTTACGCCGCCACGATGGGCGGAATGTGCACGCTGCTGGGCCACTCGTCGAACCTTGTGATTGCTGGACTCTATCTGAACCAAACGGGCCAGACGATGAACGTCTTTGAGCCGCTTGTTCCAGGCCTGATACTCACCGCCATAGGCACCGCCGTGGTGATTGCGCTGCAAAGGCTCATTCCTGCGCGCGAATCGTCGGAACAGACCTTCGAAACTACCAGCGACTACACCGTCGAACTGCTTGTGCCGACTGACAATCCAGCCGTGGGCAGCACCGTTGAGGAGGCTGGGCTGATGAACGTCAAAGGCGGCTCGTTGGTCGAGATTGTGCGGTTCGACAAGGAGGTGATAATGCCCGTGCCCAAAACCGAATGGATTCTGGGCGGCGACCGACTAATCTACGCGGGGCAAATCAACGAGATTCTCGAACTCAAGCGCACACACGGCCTTGCCGCCGCCGACCACCACGTGTGGAGTATCAACGATATCGACACCAAACGCAAGATGCGCACCGCATACATTTCCTTCGGCAGCGACCTTATCGGCCAATCGATGACACAGAGCGATTTTGAACAGAAAAACGATGTGGTGCTGGTGGCCGTGGCGCGTCAGGGGCAGCGGGTCGAGGGGCAGCCGCGCGAGATAACGCTTCAGGCTGGCGACACGCTGCTGCTTGAGTGTCCGCCCAAAGGCGACGACCAACTTGAGCGCAACAACCGCCGCAGTCTGACGTTCTTCGACTCGCATTTCGTGCCCGAAATCGGCTCAAAAACAATCACTTCGGCAGCCATACTGGTGCTGATGTTCATTTTCTCGTCGTTCCACGTGTTGCCGCTGATGGCCACCACAATGCTGGCCGCTGGCTTGATGCTGATGTTCAAATGCTGCCGTTTCGACAGCGTGGTCAAGTACATTGAATGGGACATTCTGCTCATTCTGGGCTCGGCGGTGGTCTTCTCGACAGCCATTGCCAAAACAGGTATTTCGGGCGCTCTGGCCAGCAACATTATCGACATTTTCGGGCAAAATCCATACGTGATAATGGCCGTGATGTGCCTCATAGCCTCGTTGGTGAGCGAGTTTGTGAGCGGTGTTGGCGCCGCCGCCATTTTCTTCCCCATAATGTACGGTCAGGCCGAAATGCTGGGCTGCAACCCGATGCCGTTTGTCGTCTCGCTGATGCTGTGCGTCACGTTCAACTACTCGTCGCCCATTGGCTCAATCCAGAACATACTCGTCTTCGGCCCTGGCTCGTTCCGTTTTTCCGATTTCGCGCGGGTGGGCGTCTGGCTTCACATTGTTTTGCTTGTCGCGATGCTGGCCGTTGTAAATCTTCTGTATCCGATGTATATTTGACAAAAATTTGAAACGATATGAAAACCGAAATCCAACAACAAGGCGACACCGTGACAGCCATTCTCGAAGGCCGTCTCGACACCGCCGCCGCCCCCCAAACCGAAAAGGAACTGAACCCGCTTTACGACCTCAACGGCCAAAACATAGTTTTCGACTGCTCGAAACTCGAATATATCTCGTCGAGCGGTCTGCGTATCTTCCTGGGAATCTTGAAGAACGCCAAACCCAAAGGCAGCCGCGTCAGCATTATTGGCCTCAATCCCGACCTGAAAAACATTTTCGCAATGACGGGATTCAACCACTTGTTTGATGCGGTGGGGTGATAATGGTGAGAGTTTAGGGCCGAGTATAAGTATAACAAATAGTTATAGATTTTTTGACCACGGAACGCGCGGAAAACACAGAAAATTTGCCACCTAAAGGTACAAAAAAAGCCACCTCACGGTGGCTTTTTGCTCTAACCAATTGAATCCTAACACATTCTAGATTTACTTTGATTCTTCGCTATCATTGGAAATAACACGTATCGGGTCGGGGCCATAAGTGTTCGGGCCTTCGGTGCCGCGCAGACAAAAGACGATAACACTTGCTATCAGGATACCTGATTCGAAAAATGATACTGCCACAAAAGGTTTAATCCAAGGTTTTATAATCTCCGCTATCTGGCTTGGGGGTATGTTTGCCAGATTATCCATAGTCGCATAAAAGCCACCCACCTTCATAACAACATCCAACGCATAGGCAATAACAGTAGGAATGAGACATAAAAGGACTGCCAGCCAGCCACTTGTGTCGATATCGTGCAAACGGCGCACCGAAACAGTAAATGTCGGAATCAATATGGCAATGTTTAAAACCCAATAAAAGGTTTCCAAGAATATGCGGAACACACATACCATTGATTCCCCCATAAACGGATAGATGCTTTCGATTATCGATTTCAGCATCAGAAAAAGGATACTCACAATTAAACAGAACAGACAGAAATACCAATACTCGGAGCGGCGGGCGCGTCCGTTAATAGTGAAATACTTGCTGAAACAGGTTGAAACAGCTTTACCGAATGACATTTTTTCTTTCATAACTTTAACATTTTTTGTTATTTGACTCGGCAAAGATATTTCGGCCTTTGGCTCGACTGAAGTTTGTGACGTTACATCTGCGTTACCGTTACGTTTCATTTCTGGATAGAGAATATCCATCCATTTTGAAGGAAGTTTTTCACGGATTCGGAATTTGCGCATACGGACAGCCTCAGGCGTAACGGTGAGGCATTCGGCAATGGCTATGGTCTCAAAATGCTGTATGCTCAAAGCGCAAAAAAGAAGGTCGGAATCTTTTAGGGTTGGAACGTCGGCCTTCATCAATTCAAAAATGGGCGCAAACGTGCGCTCAACGCTCTTGGCAATGGCAAGGCGCTCGTCAAATGTAAATCGGTTGTCGCGTGTGCGATAATTGCGCATCATACGACATTCTTCTGTCTCGCTGAAACGTTCTATGCATTCATTAAGTGTTGCTGTTAGATTTTCCATAAACAAAAAGTTTTATGCAAATATATTCTATTTGCCCGTTACGGACAGTTACGCACCGTTACTGTTACGTTACAAAAGGCGTAACAAAAAGAGCTCTAACCAAACGAATCCTAACTAAACAGAAAACTTTTTGGATTCTATTCGGATAATTGTGGTTAGCGAAAAATTTGTGTTTTCGTGCATTTGCAACCAAGTTGCACACCCACCGCCCTATTTTTGCGTCATAAACATAAACGCAACAATATGAGCAGAATAGAAAAAGACAAAATCAGCAGCGCCTACCGCGACTCGGGCAAGGTCTTGGATTGCGCTTTTTGTACTTTTGCAGAACAACAATGTTATTCCAAATAAAAGTTTAAAAATATGGATGCAGCAGCGTTTTGGAAAGTAATCGGCGAATACAACCTGAACACAGAAGTGTATCAAATGGCGCTGTTGGCGTTGTTGATCATAGGAGTGTTGGCTTCATATTTCACTCGGTTCAAATGGATTGCCAAAGTGGTGCTTGGGGTGTTGAATCTGTTTATTGCAGTGTTTTTCTTCCTCAGATACGGCACCGAACCGATACAGCGGTATTTCGCGCTGCCCCTATTCGCTGCAACGGCAGTCCTGTTCTTTTATGATGCCATCCGTAATTCACGGGAAACCATCTCGCATCCGAAGCCGATATCCATAGTGCTTATGGTTTTGTATGCGGCTTATCCTGCTGTATCTGTGTTATTTGGTGGGGGCTTTCCACAGATGGTCACCCATATCATGCCATGTCCTGTGGCCACTATATCCATCGCTGTTTATTCTTGCTACAAAAAGAAAAATCTTTTGTTGCTCATTTTGCTCTCACTCTGGGGACTGACGGGAGTAAAAGCGATTATCTTCAGTGCATATGAAGATGTTATTCTTCTTCTTGCTGGAATATATGGCGTATGGTTGATAATAAGAGAAACAATTTTTAAGCCGAAGCCATGACAATAGTCGAAACATCAATTTTTCCTGCATCAAAAGAGGAAGTGTTTGGCAAATTACAGAGACTTGAACTTTTGCAGCATATTGCGAAGCCGTATGCAACATTTACGCCTATCGGAGAAAGGATTTCGGTATGGGAATCAGGCAAAAGTTCGTCATATAAATTCAAACTCTTCGGTATTATTCCTTTTGGAACACATACAATAAATGTGTTATCGTTTGATATGAACGATGGCGTCTATACGCACGAAAGTAATGAGCATGTCCCAGTATGGAATCATAGAATTATCCTAAATGGCTTGCCAGACAACCGATGCATCTACACAGATATCGTAGATATAGATGCGGGCTGGAAGACATTGTTCGTTTTTTTATGGGCAAAGTGCTTTTATGCCCACAGACAGAAAAGGTGGATAAGACTCTTGAAGGAGACGGAATAATATACCTTATCAACTATGAAGATATACAACCTTGGGAACAGAGTCGTTAATGATTACCTCGTAAGTTTGGACGATGGCGGATATGCACTAATCGATACTGGCTATGTGGAAGGCTATGCGAACTTCCTGCGTCGGCTTGAGCAGACGGGCGTTTTGCCCAAGGATATCAAGTACGTGTTTCTGACCCACGCCCACGACGACCATGCAGGTTTCTTGAATGATGTTCTGGCCATCACCAATGCCAAAGTGATTCTTCATCCTATGGCTATCGAAAGATTACAGACGGGGCAGAATCCGTTTATTGGCGGTTGTTCCAACCGTTTGGCCTGGTTGTTTTGTCAAATTTTGAAACTCTTTGGCAAAGGCGACCACAAATATCCATCGCTCAAACAGGATTATCTTAACAGGCTCATCACCACCGACTCGGAAGAATTCAAGTCACTCTCATTGCCATTTCAGGTTGTCGAAACACCTGGCCACACCGCTGACCATATCGCAATGCTGAAAGACGGCATACTTTTCTGCGGTGATGCGGCGATGAACGGTTTCCCGAGCATTAATCGCGTTATCATTTGGATTGAAGACCTGGAGCGATACAAACAATCGTGGAAGAAGATGATTGCACTCAATCCCACAATCATTTACCCGTCACATGGGAAACCGTTTCCGACAAAAGACTTGGTGAAGTACCAATGCCATTTGGATGGCATAAGGCTTTTCCCGCTGTAACAAAGACAAACCGCAACTCGGGCGAAGGCTTGGGTTGCGGATTTTTTTGTAGTTTGCATCGTCAAACAGTTGGGAATCAAAATATAGAATGAGCGGATAGATGTCGGAGGCACAATCTATCTGCTTTTTTTCTGAGATAAGCGAAGATAATAGATAAAAAAGAAATTGTAACCGAATTGTAA
>JAFZKK010000086.1 GCA_017551905.1 Salinivirgaceae bacterium
GAGGTTATGGAATATATGGTAGTTCCTCATCATCATCCGCAACTTCCAATTTTGGCATTTATGGAAGTGCTTACAATGCATCATATAATTATGGTGTTTATGGATATGCAAGTAGTTCGGGAGCTACCACAAATTACGGAGTATATGGATATGCGTATGGCGCGACAAACAATTATGCCGGATATTTTAATGGTGTAATTTATGGGACAGGAACTATTTCTGTTTCATCTCTAATAGAAAGGTCAGATGCACGTTTCAAAAAAGACGTGCGAACCATTGACGGAGCTTTGGATAAAGTGCTCAAATTGCGAGGTGTCAGCTACTATTGGAAAAATAAAGAAGAACTTAAATCAATGCCAAACACTACAGCGAAGAATCCAGAGGACGAAGAAACTCTTTGCTATGATTTTGACGATAGCAAAAAACAATTAGGTGTTATAGCTCAAGAAGTGGAAGAAATAATGCCCGAATTGGTGTCAACTGATGCTAATGGATACAAATCTGTTGATTATACCAAATTCACCCCAATTCTTATCGAAGCCATGAAAGAGCAACAGGCAATAATCGACAACCAACAGAAACAGATTGACGAGTTGAAACGATTGGTTGAGCAACTGATGAAGAAGGAATAACCGAATTCAACGAACCGAATATAAAACAAAGGCCGGAAGCGCAATGTTTCCGGCCTTTTTGTTATTGTTCCGTCCCGATTAATTCAGCACCAAATAATCGTAATGCACAAACGGGCGGCTTTGCTTTTTGCCCATACACTCCGCCACTGTTTGCGAGTCGCACATGGCGCGGCCAATGCCAAGTTGCTGGCCATCGGGACCGTAGATGCCCACAATGTCGCCTTTCTCAAACACGCCCTCAACGCCAGTGATGCCGATAAACAGAAGACTGGTGGCCTTGTCGCCTGTCAGCGCCTCCATTGCACCTTGGTTGACCGTCACAAAACCTTTGGCAAACGACTGCGAGTGCGCCAACCACTTCTTAACGCTGGTGGTCTTGCTGTGCGGCATAAAGTGAGTGAAATCCTTCAATCGTCCCTCAACAATATCGAGCAGGACGTTGTCGCGGGTGCCGTTGGCAATAAACACGTTGATGCCCTCGCCGGCTATCTTGGCGGCAATGGAGCATTTGGTGAGCATTCCGCCACGCCCAAACCCCGATTTTGTCGGGGCAATGTATTTCTGAAGCGATGCAAAGCCGGTGTCAATCTTGCGAATCAGCTTTGAGCCGGGCTGGTCGGGGGCGCCAGTGAACACTCCGTCGATGTTCGAGAGGATGAACAACGAGTCGCAGTTCATCATCGAGGCGATAAGCCCCGACAGCTCGTCGTTGTCGGTGAACATCAGCTCGGTAACCGATATAGTATCATTCTCATTTACAATCGGAATCACATGGTTTTCGAGCATCGTTGTGATGCAGTTTTTCATATTCAGATAGTGACGGCGGTCGCCGAAATTCTCTTTCGTAGTGAGAACTTGAGCGCATTGCAGCCCTTGATTCCCAAAAAGTTGCGTATAGAGCGACATCAGTTTAACCTGTCCAACAGCTGCCCAAAGCTGTTTGGCGGCTACAAGGTCGGTTTTCTTCGACACGGCCACTTCGCCGCGCCCAGCCGCCACCGCACCCGACGACACCACAACAACCTCAGTGCCAGCCTTTTGCAAAACGGCAATCTGCTCCACCAAATTTGTGATACGCGCCGTGTTGAGCGAGCCGTCGGCTTGTGCCAGCACGTTGCTGCCAATCTTTATGGCAATCCGTTTGAGTTTATTCTTTGTTGTCATTTTCCGTCTCTGTTTCAGTTCCCGATTCTGATTCGGTTTCAGCTTCCGAACCTTCCGATTCGGCATTTTCGCCTTCATCGCCCTCCTCAAAATCTATATTCTCATCTTCCTCAACCTCAACGCCTTCCAAGTGTTTCATAAAGTCGTTCAGCTTCTTCTTCTCGGCCAGCATGAACATATACGATGCCTCGCCGCGCTTGGCTGGCAGACGACGGTCGCTACCCTTTATGTTGTGGATAATGTCGTTGAAAGTCTTGTCACTGCTGAGCACCTGCATAAATCCGCGCTTGTAGCTGAAGAAGTACCACAGGTCGGGCAACACCTCAAGATAAAGCGTCAGTCCGTCGCCGCTCCGCTTGCGTTCAATCTCAAACACGCCCTTTACCTTCTTGTTTATCTGCATTCCGTTCATGTTGCCAATGCCCAAATCGCCGGTGCTCTGCCAGCAACGCGAGCGTTTGTTCCACATCATGTGCAGCTCCGAGAACATCACGGTTGTGTTCAGCGGTGCGGGAATCTCCTTCAGTGTTCCGAAAATCTTCTGCTCGTTGAACATCTTGTTGGCGTCACCCGAGCCTAGAATCTCGCGCACACCCTTTGTATAGACGCTGCTCATCAAGCTTGCTGGTCCGAGTTTCAAGGCAGCAAGCGTATCGCTGATAAGCTTCAGCGCCTCGGGCGGCAGGTAGAAGTTCAAGGTCGTAATCATGTCGAGCACATACTTGTCGGCATCGATGTCGTAGCTTGTCGTGCCCTTGTTCACTATTTCGATTCGGCCCAGATTGGCCACCAGATTTATATCGCCGTCAGAATTAATTGTACAGCCGTTTTTATTGATGCACAGATAATTACCCAAGCTGTCGGGATATTCAAGTCTCTCTTTCGAGCCTATCTCGTAAGCCCAACGCTTCTTGTTATAGTGCAGATAGCCTTTGGCGGGCGTTACCGGCACGTTGCTGTACCAACGACGCGGCGACAGGAACGCCGGATAGACGTGAACCGTGTCGACGCCCATAACACCGCCCGAAATCAGGAAGTCGTCGCTGCGGCTCATCGGCTGGTCGTCAATCGGAATATAAACATCTTTCGGGTCCACTTCGGCATCGAACTTAATCCAGCTCTCGGTCAGGTGGCAACCATGATGCATCTTGGTCGAACCAGTGTAACGCAGCAACGGGTCGTTGGCGTGCATCTCAACCAAGCCGACATAGCTGAACTCGGGCGACAGGCTGAAATCCTCCTCCATAGTGATTTTTCCCTTGCCGAACGACTGGCCTGTAGAGTCAACCGTTATCGGGTCGAAGCTGATATACTCAATCGTTCCGTCGTTCTCGGTGAAGGTGTAGTCGCCGTGTCCGTAGTACTGCTTGCGCGACATAACATCGACAGCCACCTTCTGGAAGTTGTGATATTTGGTCTCGGTGTTGGCTGTCAGCTTGGCGTTGTTGAGTGTGCGCATCTTGGCCATCGGCTGGATGGTAACCTCGCCGTCGCCAGGTGTGATACGTGCGTCAGCCACATCGATAATTTTGACTTTATGCGCCGATAACACATTGTTTTTCAGGTCGAAGTCGGCCACTGGCGAAATCCAGTTGAGTGAGTCCTGACCTTTGTGAGTCGACAGGAAGAACGAGCCTTTGGGCGTTTCGTTATCGACAGGCGAAACAGTGCGCAACTGGCCGTTGGCGAAGGCTCGAGTAGCTTTAGCCGAAGTGAACTGCATCTTCTTGTCGACCATTTTCCACGAGAATCCCTCAACCCAAGCTGCGTAAAGGTTGTCGGGGAAATCGATGCGGCCGTTGCCGGTGTTCGACTTGAAGTTGGCAATCTTGGTCGACATATCAACATTGGCCTCAAGATTTTCGGTTGAAATAGCCAGTTTTTCAGGTTGATACGACCTTATTGTAAGCGATGTGTTCTTGCTTGTGAAGTTTGTTATACCAAAATCGAAGCGCTCCGATTTGAGTGTCGCCTCATAGACATCAACCTGTCCGCGACCGTTGATATTCTTTGGCGAATAGTTCAACTTTCCGCTGAAAGCCACAAGTCCGCCGTACATAAGCATCGGCAGGCCAAGGTCTTTAAATTCGATGTTGTCGTTGTAAGGCTCCCAGTGCATATAGACGCGCGTGGCGGCGACATCGGTGTGCGCACCAGGCTTCTGGGCAATGGTCATCGATTTTGTTATGCCGTTGGTTGAGTCGGGGAAGAATGTGAAATCCTCCGATTCGATTTTCGAATCAAGATAGTCGATACGACCGTTTCCACGGAATCCTTGGTTGCTCAGTTTCAAGATGCTGAAATAGCGGCCTTTGCCACGATAGGCCGGATAGCCTTCGGGAGGCGATACCTGAAGGAATCCGAGTGAGTTATCCTCTTGAACAACAAGTTTTTGCTTGATAACTGGAATGATGTCGGCCGAGTGCAGCTCGCCGTCGAAGCCCATACTCTCAGTCGAGAAGCTGTTCAAACTGTCGATAACATACGGATAGACTTGAAAATAGAAGGTGTCGCGGGTGTATTTGCCGCCCTGGATTGTCGGCGCGTCGTAATAGACATACGAGTCTTTCTCGCTGGCGAAAATCGGGTACTGCAGCAGGTTTTTGCGTCCCGATTTGTTGTCGGGCTCATCAATTTTCAGCTTTCCGGTGATGTTCTCAATGGTGCTCTGCACTCGCGACAACATCTGGCGCCCGTAACCGTCGAGTCCGGCTTTCACCTTGATATTCAGCGAGTCGACATTATTCAGTTCAACCATAAAATCGTTGTAGTTGAACTTGAAATTGCTACCGTAGAAAGTGAACAGACCGGCTTCAATGGTGCCACCGAAATCGAAACACAAATCCTTCTTAACCAGAATCTCCTGATTGCTCGGGTAGAAAGTTACGTTTTGGCGCTCACTCACGCTCACCTCAGGCACGCCCTGAATGGCCAAATCCATGTTATACAGGTTAAGCACGGCGTTCACCGCGCCCGATGTCGTCTGCGACTCAAAGTGAATCAGGTCGTAGTCGATGCGGTCAACAATGCAGTCGAGGTAGCGGTAGAGTTTCGGCTTCACGCGGCAATACTCAGTCTTCGAGTCATAATCCACTATTCCTTTGTAGGTGAGCGAGATAAGCAGCCGCTTGGTTGTCACCAAACCCTGATGAATGAATTTCGAAAAATCTTCGGCATAGAACTCATCCAAGCCGGTTCGCTTAACATAGTTGCGGAGCTGGATGTAAGGGTGAATGTCCTCAAGTCCCTGGTCTTCGTAGTAACGCTCGGCGCTGAAATAATTCTCCGATTCGAATTTGGCGGTACTGATGCTACTGCCGATGATGTTTGTGAAGTAGATTTTGGTGTCGTTCATCTTCCAGCTAAGTTGCCCAAAGTCCATCTCCATATTGTGATACGAGTCGTAATAAGGGCTTCGCGACATGTTCTGCGGGTTGTTGTCGCGAATCAGGTTGAACTCCTTGCGGTCGTCGTAGTATTTCAGCGTCAGGCCCGGATGATAGATAGAGTCGCGGTCGATGCGGAAATTGATTTTAGCGTCGGTAGATGTGAAGCCTTTCTTGCGAATGCCGAAATATTCCGAATAGGCCTCAAGGAACTTCTGTTTCTCAATCACCGTGTCGCCTTTTTCGTTGATGTATTGGACATCGCGCATGACGGTTATTCGGGCCGGCGATGCGCTTGTTCCTGTTCCGGCAATCTTGTCGCCCATAATTGTGAAACCTCCGTAGTAGTGAATGTCCTCAAAAAGGTTTTCGATGTCGAAAGTTTTCTCATCGGAACGGAACTGCGGATACGACACAATTTTGGCGCTGGTAGTCTCCATCACCTTGTCGGTTATCGTGCCCATAAGCGGATAATCGAAATAGCCTAAATGATAGAAAACCACATCTTTAATGGTGTACGATGCCTTCGTCATCAGAATCTTGTATGAGTCGATTTCGGCCCACGATGTGTCGCGCGAGATGCCGGCCTTGTCCCAATAAACGGTGGCCTGACCGCCCTTCCAGACGTTCGAAATAGGGTTGTAGATACCTTTGGTATTGTAAATCACGATACTGTCTTTGCGCTGTATGCACTTCAAATCAAGATTGTTGAAATAGTAGCACACTGTATCGTTTATCTTATTGATTTCAAAATGGTTGTTACTACTTATCCACTTTAAGCTGCCCGATGTGTAAATGGCCTTGTCGCGGAGCATATAGATGATACTGAGAATATATTTATCTATATCGCTGAGTTTCATCGATTTATCATAGACGATAGTATTCAGACCATTGAACCACTCGGTGAAGTTTGGCTGTTGCGTGCCTCCCTCCTCGCAGAACACAAGCAAAGCGTTGATGTAGTCGAACATGTGCGGAAAGTTGCGGGCTTTTTTCGCAAGCATCTGGTTTGCAACCTGATAAATCTTCTGTTGTTGTTCCTCTGTAAACGAACCGCCGTGCCAATATGGAGCAAACTCTTTCAACAGCAGTTTTCCGCTGTCGTAGTTGGCATCCGACTTGGCGAAAAACGCCTTCAGCTCGTCCATAAAAGCGTAAGGCTCAGGCGTAAAGGCCTTTGTTTGTGCCTGCAAGTTGGCCACGGCCATTAAACACACAACAATTAGAAGTATCAGTTTTTTCATCTTATCGTTTTTTACAATTGTTATCCTATTGATTAGCAGCAATTATTGTTTTACAAATTTCAGCGACACCCACTCGTCTTGCTGAATCTGCCCTGCCAGCTGCAAACCCAGCGACTGCGCCTTTTCCGTCAGAATAGCGACATCCGATTGGTAGAATCCGCTCAGACACAGCGTTCCGCCAGTCGTCAACGAACGGCTGTATGTTGGCAGTTGGTCGAGCAAAATGTTGCGGTTGATGTTAGCCAAAATGACATCGAACGTACCGCTTATGGCCTCCACTCCGCCTTCCACAACCGTCAGTTCAACATTGTTGCGCACGGCGTTCTCTCGGGCATTCTCAACCGACCAATGGTCGATGTCAATAGCCGTGACACGGCCTGCGCCAAGCTTTTTAGCGGCAATGGCAAGCACTCCCGTTCCACAACCCATATCAAGCACCGCCTTGCCAGCAAGCTGAATGTCAAACAGTTGTCGAATCATAAGCGTGGTGGTGGCATGATGCCCCGTGCCAAAAGCCATTTTCGGCTCAATGATAACATCGAGCTGATAATTAGCATCATAATCGTGAAAAGGCGCGCGGATGCGGCATTTGCCGGCAACAGTTATCGGTGTGAAACTCTTTTCCCATTCGGCATTCCAGTCAACATCGGGCACGGGTTTGCTCTCAATATCTATTTTCTCGAATATTGCCGCAACAGGCTCAACAGCGGCGGCGGTGGCAGCCTCGTCGAACATGGCCGTCGGTATGTACGCCGACAAGCCCGTTGGCGTTTCCATAAAACTATCGTATCCGATTTCGGCAAGCAACGCAGTCAGAATCTCGCGATTATCTGGTGTTGCCGGACTAAAAGTCAACTGAGTTTCAATATATTGCATCACAAATGATTTTCGTGGCAAGATAATACAATTTTGCGTGTCTGATAATGGTAAAAATGAACACCTGCGTAACATAAATGTTGTTCGGAAATTGCCACTCGATTTTTTTGAAAAAAAGTTTTGCAAATTAGAAACGCTCGTCTATTTTTGCACCCGCAATTAAGGGATTGCCCGACATTGTTGGAAAATTCCTCTTTAGCTCAGTTGGTTAGAGCACCTGACTGTTAATCAGGGGGTCCTTGGTTCAAGTCCAAGAAGGGGAGCAAAAAATGAAGCCGATGTGAATCGGCTTTTTTTGTGGGATGAATTTAAGTTTATCCGTCTGCAACTTTCGAAAACAACCTCTCAAACTTATCCGCAACATTGCTAATGTGGTAATCCTGAAGGTTTTCTATCAGCAAGGCCGTTGAATAATCGCCATTAAGAAAATCGTCAATCTGTTGTTTGTCTGGATTCTGTGGATTGATGTCCAAAATGGGGCGGCCGGCTATACCATAGTCAATCAGTTTGCTTGGTAACTGATTGGGGCTATTTGCGTTGCTGATATTTACAAGAAAGTCCATTTGTTGCAGTTCGCGAATGAGTTCGATGCGCGAAATAGGCTTTTTCACAATCAGTTTGTCGCATAATCTATCCTTGAAATCCGCCAAAAGATTGTCGAACCGCGTGTAAACAACGAAACGGAAATCTTTATCGATTGACGACAGATATTCAAGGAACAAACGCGGGTTGCGAATGTCGGCGTAGAACATTCCGGCAAAAGCGAATGTCGGCACGGCGTTTTTCACTGGTACTTGTCCGACAGCATTCAAGTCAAAATCAAAGCCTTGCGGAATCACTCTTATTTTGCTGCGATATTCGGGATAATAGGAGTCTTTCGCGTTCTCAATCGGCACCGTAATGTAGTCGCACGCGCCGCAAAACTGCCGTTCATACTTTGCAAAACATTTCAAATGTTCCTTCGACGCGCCATTTTTCATAAACGGGTCGCCGCAATCGGCAATCCAGACTTTCGGGAACTGTTGCGGATACTTCATTTTAGCTCGGGCGCAACCCCAATGAATATGGTGAGGGGCGGCAATTGAAATCAGAGCGTCGAACGGTTCTTCGGATTTTATGATGTCGGGGATTCTGAAATAGAATTCCATTAGCGGAAACTCGAATTTGCGGAAAAGCCGACCGGTAACTTTATCTATAAGATTCCTTTTTCCAGTGCCGTCGCTGTTGTAAGGTGCAAGTTCCCAACGAATTGGAATGGTTTTCACCTTCAGGTTGTATTCTCGCTCAAAATCCCGATAATCGTAATCGCCAAGCACAGCATAAACCGTGAGTTGGTGGCCGCGCCGCGCCAGTTCTTTAATCAGTTCGGTGCTGCGGATAGAGCGCGGTGTTTGGATTGGAAAAATATGCTGTGTGATTACCAATATCTTCATAATTAATCACCGAATATTATTGATTTTTCAACAGAATATCGATAATCCTTTCAGATGTATGCCCGTCCCAAAGTTCGGGGATGCCGCCAGTTTTCCATTCGCCTGAAAACAAACGTTTTAGAGCCGGCACAATGTTCTGCGGATTGGTTCCAATCAGTTCGTTTGTGCCGATAGAGCACGTTTCGGGGCGCTCGGTATTATCGCGCAAAGTCATACACGGAACGTGCAGAATTGTTGTCTCTTCGGTTATGCCGCCCGAATCGGTTATTACTGCCAACGAATGTTTTACGCAATATATAAACTCAAGATAACCAAGCGGTTGAATGGTTTTGATGTTTTTGAACTGAAGGTTCAAACCCTTCAGTTTCTGCTCGGTGCGGGGGTGTATTGGGAAAAGCACCGCCGTGCCGTTTACGTTGCTGTCGATAGTTTGCAGAATATCAACCAGATTGCCAGCGTCATCGACATTGTTCGGCCGATGAAGTGTCAGCACAATGTATTTTTTCTCGTTCAGTTGCAAACTGTCGAAAACGGCAGGTCTCTTCAATTTATCTTGATTGCTTAACAAACTGTCAATCATTACATTGCCGACAAAGAAAATTCTTTCGTCGGGCACGCCTGCGTCTTTCAAATTTTGTTTTGCATAATCCGATGTTATGAAGAAATAATCGGTGATACTGTCGGTAACCATTCGGTTGATTTCTTCGGGCATCGACATATCAAACGAGCGGATGCCAGCCTCAACGTGAGCCAGTTTGATGCCAAGTTTTTTTGTGACAATTGCGCAAGCCATAGTCGATGTTACATCGCCGACAGCAATCACTAAATCAGTTGGATGCGCAACAAGATATTTTTCGAAAGCAACCATTATTGAAGCCGTCTGTTCGGCTTGCGTTCCGCTGCCGGCCCCAAGATTCACATCGGGTTCGGGAATGCCAAGTTCCTCAAAAAAAAGTCCGCTCATAAGACGGTCGTAGTGTTGGCCCGTGTGCACAAGACTGTACTGAATATCAACGTCTTCCGATTGTTTCTTTTTGATAGCGTTGATTATCGGGCTGATTTTTATGAAATTCGGCCTTGCGCCTGCCACTAATGTTATATGCATTTTCTCAATTTAAATATCTAACATCAACACAAATTTATAAATATCATTTTTAGTTTTCCTCGCTTTTCAGACCTTTCAGCATCTCCGCAAACTTCCCATAATTTCTCTCCGCCTCAAAATTATCTTTCCAAAAATCGCAGGCATTTTTGCGGTATTGTTGCTGTTGCGCCGTGTTAAGATTCAAATAGTTAGTAATTGTCTGCGCAACATCGGCAGAGTTGAAATCGGCGGGAATCAAGAATCCGTTTTGGTTATTGACGGCTTCGGCAGTGCCGCCAACATTGGTTGCCACAACGGGAATGCCTGCCGACAGCGCCTCCATAATGCTCACGGGTATGCCTTCGGACGAACTCAAGTTTATGAACAAATCGACGTAGCGGCTTGCATAGAAATCCAGAATCTCGCTGTTCGGAACAATCCCCTTAAATTCATATTTAACATTGGACAACATTTTTTGAGCCATTGCCTCAAGCTCGGCGCGTAATGGTCCGTCGCCGAAATGTACCCAGTGTAAATTGCTGTTTTTTAACATTGAAAGAACTTCGATTATTCTATCAACTTGTTTTACAGGAATCAGATTGCTACACGAGCAAATAAGAATCTCATCGCTGCTTTTCGCTAACAATGGCTGTCGGTTGTTGATTTTCCCAAGAAACGAAACCGCCACCTTGTCGCCGCAACCGCCAACATACGATTCGAAGTATTCTTTCCCCGCCTTCGAAATCGAAATTGTTTTTGACAAATTGCTCAGAATGAACCGCTTAAATGGTAGATATGGCGGATTATGGCGATTGGCAAAATTATCCCATCCGTGCGCTCGTGCTACACAAACGCAGCCGCGTTCGCACCGAAGCATTGCCAATGCTAACGCTTTGTAATCGTGCCAATAGGAATAAAAAACACTGTCGTTCAGATTGATATGCGAATCGGCATAAAGGCGAAGAAGGTCGTTTTTCAGATTTGTGGCGCGGTGGATATCGACATACATTATCTTGAACGCGCTAACCCAATATCGGACAGGCAGTTTGCGGAATGCAAACGCCAATTCGCGCAAAAACATCGGCCTAAAAATGCGGAAAATCGATTTCAGTTTGCCCGCTTCGAGTTTCTGCGTCGAAAACGGCACAACCTCGGCATTGTCGGGCACAAAGCGGTTTAGGCGCTCGCCCGTGTCGGTCGAGGCGGTGTAGATTATCACCTTTTCGAACTGCGGGGCAATCACACGCATCTCGTCGTCGATAAAAAACTCGCGAGCCGAAAGCGGATAGTTGTCGCAGAGAAGTATGAGGGTTTTTCCTGCCATATTAGAAATTTAAATCGAATTGTATAACTCTAACAACCTGTCAACGTACGGTTTAATATCGTACTGTTTTGCAAACTCCTGTGCAAAAGCCGACATTTCTTGATACTTCCGTTTATCATTCCAGATTTCAAGAATGCGGTCGGCAAACTGTTTGGCGTCTTGCTCATAAAGCATATAGCCGTTGCTGCCTTGCACAATCAAGTCGCGGTTGCCTCGGCCATCGAGAGTGACAACGGGCAGGCCTGCGGCCATAGCTTCGAGAAGCACCAAACCAAGCGGCTCGTAATAGGCGGAATGAACATAAATGTCAGATTTCCAAAGATATTCCTCAACATTATCCACGTTCCCACGTTGGAAAACCTTATCACTCAATTTTTTGTCTTTGATAAGTTCTGCTATGGCGTTGTAATTTTCACCGTCACCCAATAAATCCAACTCAAAATCAGCACCTTGTGTTTGCAGTTCCGCTGCCAAATCAATCAAAAAACGCTGATTTTTTTTGTCTTGGTACGAACCCACATTTATCAGTTTCAGTTTTGTATGCCCGTCTCGTGGTTCGTTGTTGTGAAATTTCTCATAATCAATGGCATTTGGCAGTAAAGCAACACGATATGGTTGTGTCTGACGGAAATACGCCTCCGTGTCGTGCGAAATGGCCACGAAAGTTGTGCCGCCGTTCGCCTTGTAGCGCGACATCAGGTAGCGTTTTTCGTAAAAATTCGTCAGCAACTCTTTGTTGAACAATGTTTTAATGCCGAAGTTTCGAAATTGTCGCATATTGTCGTGGCAATGGGAAAACCATCGTGCTTGCGGATAATGGCACGAACGCGAAACAATATCTGCCTCAAATAAATGCGTGTGAATGACATCGGGCGCAAAATCTTCGATGGCTTTTTGCAGAGCGTCAACGTTCAGAACATTTTTATGCATTACTGACAATTGGATGCTTGCTGGAATAACTTGCCAATCAATATTTTGGGTAAGCGTTGGATATGCATTGTCATTAGAAAAAGTTATCAGACGCACCTGCACACCATCGCACTTCTGCAATTGATTGCAAATATCGAGACAGAGCCGCTCGGCACCGCCTTTTCTTAATCGGGGAATTATGTGCAGGATACGCATAATAGTTGTTTTACTGTGTCACAAACACTCTCCAACTTCCATCTTTTTCGCCTCGCTCTACGTACTTCTTTTGAATCAGCTGGTCGAGTAGTTTCTGAATGGCCGTAATGCTAATACCCGTAATCTCTTTCATATCGGCAAGAGTCAGTGTCGGTTGAGTGCGCATAGCGTTCAGAATCCTGGTATAATTAGGCGTGCGGAATGTTATCCGCTCTCCGTCGTACCACCACACGTTTTCGTCACGTTCGGTCAAAAACAACACATCGTTATACACCTCGGTTGCCACCAACTCATTGAAATATTTCATAAACGGGCGTATCTCCTTAATGTCGGCACGAGCGCCATCGCCAGGCACGGGGCCAACTTCCAAATCCGACTGGTGAAGAGCTTCCAAATACTCGCTTTTGTTACGACTGCGGACTACTATCATAGGATAATCGTGACGAGTCAGTATATAATTCACCATCAGGCGGGCAATACGCCCGTTGCCATCCTCAAATGGGTGAATGCGGATATACCGATAGTGAAACAATGCGGCCAATTCAACAGGCGAGAGTCTGCCTTCTTTCTCCGCCGCATTATACCAATCGACAAGGTCGGTCATCAGACTTGGCGTCTCCTCGGGCGAAGCATACTCGAAACGGTCGCCATAGCGGGTGATAACACTGTTGGGGCGAGTTTTATACTGCCCCGCGTGGATTACATAACTGGTCTGCAGCCCCCCAGGAAGCTCTCGATAGACGGTGTAGTCCTCTCGCAAAAGGGTTTTGTGCAGTGTTCTGATAAAACTTTGAGTCAATGGAGTGTCCTTAACCAATGCTTCCTCGGTCATCATTCGCAGACCAACATTGCTCGCAGTCATCTCATGCACATCGCGCACATCGGCCTCGCCTATCACCTTGCCAAAGAGTAGCAATATTTCAGTCTGTCCATACGTCAGGGTGTTGCCCTCAATGTGATTGCTGTTGTAGTTGAAGTCCACAGTGAAGCGACGGCCAAGCCTCTCCCTGTCCTTATCAGAAAGCGGTTGCAAGTCTTGCCACGCAGCCAATGCCTTTTTGATATTAAGATATTTCATATCTGTGCAAATAAATCAACTAGCATTGCAAATATACGAAAAGGTTGTAGTATTACAACCTTTTTGAAAACATTTTATCGCAAACTGTAAGATAACGCCTTTGCGTAATCGTGGAATTATGTGTAGGATACGCATAGCTATCACCTTTCAAACCTCTTTTTCAAATTCAGGAAAAACTTCTCGTACGTTTCGAATGACAGCCAAGCGACAAGAACCGTGACCACAATCACAAATCCATACAAACAAAACGTGGAAAATGCGGAATCGGTAAACGGCAAAAGCTTAAATGCCAACAGCAGAATTATCCAGTGGTACATATATATGCCGTACGAAATCCGACCGAGGAACTTCGAAAGGCTATTCTCGAAGCAAATGTTCATACGCTCGTTTGTGCAGACATTCAGTATCACCACAGCAAACAAGACCGACATCAGTTCATCGTTGAAATGCTTGGTTCCAATGTTTCCAAACCACAAAATTACGGATAACAGCGCACACGCAAAAAACAGCCACTTGTTATAAAGTATATTTATCATTTTGTGTCCACAAGCGTATGCAAAACCAACCAAACAGCCAATGGCAATGGAATCGAACTTATTGCAGTAGAAAAATTTCTGATTGAAATGTGCCAAGGATTCGCTTTGTAAAGTTCTGATATTCATATAGTCGATAGTGTGCGGCAACAGAGCCAAACCAATAATTAAGACAGACAACACTGGTATCATCCGTTTGGTTGGTGTAAAAAGGACAAGCAATGGGAACACTATGTAAAACAAGTTCTCAACACCGATTGACCATATTTGCGGGCTCACACTCCATCCGCACCCAATTGCGTGTGATACATTTGGCAACAACGTGGCGGCAAATGCGATAACACGGCCTTCGGGCATTGCTTTGAAAAACAACGACGACATTACCAATACCAAATAGTATAACGGAAAAATCCGTAAAACGCGCCTCCCATAAAAGTCTTTTACCGAAATAGTTCCGAACTTTTGCTTCTCCTTTGTCAACAAAAACGATATTAGGAAACCTGAAATAACAAAGAACATCATTACTGCCGTATGTCCGCTTGGCACATAATTGAACAAACTTGTCCCGAAATTGTTTTGGCGGAACAATTCTATATGCCCTATCATCACCACAATTGCGGCTATGGCACGGAAGGTGTCGAGATTTTTAATACGTTGTTTCATTAGTCCTTGTATATCTATCTTTGAAAAAGTCACTTCGTATTATTTTTTCTGATAGTTCGTACGCATTCCCCTCTGTTACAGGTCTGTTACTACGCAATGTGCTATCGAGCAAATTCACACCAAAACCCTTGAAAGCATAACTTTCCTTTCCAATTAAAGCGGTAATGGTAGGATATATATCCATTTGATAACACTCGTCTTCGATTCTTATGTTATTTTTTATCTGCGAAGAATAAATAATCAACGGGCAATAAGACATATCCTTTGGCAATGGAAAATCATATTTTTCGGCAAAGGATTGATATTCATCAAGTAGAGATTTTTTGAAAATGGTATGGTCACCGGTGATGACGATGGTTGTATTATCCATAAGCGAATCATTCTCTAACTTTGCCAAAAACAAACCGATGCAACTGTCAGCATAATGCATACAATTCAGGTAATTACGCAAATTGTCAGGCATTTCATCTGCAAAACTCATATTGGCACGTCCGCCACAATCAAACGGCACGTGTGTCGTTACAGTGATAATTTGCATACAAAACGGTCGGTGGCATGTATCCAATGTATTTACTGCCAATTCAAGTGCGACAGAATCACCAACACTGCGAGAATAAGAGCTATTCTGTATTTGTTTTTTATATCCATATCTTTCTGTCATTTTCCCTTGATTCCACACATTTGAGCATGGATTGATAACAAAACTGAACGGAAATAACTCAGCAAAATTAGGATATTCATTTTCATCATAAGCCATGCAAGCCGCTCCTGATGCCAATGGCAATAAACCTGTATTTATTATCATCTGGCCATCACCAGACGAGCCTCGCATCACTTGCGATTTTATTTTATCACAATACAATACATTATTTTGAGCAGAAAGCCTTGACAAATTAGGCATAATCTTATTACCGTGTTCATCATTCAAATCAATTGCCCAGCTTTCAAAGCTTTCTCCGATAATAAGAACCATGTTTCCTGAAGGAACTATATTTTGTCGTTCTTGTATAAATCTCCCTATCTCAACCGCATCGATTTCGTTTATTGATATATCATTGTTGCCATGATAGTATCTTTGATAAAGATAATAATACAACATGGCAGGAAAAAAATGCATGCAACTTTGACTCTCAATCCACTGATTTGTGGCAAAATACATTGTATTACCACTTGCGGTTGCCTCAACTGCGGTTATAAAATTATATTTCCAACCATCATTGGCTCCTGGCGCTGTCTCTTTTGTGTTTTTTGCCCCCCAAAACCAATTATATAATCCTAATACAGCAACAACAACCATAGCAATTGCAAAAACACGCCACGATTTACTGGCTCTATTAACGCAGGATATTTTAGAAGAGAAAATACAATAAACGCATAATAAAACTGTCGTAAAAGGCACAGCATACACAGTCCAGTTAATATACGTCCAAACAGAATTCCAGAAACCATCCATATTGCCAGCCATTGCAATTGTGTCAATATCCAAGAAAAACCCATTGGCTCGATAATATATCATATTGGAAATCAACCAAAGGTCGAGCAA
>JAFZKK010000087.1 GCA_017551905.1 Salinivirgaceae bacterium
CGCCAGTTGGGCTGCGGCACAATGGCCACTTTCAACCCCTGCGATTCGAGCACGCGCCCAATCACAGCCGCCCCAAACGACGGGTGGTCAACGTAGGCGTCGCCGCTGAACAGCACCACATCGGGCTGGTCCCAGCCGCACGCAGCCATCTCTTTCACCGATGTCGGAAGCCAGTCGGTGGGCTTGTGGTTGTCGTATAGATTTACGGACTGTTGCATAATTGTTTGTCGACTAAATAAATAGCTATAATATTATCATGCGTTTAAAATAAACGGCAGCAGCATAGTGGCCAATCCCATACCGGAAATAATATGAAACACACCTTTGAGTTCGGGCGAATAGATGCGCTTCGGATTTCTTCGGTTGATATAGATATAACAAGGCCCGGGCATCGGATGGTAGCTTGCACGGTTCGATATTAGTTTGGGCGTGCTCACATACAGTTTTCCCTTGTATTTGTAGCGGTACAGCGGGGTTTTTATTCCGGGCATATAGGTGCGAATTGTAGAATAGTATGTGCTGCCTTCAAAGCCGTATCCGCCTCCGCGAATTTCGGCGTCCTTGACGTTGAACAACTCGGCATAGACCTTTACCGAACCTATTCCAAGCAGTTTTAATTCAAATAGAAAGCCGATAAAAACCAGAAACAAGCCAAACTGTACAGCCAAGTTGCCGTAGGTGAACGCATCGCGATAGTAATCAATGAAACTATTCAGAAAGTCCATAATCGCCTCCTTCCGCTTTATGATTAAAAAGACCGGTGACATCAACAATGTAGCTCTCCGGTTTCGATTTGTCGATAACCACAGCAACCTCGTCGCCCACACCGAAGATGCCTTCGGGGTCGAGCCAGAAGGGGCGGCTCTCGAACGTGCGGCTATGGTCGGGCATGGCACATTCCAGCGTGTAGTACGATTTCCACTTTGGATAGAACATACTCGACCGCGGCAAATCGTTCTTTTTTATTCGGGTGATTACCGCAGTGACGGGGTCGGCATGGCTCTCGAGAATCATAATCCGCGGAAATTCGCTGAAATAGCGTCGGTTCTGTCGCCGGTTACGTGCCCGATACAAGAACGGGATAAAGCCAATGCCCGCAAATGTTCCGCCCATCAGTGCAAAAAAAACTATCGGGAAAATCAGCGAGGAGCGCGTCTGGGCAGTGTAGGGCTCGTTGTCTGTGATGAAGAATTCGTATTTTCTTCCTATACGATAGACGTATGGTTCCTCCACCAGTGAAAAATGTCTGGTGGAATCGTTTTCGTCTTTATAGACGAAAGTGTTACCCTTAAAATAGTCGGAGTCCCATAACGGACCGTACGAAACGGCTTCAGCCATTATTCGTTTGGCACTCTTGAAATATTTCACTTTCCCCGGAACAAGGCACAGCATAATTATGAGCATAATTGCTCCCGGAATGCCGAAAATCAAGTATGTGCAACCTAATATTTTATCGCCGTCATCGGGTTCGTCGTATTCTACGTGATTGGTAAACATGGTTGTATGGTTCTCTAATGATAAATTTAACTATACTAAATTTAACAGTTTACTATACTCGATTATTTTAGCAAGTGTCCTCACTTGTGTTCCGCAACGGACAAGATATGTGCCGGCCTTGAGTTCGGCGGTTGAAATCCATGTGTCGCCGCTGAAAAGCACCACATCGGGCTGGTCCCAGCCGCGCGCAGCCATCTCTTTCACCGATGTCGGCAGCCAGTCGGAGGGCTTGTGGTTGGCGTATAGATTGACGGTCTGTTGCATAACTGTTTATTGCGCCGAAAAATACAGATTTTAAAGTTTTAAGCTGTAAGTTTTTTTGAGTTGAAAGCTTATCTTTCTACTTTCGCATCGCAAAATAATAAATATGAACCGCAAACTTATTATTCCGGCAGCGTTGTTGGTGCTGATGGCCCAAGGCTGCCAAAACGACAAAATCACTTATCCGATGACAAAAAAAGTTGATACTGTTGACGTTTACTTCGGGCAGCAAGTGGCCGACCCGTACCGTTGGCTCGAGGACGACAATTCCGACGAGACGGCGCAATGGGTTGCCGAACAGAACAAACTGACTTTCGGCTATTTAGAGAAAATCCCGTTCCGCGAGCAGGTGAAAAACCGACTTGAGCAGATTTATAATTATCAGAAAATCACCAGTCCGAGTAAGCGAAACGGACACTATTTCTGGAGCAAAAGAGACGGGTTGCAAAACCAGTCGGTGCTGTACTACAGCGACACTTTGGGCGGCAAAGAGATTGAGTTGCTTGACCCAAACAAGTTGTCGGACGACGGCACTGTGGCACTTTCGACGGTTTCGGTGTCGCACGACGGCCGCTATCTTGGCTATGGAATCGCTCGCGCGGGTTCGGACTGGAACGAACTGTATGTCAAAGAGATTGCTACTGGCAAAACGCTCGACGACCATATCCAATGGGTGAAATTTTCGGGAATTGCGTGGTACAAAGACGGCTTCTTCTACTCTCGTTTCCCTGAGCCTACGGGCGGCGACGCACTGACAGGCGAGAATGTCAACAGCAAGATTTATTATCACAAACTTGGTGACAATCAGGCGAATGACAAGTTAATATACGAAGACCCGCAGCATCCCGAGTGGATGTTTTCGGCTGATGTTTCCGATGATGAGACAATGCTTTATATCTATGTTTCGGAATCGACATCGGGCAATGCTTTGTATATCAAGGATTTGAAAAACATCGGGCCGGTGAAGCGTATTGTCGAGAATTTCGACAACAATTTTTTAGTTGTCGATAATTGTGATGGTAAGATGTTGGTTATGACCGACTTCGGTGCACCGAAATACAGACTTTTGGCTATCGACCCGGCCAAACTCGGCAAAAAAGACTGGACTGAAGTGATTCCAGAGAAGGAAAATGTGCTGGCATCGGTGAGCGTGAAAGTAGGCAAGTTGATTGCCGAGTACATCAAAGACGCGCAGAGCCATTTCGAGGTTTATTCGCTCAAGGGCGAGTATCTACACGATGTTGAGCTGCCGCAAATCGGCACCGCATACGGCTTCGACGACGACAAGGACGACAACATCACCTTCTACACGATGGAAACATTCACTTCGCCTTCGACCATCTATAAATACGATGTAAATACCAATAAATCGGAACTTTACCGCCAGACCGACATCGATTTCGACGGCAGCGGCTACGTGACCAAACAGGTGTTCTACACAAGCAAAGACGGCTCGCGGATTCCGATGTTCATCGTTCATAAAGAGGGAATTAAGCTCGACGGCAGCCACAAGGTTTGGATGTACGGCTACGGTGGTTTCAACATTACGCTGACGCCGAGCTTCGGCACGCAGCAGGCTGTATGGCTTGAGCAGGGCGGTATCTATTGCCAGATGAACCTTCGCGGCGGCGGCGAGTATGGCGAGGACTGGCACCGCGCCGGAACGCTGATGAACAAACAAAATGTGTTCGACGACTGCATTGCGGCGGCCGAATATATGATTGCCGAGGGCTACACCAAGGCCGGAAACATTGTGCTGCAAGGCGGCTCGAACGGCGGCTTGTTGGTGGGTGCGGTTGTCAACCAACGTCCTGATTTATACGGTGTTTCGCTGCCATCGGTGGGTGTGATGGATATGCTTCGTTATCACAAATTCACCATCGGCCGCCACTGGGCAACCGACTACGGCACCAGCGAGGATAGCGCCGAAATGTTCCAATATCTGATTGGCTACTCGCCGCTGCACACCATCGCCGACAAGGCCTACCCGGCAACACTCGTCACCACCGGCGACCACGACGACCGCGTTGTCCCGGCGCACTCGTTCAAGTTTGCGGCCACGCTACAAGAGCATCAGCAAGGCACGGCGCCGGTGCTCATCCGCATCGAGACCAACGCCGGTCACGGTGCCGGCAAACCAACCTCGAAATGGATTGAGGAAAATGCCGACGAGCTGGCGTTTGCGTTCTATAATTTGGGGATGAGGGTGAAGTATTGAGAGAGTATAAAGGGTAAGAGTAAGGGTGTGGACATTTGTGTTCATGCCCTTTCTTTTATGCCTTTTTCACTTTACACCTTACCCATTACACTTTACTCTTTTTTTCTACTTTTGCGGCAAATTTAAAATCGATACAAAATGGGACTTCAATGCGGTATTGTAGGATTGCCAAATGTGGGCAAATCAACACTTTTCAACTGTTTGTCGAACGCTAAGGCGCAAGCGGCCAACTTTCCGTTCTGCACCATCGAGCCTAACCTGGGCGTCATCACCGTGCCCGACGAGCGGCTGAACAAACTTGCGGCCATCGACAACCCGAAACGCATCATCCCAACAACCATCGAGATTGTTGACATTGCCGGACTGGTGAAGGGCGCCAGCAAGGGCGAGGGCTTGGGCAACAAGTTCTTAGCCAACATCCGCGAGACCGACGCCATAATCCACGTTCTGCGTTGCTTCGACAACAACAATATCGTCCGTGAGGGCGGCGCACCGGTTGACCCGATTTCCGACAAGGAGATTATCGACACAGAGCTGCAACTCAAAGACCTTGAGACAGTTGAGAGCCGAATCCAGAAGGTTGAGAAGATTGCCAAAGTGGGCAACGACAAGAAGGCACAGAAACAGCTTGAGTTGCTCACCCAATACCGCGAGGCTCTTATGCAGGGCAAATCGGCACGTACCGTTGAGGTTGATGCCGCCACAAAGAAAGAGCTACTCACCGACCTTAACTTGCTCACCGACAAGCCGGTGCTCTACGTCTGCAACGTCGACGAGGCATCGGTGAAAACCGGTAACGCCTACACCCAGCGCGTGATGGAGGCCGTGAAGGGCGAGAATGCCGACGTGCTGATTATCGGTGCAGCCATCGAGGCCGACATTGCCGAACTCGAGAGTTACGACGAGCGCCAGATGTTCCTGAGCGACCTTGGCCTTGAGGAACCGGGCGTGGCAAAACTCATCAAAGCCGCCTACAAGTTGCTGAACCTCAAGACATATTTCACCACCGGACCCGACGAAACTCGCGCCTGGACGTTCAAAGCTGGAATGAAAGCACCGCAGTGCGCCGGCATCATCCACACCGATTTCGAGAAGGGCTTTATCCGCGCTGAGGTTATCAAATACACTGATTATGTGACGCTTGGCTCAGAATCGGCCTGCCGCGACGCTGGCAAAATCGGCATCGAAGGCAAGGACTACGAACCCGAGGACGGCGACATCATGCACTTCCGCTTTAATGTGTAAAGATTGATGGATTGAATAATTGAAGGATTGAAGAGTATCTGATATAGAATCTTAATCCGCTTATTCATTACTTTTTACACAATTATTTACACTTTACTCATTACACAACCTTCGGCATCGACGGAAAGAGTATATGTTTTTTTGCTTTTCCCGTCATATATTTTTATGTTTGTTCATTGTTAAACAACTTAAACATTTTAATATGAACAAACTTTTTAATTATCTGATGTGTGGTGCGTTGTCGGCCGGGTTGTTGGCATCGTGCACCCAAAAATCAAAAACTTTTGTTATCGAAGGATTTGTTGATGAGGCAATCACCGATTCGGCTTACAACGTGTTCGTTGGCGACAAGGATTTCATGGTCAACATGCGTGAGGCACCAACCGCTGTGGTAGTTGTGAAAGACAAGAAATTTCATTTCGAGAGTAACATCGATTATCCGACTAACATTTACCTTCAGGCTATTTTCCCGGGCAACATTCCGTGCCAATCGTATGTGCATTTATACTTGGTGCCGGGCGGGACAGCCAAAGTGACCGTGCATAACGGATATTTCGACATCGACGGCAGTGATTTTTACAAGTCGCTGAACCAGTTCGATAAGTTTTTCGACCAAAGCACGGCGCGTCTCAACGAGTTGGGCAACCAGCTTCAAAGCCAGGAAACTCTAGACCAGGAACTTTACAAACAGTATCTTGCAGTTAGAGACTCGGCGTTGGAAAATCTCATTAGTTATACAAAGCAGCATAGCAACGAGGAAGGCGCAATCATTTATGCATCAACGAGGGGCTTTGTTTCGAATAGCGTTTTGTTTGACTCGATTGCAACACCGGAAGTCAGAAACGGCATGTTCAAGAATTATATCAACAGATTATTGGAAGAAGAAGCCGAATATGCAAAACGCCAGGCTGAAGCAGCCGAAAAACAAAAAGCTACAGCTGTTGGCGCAATGTTTGCTGATTTTGAAGTTGAAAATGACGGAAAGACACAGAAACTGTCTGATTTTGTGGGCAAAGGACAATATGTGCTGGTCGATTTTTGGGCAAGCTGGTGCGGTCCGTGCCGTCAGGAGATTCCAAATCTAATCAACGTTTACAATAAGTATAAAAATAAGAATTTCAACGTTTTGGGTGTTACTGTGAGCGACAGGGTGGATGACACCAAACGTGCCATTGAGGAGTTGGGAATCAACTATCCTCAGATTATGGGTGAGCAAAACACTTCTGGCGCCGAAGTTTACGGTATCATGGGCATCCCGCACATCATTCTTTTCGGTCCCGACGGCACCATTCTTGCGCGTGACCTTCGTGGTGAAATGATTGAAGCGGCAGTGAAACAACATCTTGGATTGTAAGATTCGACATCAAACCATAAAACTAACAAGCGCGGTGCGGGCAAGACTCACATCGCGCTAGTTGTTTTTGCCATTAATTGAAGGATTGAAGGATATATTAGATTACTGACTCACGCAGCGCGTCCCTACTTTTGCCTTATGTCTTTTGCCTTCTTTACACATTAATCTTTAATCATTAATCTCTAAACATCTTACCTTTAAACCTTCCCTGCCACAAAAAAAGCCGCAGCTCAATGTTGAACTGCGGCTTTTTCAGTGCTCGTTATCTGTCTATTTCAGAACAACTTTCCGGCTTGTCGAGCCAACCTTCACAATGAACAGTCCGCTCTTTGGCAGTTGCAACTCGATGCGGCTGTTGTTAGCTGTGCGTTTGGCAACCATCCGGCCGTTGATGTCGAATACGGCAATGTCGGCATTGGCGTTCTCAACCACAATGGTGCGGTTGTAGGCGTATATGCTGATGTTTGCCGCAGCGTCGCTTATGGCGTTCGGATTATTGTTGCCGCCATTTCCGTTTCCGCCGTTGTTTTCTTTCTCAACCTTGACAATATCGTCTGTTGAGCGCGGAATAATCTCGAAAACTTTGCCGGCAGGGTAGTAGTGCATAATGCCGGTTACATCGTAAACCGAATCGACAATCATTTGAATGTCTAATTTGTACTTGTTATAGACAGTCAGCGTGTCGGTGGCGTCTTCAATAATGTAATTGTTGTAATCGTTCTTTTGTTCGATGCGCTTGCAAGTAACATTCTTGAAGGTGACAAGCACAGCTTCGTAAGCCTCCGTCTCAGAGTCTTCGATAGTCATAACTATCGGCTCAACGCTGTTGCCTGAGCTCAAAACCTCGATGGCCGCAAGCTCAATTTCGGTTATCGTGCTGTATTCGGTTACATTTCCGATAACTTTAACCTTGTCACCAGCTTTGGCGTCTTTGGCAACCTCCTTCGCATCGTAAACAAGTACTCCGTTCCATGCGCTTGCGCTGTCCTGAATGTATATCTCTTTGCCGTTGATTGAGGTTATAACACCTATGGTCGAAACAAATTTGCCGACATACGCACTCGCATCTTTGTCAGTGTATTGTATCTGATAGATTGTCAGAGCCTCAGGCTGCAGTGTGCTTGCGCTGATGGTCCAAACTTTAGAAACATTCTTGTCTTGAGCCTGTACTTTTATGGTCCAAGGAGTGCTGAAGTTGATAGGTTCAACCGAGGTGTATTGCTGCAAGCTGTCTATTGTCAGTGTTGTCTCTGAAACCGAAGCGGCAGCCGATATGGTGAACACTGGTGTCAGTGCGGAGATGTCGGCTCCGTAATCAAAGAGCGCACTGACGGTGGCCGCGGCTGTGTCGATGTTGATGCTCAGCGGCTTGGCATTGGCAAAGCTGAATGTGCGAATCTCGGCCGCTGTCGATGGCAGTGCCGCAACGGTTATGGTTATTGTCCATTTGGTTGTGGTACCGTCTTCTGAGGTTATGAGAAGAATAGCCGGCTGGCTGAAATTGAATGTTGCGTTTTCGGTTACCGCCATGCCGTTGATTGTCGCCGTTGTGCCATGCGGCAGTGATAACTGCGGTAAGATGGAAGTTAAATCGGTGCCGTAAACAGCTTCAATTGTTATGGTATGATTCTTATAATCAATATTCGCTGCATTTTCGGCATTTGTAATTTTTAATGACATGCCATGTCTGCCAATATCGCTGAAATCGTTGCATTCTTTTACAATCCATTGGCTGTCGAGCGAGTCGGTTCCGGCTTGCTCAGCCCAATCGGTAGAACCGCAAACAATGTCTGACTTGCGAATGAGAGTGTGTTTTACTGCCGCATTTTTAATACCAGCAACATCAAAAGTTGTAACAGGGTCAATTCCATACGTTCCAAACACATCAATAAGAGATGTGTCTCCGTCAATCACTTTATATAGTCTTAAAGCGTCATCACCATTAAAGTTAGCAACATTACTAGTTGTGATTGTGTCAGCATGAACCTTAAGAGAGTCAGCTGCGCTGGAGTTCATTATGATAAAAACTTCTTTTGGAGCTAAAACACCTATTAAATTAAAGGTTGTTGAGGTCATTTTTCTTTTATTTCCACTTCCGCTCCATGTGCCTACACTAATGAGATAATTGCTTAAATCAACAACGTATTCTGTCGGATTGTATATTTCCAAATACTTGTTGTTGCTCGAACCTGTAGCATACTCGCTGAAGAACAATTCAGGAACGGGTTGTGCTTTAGTTGTGAATTTCCAATTCAGTGCTGGAGTGTTGCCCGTGGCATCGGTAATGGCGCCGTCGGAAAGTGTTACGGTGTATTCGGTTGCATAATCCAAATTCTCGAAGTACGCCTTAACGGCGGTGTCGTTTATGACAACAATTTTGGCTTCGGCTGTGTTGGCTTTCAGCATTGCGCCATTGGCAACTTTAACCGCCTCGTCAAAGCTGATAGTCAGATTGACATTTGTCGCAACATTGGTTGCTGCATTTGCGGGTGCGAGTCTCAAAGCCGCTGGAGCTTGAGTGTCGTTTATGGTTACGACAATGCTGCCTATAGATAATTTGTCTTCGCAATCAATAGCTTCAATGCTACCTGTTCCGTAAACACCATTGGGCACTGTGTAGCTGAACGATGTTTCAGAAGTAAGCTGTTTGCCGTTTAGCTTCACGTCGTTGAAATACAAATCGAGACTATCAACGTTTTGCTGTGTCCAGCTCAAAGCTATGGTGCTGCCTGTACTGAAAGTGGTAGTCGAAAGGTCTGCAAAGTGGAATGTGCGGTTGTCTTTCTGAATATTTATGTTGCGAGTTCCAATGGTGCCGTCTTCGGCTGTTACTATTATTGTAACAACGTCGTTCTCGGCAAGTGTTTTGGCGGCCAAGTCGGCTGCGGCAACCACTGTTCCATTCACCTTAACGCTGACACTTGCTTTTGCATCTTTTGTTTGGACAACAATGCCTTTGCAGTTGCTGAAATCTATTACCTTCACAGCTTTTGCATCTGATTTAACGTCCCGCCCATTTATTTTAAGTACGGACAAAGTTGTGTCGTTGTTGTAGAGGTAGATGTCGCTTATTAGATATTCACGGTCTTTTCCTTTGTATTTTACAGCTGTGGTGTCAAACGAACGTGGTAACAATTGATATCCCACTTTGCCGCTTGCATTGTTAAACCCTATACCACCTGTAACGTCATATTTTCTACCTTTTGCAAAAGCTAAATTCCCGCTTACTAAATTGTAATTAACTCTTATTGAGTCGGTTGCATTTCTTAAGAAAGTTCCATCGTATGTTACACCCTCAATTTTCACAATCCTACTCATATATGCATTGCTTTGAGCGTCTTTTAATGATACAATTGACGGTTCTGGCAAGTCATTATCATGGTTTATGATTTTTGCTTTCGAGTGGTTACTGCTATTACCTATTTCTAACAGTTTGCCGTAATATACAATTTTACCTTCAACATAAACACTATCACCAATTGCAACATCTGTGTCCCCGTCTTTTTCGCAATAGAAAGCGTAGGCGGCATTAAATGTTCCGTCACCATTTTGGAGGGTAAAGTTGCGCATGGTTGTGCTTTGAACTTTAATGCCAGTAACCAATCCCTTAACCCTTACAACTTGGTCTAAATAATTTGATTTACCTTTATTAGTGCCAGTTGTAGCAGTGTCAATTAAAAGTTTGTTGATTGTAATAGTAGGAATAATTGATATATTATCTGTTTCGTCATACAAATCAGAAGCATCAGCAAGCGATACCCGTATTTTATAATCAGTTCCGTATGCTGTAGCAGCAGGAATATTGACAGTCTCGCTGCCATCGTTAGCTGTTGAGGCTGCAAGTGCAACACTTGCATTGCTGCTAAGCAATTCGATTTTCACATTGGCGTCGGCAGCAATACCATTTGAAGTCCAAGTAATTGTAGCATTTTCACCGGTATAAAGTTTTGATTCTGTAGTTACCGATGATATCTCGCGGCTTTCTGTTGACACGTTTGCTATTTTAGTTGCTGCGGCTTGTTGGTTGCCGGCATTGTCTTTGGCAATCACATAAATATCGTATGCTGTGGCTTTTGTAAGACCGCTGATTGTGGCAGAGGTTTCGGTGTTTGATGCACATGAAACGCTGTCGTTTGCAATTATTTCATTGACAGTTGGCGCATCAGCTCCAGCTGCAACAGCCATAAAATAAGTCTTGCAAGTCTCATTGGCTTTTACAAGCAAATCAACGCTCGTGGCTTTGATATTTGTTACTGAGGGATAGCTTGATATGAAATCTGGGGCTTGGTTGTCTATGACAGAAGCAGTTGTTACTGTAACTTTTGTTATTTGTGCGTTATTAGCATTTGTAACTTGAATTTTCAATTCGGTTGTTTGATATGATTCTGCTATATCATAAGAGTAATCAGCACCTTTAGTTGTCCATGTTAAATTGGTTGAGGCGGCATTCGTTTCAGAATATATATTTACTGTTACTTTTGCTGACACGGAACTTGACGCTTTTATAGTTACATTTATAATTTTTTCATTTGCATAAGTTGGAAGTGTTAATGTCGCGGTGTTCTTTCCTAACATAAAATATCCTCCCGAATTAAAGTAGTAGGAATCACCATTTCCCGTAAAATGATGACCGTTGTAACCATCTTGCATATAGTAGTAACCAGTTGCTGAATTTGTAGGGTTTGAACTAGTACCAGTGGAAATGGCGGTTCCGTTATTATCAACGGTCCAATAATCAGTTGTGGTTTTACCAAAATCGTATTCATAAACAGTTGCATAACTTGTTCCCGCTCCAATCAAAAGCGCCAAGCTTAGGCATGTCCTTTTAAGTAAATGTTTGATTTTCATACTGGTAAAATTTTAATTTAAGTTTAGTTTAAGTGATAATATAGTTGTGTTTGTGTGTGCGAAAAATAACTACACAAGATAGCCAAAATATGGTTTGACTATAGGGGAGAGGTGAGAAAAAAACGGAATTTTTCCGCTGAAAATTAACAAAGAATGGGAGAGTCGGTGTGTGTGACAAAACCGCAAATGCCGCTATTCAGTTTCTTCCAGATATTTTTCTATTTGAGGGCGAAGTATGCGTAAATCTTCTTCAATAACTTTCCATACAATGTCGCTTTCAACTTGGTGGTACCCATGTATTAGAAAATTGCGCATTCCGGTTATTTGGCGCCAAGGAGTGTCGGGGTGTGATTGTTGAAATTCTGCAGTCAACATGTTTGCAGCCTCTCCAATAATCATAATGTTGTACACAACAGCATGATAACGCATTTTGTCGTTTACAAATGCTTCCATTTCATCATTGCCAACATAATTATATATGTTGTCTATGGCTGTTAAAATATCTTTCAGTCGTTGAGGATTCTTTCTATTTTCTCTCATATATTAATATTTTATCGCGATTGGCGCTATCTTGTGCAAACGACAATAATCCTCCTTCTGTTATTAAATCAACCTCACACCCAAGCAATTCTTTCAAATCCTCATACATGCCACCTAATGTGAACAAACTGAAATGTTTGGTTTTGTCTGGTACAAATAGTATATCAACATCGCTGTCGGGCGATTCTTCACCCCGCGCGTAAGAGCCAAACAACCAAGCCTTAATAACTGGTTGCTTTTTGAAATATTCCGATGTTATTTGCTTTATAGATTGTGCATTCATAACATTTCGATATTTGTGTTCACAATGTAAATATACACAAATTTATCTTACAATCTTCTTAATGCTTCAAACATCGGCTCAAACCGCGCGTTGTAGATTGTTTGGCAGAAATGTGGCATCTCGCGCCGGTAGGTTTCTATCATTTTTTGGTTATGAGTGGCGGAGTAGCTGGTGTTGGCAAGGCGGTCGCATAGTTTAACAAATGTTGCCAACTCGTTGTCGCGGATGCCTTGGTAGTATTTGTCGTTGGCGCGCTCGGCACGGGTGCGGCCTTTTTCGTTTGTCAAGGCGTAAACCACCTCGGCAATGTCGGTGCCGCATTGTTTTTTCACGTCGTTGTAGGTCTGGCGCGTGTCTTCAATGGTGTCGTGCGTCCAGCAAGCGGCAAGCGCAGTGTCAATTTCTTCTTTTTTAAGAAGATAGGCAAATTGGCAGCCAAAGTCGTACACCATTTTCAGATGTATGGTGTAAGGGTGGCCGTCGTAGATGTGGTTGGTGCCAATATGGCATTTCGCCGCATACTCCATGGCGTGCCGTATGGTGTCGGAGTCAAAACCCGGATTCAATTTGCAGTAAATCTCCATAAAACTTATGCCTTGTAACTTATGCCTTATGCCTTATGCCTTGTAACTTATCACTTGTAACTTGTAACTAAAAAAGGATGCCTTCCTTTCGAAAAACATCCTTTCAACACTATGAAAAATTGTAAATTATTTATTCATGTACGACATAATCACAACCGCGGCGCCTTCTTTTCCTCCTTTAAAGCCGCAGGTCAGGATATACATTCCGGTTTTGTTGCATTGGAAACCTACAGCATCCTGGAACGAACCGTCGGGTTTAAGGTTAGTACCCAGCACGTTGGGACCTTCGGTAAGTTTTATAACAGCCTTTCCTTCATAACCTTCGGCGTTGCAGACAGTGAATTTGTAAAGTGTGCCTTTGTTCAAAATCACATTGAATTTGGTCGACGGGGCGTTTGCCACGCTTGCCGGAAGTTTCACCTTGAAATCTTTCAGATAGGTGGCATTGCCGATACCTAAGGCGCATACGTTCACCAAGTCGTCAGACTGCGCTGATGCGTGGTAGAAGCTAAGCGACAAAAGTATTACGGATATTATGCTGACTAATTTCTTCATACTACAAATTGATTATCATGTTACGGGCATTCTCAATGGCAACGGTAATGTTAGCCAAGGTCTCGTCAGAAATATCTACTATCTGTTTGTCATTCTGAATGATGATAAGCATGCCGTCAACCTCTTTAGCCTCGGGCTCGCCGGCTTCGTATCTAACCGATACGGCCTCGTACTCTTTCTTAATCTTCTCAATCTCTTTTACAAGATTTGCGAAAGCGGGGTCGCTCTTGTAGTTTCTCAAGATAAGAATCAAGCTGTTAAGCACCATCTTCGAGTCACCGATACGCTCAATAACGGTGCGCTCCGGATTCTCTTTAACAACTTGGCAGGCAAGATACATACCTTCAATCCACATGCCTGTTACAAGCAAGGCGCTGATGTTGCTGCGGTTGCTCTCGCGCAGGAACTCGTCCATGTTGTTGAAGCTTGCTACCGATATGTACATCAGCGAGTCAAGGTTCTCGTTGTTTGTAGCCAGACGTTTAATGGTGTTGAAATCGAAGAACTGACCAATGCGCAGCTCGTCGGCAAGTTTCTTTATGGCTGTCATGCTCACCATAATCGAGCCTGTTTTCTCGTACATGTTCAGATAACCAAGGTCGCAACCGTAAACGCCAAGGTTCAAAGCTTGTTTGAAGTTGGTGTTGAGGTTGTCAACGCGGTTTGTCTGCGCCAAATACTTCTGGTTGAACGGTGCGCCGGCCGATTTTATCAGTGCGGCCATCTCCACCGGCGACGATATGTTGTCGATGATATCGTTCATTGCCTCTTTTGAAATAAGCAATGGCTTGTTTTCGAAAATCGAATCAGGAATTGACATATCGTCAGCTTTTTTGCTTCCGTTTCCGCTACAATCAATCATTAATAGAGAGCTTCCAGCTATTAAGATTGACAACAGAGTTGTGATTTTTCTATTCATGAACAAACGTTTTTTTTGTGCGATAAAAATAATCTTTTTTGCTATTCAATTATAAGTTTTGTGTTATTTCTGGAATAAATCCATAAAACGCTTCAACCAATCGTAATACAGTGCTATGTAAAAGAACGCTGTCATCAGCCATACAACCCACATATTGAACCAGAAAGTGTCGAATGTGTGGCCGAGGAAATGCTTCGACGGAGCAAAGAATTGCGCGCGGTAGTCGAAGATGTTTCTAACCCAAGGTTTCTCAAATATCGGGTCTACCTGTTGAATCAGATGGTCCTTGTACGATTTTATCTTGTTCTTCTCGTAGATGTTGCGGACAATGTCTGTTATGGCTTCGTTGTGATACTCCTGGCGGAACCGTTGGTACGAGCCGTCGCTCTTGCTGTCCCAATAGTTGATGATGGCCTCTTTGCGGGTGCTTGCGTTGGTCGACAATTCGGTATAGTATCTGTCGAGTTTGCTTATATACTCTTTGGTTTCCATGCCGATGTTAGGCGAGAATTTGTCAACCGTAAGCTCGTCAAGATAGTTGAACTCGATGCCCGGAACGCGCTTCATCTCTTTCGAAAGCTCGTTCTTCAGCAAAGCCATTTTCCATTTGTAATCTTCAATGTCGTTCTTATCCTGCAACTCCTTGATATCCACTGACGAACAATAGTCAACACGGTCTTTTAACTGGGGCAAGTAGTAAACGTTTTTGAAATCGGCCTCGTAAATGGCTTGCTCGAGGTCGTAGAAGTTTTTCTCAAACTTGTTGTCTTTGAACTGGCGCACAATCAATCCTTCGTAAACCCAGCGTGTCGCTATAAATTCGCAGACAGGCGGAACACCTTCGATGCTGCCTATGGCGCGGTTCAGTTTGTCGAAGCTGAACATGGCACCGCCCAAGGCCATCTGCGGAATCATAACCAACGGAATCATAATGTAAATGGTTACCGCCGAGTTGAATGCCGACGACAGGTTCAGGCCGACCATATTCGAGAAGGTGGCTATGGTGAACATCGCCCACCAGTATTCGAACCACAATCCTTTGACACCCAAAATCAGGTTGGCAACAGCCACAAACAACAGCGACTGTATGGCCGATAGGATGAACAGAATGGTGATTTTTGATACCAAATATGTCGAGCGGCTCAAGTTGAGGAACTTTTCGCGCTTTAGAATCTTCTGGTCTTTAAAAATCTCTTCGCCGCTGCACATCAGACCGAGGAACATTGCCACAATCAAGCTCATGAAAATGTAAATCGGGATGTTGGCGTTCTCGCGGAAGATGTAGACTTTCGAGTTCGGGTCGGCAATATATCTGATTAGGAACGAAAGAATCAAACCTAATATCGGCGCCTCAAGCAAGTTCAATACTATATATTGTGTGTTGCTGATTTTGGCGAGGAAATCGCGGCGGAAATAAATGGCGGCCTGTTGGAACCAACCCGGAATATCCAACGATTTTGGCGGTGTCTCGTGCAAGTCAGGACTTTTAGTCTTGTCGATGCACTCTTTGTATTTCTTGTGGAATTTTACTTCCAGCTTTTCAAGCTCGCGCGCTTTCTCCTGCGGGTCGTCGTCGCTTTTGGCGATTTTTGTCTGTTCCTCAGCGTATTTGTCCAAGAAATCGGGGCTTACCTGAGTTATAATGCTCAGCTCGCGTTTCTTCTCCCATTCGGGCGGGGTTATCTTACGCTTGTTGGTGTATTTACCAAACTCATCGACAACCTGCGCGTCGATAATGTTGAATATCAGCTCCGGATTGACGTTACCGCAAGTGGGGCATTCACCCATGTCGGCGTTCAGCTGTCCGTCAATCTTCTTGAAGTACGAAACGGCGTCAACCGGGTTACCATAATATATAAGGTATCCGCCAGTATCCAGAATAACCATCTTATCGAACATCTTGTAGATTTCCGACGACGGCTGGTGGATAACCACAAACACGAGTTTGCCTTTCATTGCAAGCTCGCGGAGCAAGTCCATCACGTTTTCAGAGTCACGCGACGACAAACCCGATGTCGGCTCATCGACAAACAGGATTGGCGGTTCGCGGATAAGTTCCAGCGCAATGTTAAGTCGTTTGCGCTGACCGCCGCTGATGGTTTTGTGCAGCGGAGAGCCTACTTTCAGGTCCTTGCGGTCGAGTAGGCCAAGGTTTGCGAGAGTCTTCTCGCAGCGTTCCTTTATCTCCTCGTCGGTCATGTTTTTGAAACACAACTTGGCGTTGAAGTAAAGGTTTTGATACACAGTCAGTTCCTCTATCAAAAGGTCGTCTTGCGGAATGTAGCCAATCACACCTTCCATCTTGTCTTTCTCGGTGTGAAGGTTGATGCCGTTTATCAGCACCTCGCCTTGCGACGGACACTCGTTGCCGGTCAGAACGTTCAGCAAAGTTGTCTTGCCGGCGCCGCTGGCTCCCATAATGCCCACCAGCTTGCCTTGCTCTTCCGACATGTTGATGTTGCGCAAGCCGATGCTTCCGTTTTTGAATTTGAACTCAAGGTCGTTGACGTTGTATGTGATTTTTGCCGATGTAATGTCCGACAGGTATTTCGACACAACATCGCTGTAGTACACCGGCTTGCCTTTCGGGAAACGGACGGCGCTACCGTTGGCGAACAAGTAGATTTTGTTGCTCTTTATTGGCAGTCCGTTCAGCACCAACTCGTGCGAGCCGAGGTACTTTGTGAAGTAAAGGTCAACACTCTTTATCTGTAGGATGATGAGCTCTTTGTCGAGGTCTTCAATCTGAATGTGCTTGGCTTGTTCGAGGTTGGTCTCGTGGTCGTTGATGACAAGGATGCTCGGATTGTCAAGCTCCTCAACCGTCTCTTTGACAACGAATGTCTCGGTGCTCTTGAACTCTTCAGCCGAGATGTTGAACACCTCTGCGGCTGTGTTGATGATGGCCATGCGCTGGTCGGTGAACTGTTTGTCGGCTGCCACCAACTCAAACAAGCGCACCAATACGACAACTTTCTGTTGTTGTGTCAGTGTCTTGTTGATTTTCTTGCAGATGCCAAGAATCTTAACAGAGTCCTTTACCGAAGTCAGTTTGACTTCCTCGTCCGAATGGTCATGCAGAGAATTGCGGTCTGTAATGCCGACATGTTTGTAAAACAATGCGAGATATTCCTCCACGAAATCGGAACTAAGTTGCGAAGTCAGGAAGTTCTCAACAAAATCAATCTCGCTGTCTTTTACGCCCCCGTCCTGTTTTGCGATAATCGCAAACAGTTGCATTAAGGCTTTTAGAATCTCTTCACTCATCTACAGTAGTGTTTTCTTGCTGATTTTCTGATTAATCCAGCGAATAGCTTATCTGTTCGAACGGAACATCAACAATGTCAGCGTATTCTTCGCCTGCCTCTTCCATGTCTTCGTCATCCTCAGGATAGTGCCATCTGATGAGCACATCTTTTCCGGCTTCGTGCATCTCTTCCAGTTTCAGAAGGATGTCGAGAATCATTTTCGACGAGGCGGTGTTGAAGTAAACCAATTTGAAATTGAATATGGTTTTACCGGTTGCTTCTTCCGAGTAGCGGTCAATCCAATCGAGAATTGGTTCGTAGAATACTGCAACATCTTCAGGCAATGAGCGCCCAGAGATTTCAAATATCTCATTTGCAACATCTAAAGTTACACTCGGGGTGTCGTCTGTTCCAACAATTTTAATAACCTCCATAGTAAATAAGAATTATGTTTATTCGAAATTTTGAGTTCTAGAAATAGTTGATGATATCATAAAGAATGAAAAATCGTCAGTGATAGGTATGAATTTGTAATTCAGCGGATTACCAGTCTTCTTGGCAATATCGATGAATCCTAATCCGGCTCCGCCTTTGTCCGACAGCTTGCCTTCTTTTATTTGCTGTTTGTACAATTCCTTCAGCCCCTCTTTATCCAAAACGTTGATGCGGTCTAAGATTTCTGAAATAACAGACTCTTTGCTTTTTTGCAGCACGTTTCCGGTTGTTATAATGTAGTTGCTGTCGTTGCGGCATAACAGAAATACCCCGCTACCTTCCTCTTTCTCAGCTTCTTCCGGTAGATGGTCGGCGTGCTTGCTTATGTTTTGCAGGAATTCCACAATCACATGGAAAACCTTCTTCTGCACAGAGTTAGGCTCCTCGTCAACCATCATGTTGGTCTCGGTAAGCGAGGTGAAAGCTTTTGTAACCTGATGCGTTATCTCGCCTTTGTAAACGAGTTTCACATCATTGCTTTCCATCGAATCGTTAAAACTATAGACAAATTCTAAAAAGTCATTTCCATCCATAGCTGTATCTCTTTTTTTAGTTAAAATTCAATTCCAATTAATAATATGTCGTCAACTTGCTTGTAATCACCTTTATACGCCATAAAGTCTTCGTAGATTATGTTCTCATAATCGAAAATCTCTACGTCGTAGTGCTCTACAAGCAAGTCGCGTATTCTACTAGCCTGATATTTTCTGCCAGTTTCACCGCTAACCTGGTCTGGCAGACCGTCAGAGAAGAAGAACACTCTGTCTTTAGCTTGCAAATTTATTAAATGATTTTCAAAATCCGCTTCAGGTTTTTTGCCTAATGGTATGCCACCTATGGCCTTATGACTACCCTTGTATTGAGTTAACTCATTGCCTCTCAGTAAGTAAAGTGGTCTGTGGGCACCTGCAAATTCAAGAATATTTTTCTTCAAGTTTATTTTGCAGAGCGCAACGTCCATACCGTCGCGGGCTTCGGTGTCGATGCGGTCCTGTTTCAAGGTGGTGCGCACGCCTTCGTGCAGCCTGTCAAGAACCTCGCCGGCATTCAGGTTGTCGTAGTGGTCGACAACGTTGTTCAGCGTGAAGTAGCCGATGAACGACAGCAACGCGCCAGGAACGCCGTGACCGGTACAATCGACAACTGCAATAAACAAGTCGTCGCCTTTTTTGAAGAACCACGGGAAGTCGCCGCTGACCACATCCTTCGGACGGTAGAAGATGAACGAGTTGGGCAGGAACTCCTGTATGAACTTGGTGTTAGGCAGAATGGCCGTCTGAATACGTTTTGCGTAGTTGATACTCTCCGTAATGGCCTTGTTCTTCTCCTGAATCTCCATTTCAACCTTTTTTTGCTCGGTAATGTCGTGAGCAACAAACAGAATGGTCTCCAACTCTTTGCCGTCGTCGCTGAACTCCGGAATGGCATTCACCTGCATTATTCGGTCGCCAAAGTGTGTCGGGAATGTAACCTCGGCGTCGTGTTTCTCTTTTGTCGAATTGACGGTTTTTACGGCCTCAACAAAGAAGTTTTTGATTGTCTCGTTGAATTTGGCCTCGCTTAAGTTTTTGTTTATCAGCTCGCTCGGCTCGTTTTCGGTAAATGTCTTCACCATTGGGTTGGCGTAGAAGAACTGTCCGTTGGTGCCGATACGCAGAATCATATCGAGCGAATTCTCCGACAACGACTGCATCTTACTCTTCATGCGCTCCTCTTTCTCGGCACGTTTACGTTCGGTAATATCGCGCGAGTTGATGATGATACCGTTGATAGCGGGGTCGTCGAGCAGGTTGCGGCCGGTCGATTCGATGTAGATTTTCTGGCCGTCCTTACGCATGTAGGTGTACTGTATGGTTGCCGACGAATTGGCTTTCTCGGCCAACTTGCCGAATGTCTCGGTATATTCTTTGGCGTCTTTTGCGGTCAGTCGGTCAAGGTCTTTGCCTTCAATCATCTCCTGTATGGTGTAACCATAGATGTTTGTTACTGAAGGGCTTATGTATTTCAGTTTCATCTCCTCATCGTAAATCGAGATGATTTCTGATGCGTTCTCCAACAATGCGTGCTGACGTTTCTGCGCGTTCTCAACCTCGCGGATTTGTGTCTGCAGGTTCGAGTTGGTTTTTTCCAACTCCTCGTGTGTGGCGCGCATCTCCTCAGCGTTTTGGCGCAGTTGCTCCTCATTCTCCTGAAGTTCTTCGGTCATCTCCTGCGCGTCTTTCAGCAGTTTCTCAGTCCGTGTGTTGACTTTCAGGTTGAAGATTGTGCGGGCAATGATGTCGCTAAGCTCTTTTATAAATCTGATTTTAAGCTCGTTGATATCATCTTTCAACGATGCGAATTCGAGCACGCCTTGCAACTTCTCGTCGGTGATGAGCGGAACAAGCAGCAACGAAGTCGGTTTCTGGTCGCCCAAAATTCCGCTGGTTATTGTGATGAAATCCTCCGGTATCTCGCGGCGGAAAATCACGTCCATTTCGTAGGCGCACTGACCAACCAATCCTTCGCCAATCTGGAACTTGGTGTCGAGATATTTGCGGCGGTTGTAAGCGTAAGTGGCTGTGTTCTCCAAGGTGTTGTCGGTCTCGTTGTAGATGTAGAACGCGCCTTGGATAACATCAATGTATTTAATCAACTCAACAAGTGTCAGATACGACAGGTTGCCAAGGTCGTTCTGCAGACGAAGGATGTTCGAGATGTTATCCTTTCCTTTGGCTATCCAGTTGAGTTCTTTTTCTTTCTCGTTGGTCATTGCAAGGTTCTCGCGCATCTTCTTCAGCGAGTGGCCGAGAATGTCGTTATCATCAATCTCCTCGTCGTTTGCCGAGAAGTCGCCCTCACCAATTTTCTTTGCAAAGTGCGCGTTCTTGTTTATGACGCTGTCTTTCTGTGTAATCTGGTCTTCGAGCTGTTGGATTGTCTCCTGATGCGAGCTGGTGAAGGCGTAGCCCAAAATGCCAAGTATTATCGGCAGAAGGTCAATCAGATAGTACGACGGAGCGTTTTTGTGCAATTCGGCCAGTCCGCTCAGCGATACTGTGGCGTCGGCTTTCATGAATCCCAGCACCCACGATAAAATGAGCAGAACGACACCAACGCTTATCAGGGCGGGAGTGTAGTTAATCTTCTCGCCGATTCTGTAAACGAACAATTTCTTTATTTTATCAATAAAAGTATTCATCTCGCTTCCGTATTATAGTGCTGGTGCCATGCCACCTATAGCGTTTGAAATCTCATCTATCTTGTTAATAAACCAATTATCAAAGGGCTTAAAGGTAGCTATTTCTATTAATCCAAGTACATTATCATCCTTTAAAATTGGAATAATTGCTAAATTGTTCACTTCAATCTGTCCCAAACCCGAAACAATCATCAGACTTTTGCTCGGTAAGTCGTTCAGAAACATGGCTTTTTTGTCTTTTGCAACCTGTCCCGATATGCCTTCGCCAATCTTGAAGTTGCGTGGCGCCTCATCGTTGTAGTAGGCGAATGTGGCGGCTGCGTAGAACTCCTCGTTGGCGTATTGGTAAACCATGCCCACGGCAATGTCTATCTGTTTCGACAGTGAGTAAAGAACCGAGTCGCCATAATCTTTCCAGTTGTCGGCTTTCTTTATCAGCTTGGTTATGTCTTTGATGTCGAATTTTGTCTCGACAATGTCGTTGGCGCTTTGTGCGGCATGCTCAATCTGTTGCTCATCCGATGCGGCCATTGCGCGCTCCTGTTCCTCTTGTATCAGAATGACGGCAGTCTTGTTGCCGGCCATGCCGAGCCGAGCTGTCAGCAGTATCTGTACAAGAATGACAATCAGCAGGATAAGCGAGATGTATCCGCGTTCGAAACTCGGGGAGGCCGCAAGCAGAAGGCCGACGGCGGCAACCTCTACCAATATTAATATAATGGTCAGCCTGACAATCCCTTTTTTGTATTTGAGCAACTCGTTCATAGATTAGGCTAATTTAAGTAAAAAATCTATAATCTGTTTTGTGCTGAACACATAATCCACTTTTGTTGCGTTGAGCGAGGCCTGTGTCATTGTCGGCACCTGGCACTCTTTCGGGTCCTGGACAATTGTCAGTCCGCCGTTGTCGGTTACGCTCTTGAGGCCCATTGCGCCGTCTTTGTTGGCTCCGCTCAGGATGATGCCCACAAGTTTCTTCTTGAAATTGTATGAGGCCGAGAAGAACGACAGGTCAATAGACGGACGCGAGTGGTTGATGACATCTTCGGTCGACAGCGCAAAGCGGTTGCCAAGTTCGATGTAAATGTGATAGTTGGCCGGA
>JAFZKK010000088.1 GCA_017551905.1 Salinivirgaceae bacterium
AAATCAGACAAGATTGTCTTTGGAGAGAAGAAGCTATGGAGGCGAAAATAGTTCTCTCAGAGAATGTGATTTTGAGAGAACTTTGAGAGAAGTTTGAGAGAACTTCTCCTACGCTTCCCCTTTCTCCCCCAGCCTCTGCAACAGTTGCAGCGCCTTTTCAACCGTCCGCACGCTGTCGAAGGTGAGCGAGAGTTTGTCGTTTTTCTCCTGCATTTGGCAGGTGCTGCGGAAGCGTTGGACGTTGTGCAGAATGGTGAAGAACTGCGGCGATTGGTAGAAAACCGATTGTTTGTCGGCGACGAAATAGATGGTCATCTTGCTGTTTTTCAGCAAAATCTTCTCCATTCCAAGGCCGATGGCAATCCAGCGCAGGCGGACAACCTGTAACAACTCCAGAATCGGCTGCGGCACGGGGCCGAAGCGGTCGGTGAGCTCGTCGGTGAAGGCGGCAATGGCGGCCTCGTCTTGCAGCGAGTCGATGCGGCGGTAGAGATTGATGCGCTCCGAGATGTTCTCCACGTAACTGTCGGGAATCAACAGCTCCATATCGGTATCGACGTGACAATCAGCCACAAACTGCACCTTGTCGAACACATCGGCATCGGGTTTGGCGCCTTCGGTTTGACCGATGGTCTGCATCTCCTCTTGCAACTCGTTCTCCTTCAGTTCGATAAGCGCCTCATCGAGAATCTTTTGGTAGGTCTCGTAGCCAAGGTCGCCGATGAAGCCGCTTTGCTCGGCGCCAAGCAAGTTGCCAGCTCCGCGGATGTCCAAATCCTGCAGCGACAGGTTCAGACCGCTGCCCAACTCGCTGAAATCCTCGATGGCCTTCAGGCGGCGGCGAGCCTCGTCGGTGAGAGTCTCGGGCGGCGGGGCGAAAATGTAACAGAACGCCTTCTTGTTCGAGCGCCCAACGCGACCGCGCAGTTGGTGCATATCGCTCAAGCCGTAATGCTGTCCGTTGTTGATAATGATTGTGTTAGCGTTCGGAATGTCGAGCCCCGACTCCACAATTGTGGTCGAAACCAGCACATCGTACTTGCCCTCCATAAAATCGAGCATAATCTTCTCGAGCGCCTGCCCGTCCATCTGCCCGTGAGCCGTGATGACGCGCGCCTGTGGCACCAGCCGTTTGATGGTTCCCGCAATGTCGGCAAGTTGCTCGATGCGATGGTTGACAAAGAAAACCTGCCCGCCGCGGTTGAGTTCGTAGGCGATGGCCTCTTTCAAAATGCCCTCGTCGTAGGTGTGGACCTCGGTCAAAACGGGTTGACGGTTGGGCGGCGGCGTGCTGATGACCGACAAATCGCGGGCGCCCATAAGCGAGAATTGCAGCGTTCGCGGAATTGGTGTGGCGGTCAATGTGAGCGTATCTACATTGACTTTCAACTGTTTAAGTCGGTCTTTCACGCTTACGCCGAATTTTTGCTCCTCATCGACAATCAGCAATCCTAAATCTTTGAATTTCACCGATTTGCCAATCAGTTTATGTGTTCCGATGACGATGTTCAACTCCCCGCTCGCAAGCCGCACCAGAATGTCTTTCTGTTCCTTGGCGGTGCGCAGACGGCTCAAATAATCGACCGTGCAAGGCATATCGGCCAGCCGCGCGCTGAACGTTTTGTAGTGCTGCATTGCCAGAATGGTGGTCGGCACAAGCACCGCAACTTGCTTATTATCAGCCACTGCCTTAAACGCCGCGCGGATAGCGATTTCGGTTTTGCCAAAGCCCACATCGCCGCAAATCAGGCGGTCCATCGGCATTCGGCTCTCCATATCGGCCTTCACGGCCTGCGTGGCCTTCATTTGGTCGGGCGTGTCCTCGTACATAAACGACGCCTCAAGTTGCTGATTCATAAACGTATCGGGCGAAAAAGCGAACCCTTGCTGCGCCTTGCGTTGCGCGTACAGTTTGATAAGGTCTTTGGCGATGTCTTTCACCTTGCTCTTGGTGTTGGCCTTGAGCCGCTGCCAGGCGCCCGAGCCCAGCTTGTGGATGGTGGGCACCTCGGCCTCCTTGCCCTTGTATTTCGATATGCGGTGCAACGAGTGGATGCTCACAAAAAGCACATCGTTATCCTTGTAAATCAGTTTGATAGACTCCTGATACTTGCCGTTGATGTTGATTTTCTGCAATCCGCCGAAACGGCCGATTCCGTGGTCGATATGAACCACGTAATCGCCTATGTGTAAGTTGTTTAACTCGGCCAAAGTTATTGATTCGCGCTTGTTGAACCCAGTTTTGACATTATATCGATGGAAGCGCTCGAATATCTGATGGTCGGTGAAGTAGCAGATTTTCAGTTCGTTATCAACAAAACCCTCGTTCACGGTTTTCAGCACAGGCGTGAAGGCCGATTTGATACCGCGGTCCTTGAAAATCGATGCCAGACGGTCGTTTTGTGCCTGATTATCAGATAGAATAAAGATACGATAACCTTGCTCGGTGTAGTCGGCGAGCGATTTCTGCAAAAGGTCGAAATTCTTGTGGAAGACGGGTTGCGCCGTGGTATCGAACTTGATTGGCACGCCGCGCTTGTCGAGCATCTTTCCGCCCCACTCGCCGTGGCTGCGCATCGACACCAATTTATATAGTTGGTCGCCGTTGAGCGCCATTTGCGCGATGGCCTCGGCGTCGGCACGTTCGGCGGTGTTCGAGTAGACGGTGTTTATCCGCTCGATGGTAACCGCCAGATTGTTAAAGAAATAGATGGTCGAATCGTCGAAGAAATCGGTTATCGGAATGCGCACATCGTCATCAATGCGGTCGTGAATGTTCGGGATGATGGTCACGCGGTCGGGCGTGTCTTTAGTCAATTGACTTTCAATGTCGAAGGTGCGGATGCTGTCAATTTCGTCGCCAAAAAAATCGAGTCGGAAAGGCATCTCGTCGGCGAACGAGAAAATGTCGATTATGCTGCCGCGAACCGAGTATTGGCCAGGCTCATAGACGAAATCGACGCGCTCGAAACCGTACTCGTTGAGCAAATCGACCAGAAAATCGTGCGAGAGAGTGTCGCCTTTCCTTACCACAAAAGTGTTGGTGGCCAAGCGGTCGGGCGAGATGACCTTCTCCATAACGGCCTCGGGATAGGTGACCACAATCATCGGCTCGTGCGCCGACGCTACCTTGCCCAGCACGTCGGTGCGCAGAAGGATGTTGCTACTGTCGGTGCGCTCGTGGTCCATCGACCGCTGATACGACGACGGCATATACTCCACGTCGGCCTTGCCCAGCACGGTCTGCAGGTCGTTGTAAAGGTATGCGGCCGACTCCATATCGCCCTCAACCACCACAAACGGCCGCTGCCTCCGCCTGAATGCCGCGCCCAGCACCATCGCCACCGACGAGCCCTTCAGCCCCTTGAGCGACACCACCGCCTGCCGACCTTCCAGCGCCTGCACCAGCGACCTGACGCCGCGGTGCTCCTCCCATACCGATATTAATTGTGTTGGTTCCAATGTGCCATTTTTTGCGGGGACAAAAATATGATTTTTCGGGGATTGGTGTTGGAAATTGAGTGTTAGTATATGAGGTATGGTGTACAGTTAATATTCGACTTGCCGATTAAAATTCTTTTTCACTAAAAAAACATATCCACAAAAAACAAACACTGTTGACAAAAACGAAAAATAACCGACCTTTGCAGCCGATTTTGCAACACATTCTATGAAGAGAATAATAACAGTCATTTTAGCACTTGTAAGCTGCTTTATAGCTCAAGCACAAACAAATAACGACATCGAACTGCAACGGCTCGATTCGCTCGCATCTATTCAAACCAACATCGATTCGACAATAAAATACGCATCGCTAGAACTCGACCTTGCCATACAGACCGAGCAACTGGCCGCACGCGCCAAGGCACAACTAGCTTTGGCTCAATGCTATAGTCTGAAAAACAATCTGGAGAAAGCCGGTGAGCTTGCGAAATATTCGCTCGATGTGTTCAACCTGCTGAACGACAGCGCCCGTCAAGCCAGCTGCTACAAACTGCTCGGCCTTGTGTCGGCACTGCGCGGAGCCAGCGGCAACGCCGACGGACTCTACAACCGCAGCCTCGAGCTATACAAAGCCATGGGCGACAAAGCGTCGGAGGCCGGCATCTACCGCTACATGGGACTTTTGTGCCTGAACTACAAGGTGTATGACCGCGCCTACGAGTATTTCAGCCGCTCGCTCGACATCGACCAACAGGCAGATTTCGAGCCTGGGATAATGCGCGACATGTACTGCCTGGGCTACGGACAGCTGATTCAGTGCATCGACGAGCGCGGCAGTCTGACACAGCTCAACCGCGCTAAAGCCGACCTCTTGAAATCAATAGTCAACGACAACTCCGGCACGCACATGCTGAACGTAAGCTGCGCCTTGGTCGACGCCTATCTGCAACAAGCCAAGATGACAACAGGCCGCGCCGCTCGCGCCGCACTCGACAGCTGCCTTATCTACATCAGTCATGCCCGCCGGATATCGAAGGCGACAGGAATAACCCGCTACACCAGCCGCATCGACCTGCGCAAAGCACGACACACACTGGCAACCGGCGATTTTGTGACATCGAACCAGATGCTGCACAAACTGATGTCGGAAATGGAAGACGACTACGAGAACAACATCTCCGTGATTGACGAGCTGAACGCCGCATTTGTCGAGTATTACGAGACCACAGGCAACTACAAGCAAGCCTGCGACTATCTGAAAAAAATAAACGAAGCCAATCTGCGCAAAAACAGCGACGGCTATCTTGTCAACTCGACGCAGACAAAAATACAGACTGAATACGACGAGGAGATGCGCCAACGTGAGCAATCGGAACTGGAGAAGGAACTGACATTTGCCGCTGAAAACGCACGGTTCAGGATGATGCTGGCCATTGTGCTATCGGTGCTTGCCGCCCTGATTGTCAGTTTCATTGTCATATACCGAAACAACAGACGGCGCAAGAAAAACAACCTTTTGCTTAACGAGCAAAACCTGAAACTTGAAAAGCAACAGGCTGAAATCATTAAACAGAACGAGCTGTTAAGCCAAAAAAACGAAGAGATTGAGAAACAACGCAACGAGATTGAAGGCCAACGCAACTACTTGTCGAGCCAAAACAAACTGGTGAGCAACACCAACCGTCAGATTACCGATAGCATATTGTACGCCAAGAAGATACAAGAAGCCGCCGTGCCGTCGCAAGACATGATGAACGGTTTTTTTGGCGAGTGTCTGGTGTTCTGGCGGCCGCTCAACATTGTGTCGGGCGATTTTTACTGGGCCGTCCAGGTAGGCAATTACAAGTTTTTGGCTGTGGCCGACTGCACAGGACATGGCGTTCCGGGCGCGTTTATGAGCATGCTCGGCATAACGTTGCTCAACGATATTGTGATGCACGAAAATGTTGCCAAACTAACCGCCGCCCGTGTGCTCGACAACCTGCGACAAAAGCTGAAAGAGGCGCTTCGGCAGACAGGCCGTGTCGGTGAAGCCGCCGATGGTATCGACTTGGCTTTCTGCATTTTCAACACCAAATCGACGCAGATGCAGTACGCTGGAGCTTTCCGTCCGCTGATAATTGTCCGCAACAACGAAATTATTGAATATAAGGCCGATAAGATGCCTTGCGGCGTGTATATCAACGAAACGCCACACTTCACCAATAATATTATCGATTTGCAGTCGGGTGATGCTCTTTATATGTATTCCGACGGCATTTCAGACCAGTTCAGCGGTGGTCCCGATATGCGAAAATTCACAATCCGCCGCCTGAAAGAGATGCTTGTTGAAGTGAGCACAAAACCATTCAGTCAACAGAAACTACTGATTGCCAAAACAATAGACGATTGGCGCAAACCACCTTCGAAAATCGGCAAGATGAGTGCACAAGTGGATGACATTTTGCTTATCGGGTTGAAAATCAAATAGACAAATTACTGCGTTTTTATTTTGTCGCAACTGTTGTGCATAACAACCTTTTGCCGATATTTGCACCGTTTTTTGAAAAGCAAGTTTTAATCGTTAAAATATTGATTATGAAATTTAAAGCAATTATTCTTTCGGCTGTTGCGCTTGCAGTTTCGGCAAGTTCGTTCGGCCAAATCAAAGTTAAAACCGAAGCTGGCGACATGAACGTCCGCTTTATGGGCCGTACAAATTTCGATGCCGGCACCTACATCGCTTCGTCCGACACCAATCTGAGCGAGCACAACGGCGTAGCGATGAACGACACCCGTCTTGGCGTTTTGGCCAACTTCGACGAAAAATGGTCTGCAAAAATCGAGATTTGCTATGCATCGAAAGCCATCTCGTTCCGCGACTTGTGGATTGGCTACAAGCTGAACGACAACAGCACGCTCACTGCCGGCAACCACTTCCAGCCTTACGGAGCCAAACCGCTCGGCTTGTCGTATAAGTTTGTCGAGGACGCCTCAGCCGACCTTGCCTTCTGCCCTGCACGTAAAATCGGTGTTTCGTACGCCTACACTTCCGACCCGTTCAACTTTACAGCCGGCTTGTTCAGCGACGGCAACGTTGACAACGGAAAAAACATCGACAAAGGCTTGTCGCTTGCCGCAAAAGCCATCTACCGCCCGATTATCAACGAGACGACAGTGCTGCACATCGGCGTGGCTCCAATGTTTGTGAAATCGCCTAACGCTGTGTCGTTTACAGGCTCGATTCCGACAACGGTTGTCACCAACAAACTCATCGGCACACCGAACCTCAACCCCGACAACTACCTCCGCATGGAGGCTGAAGCCATTTTCATCAGCGGGAAAATCTACGTTGAGGGACACTATATGGCAGCCGCCGTCAACAAATTCGATGTTGTGAAAGACACCATCACGACCACCGAAAACACTTATCTCGACGGTTTCTATCTGCAAGGCAGCTATATGATTAAGGGCGAAAAACAGAACTATAACAAGAAAACCGGTTTGGCAGCCAACGCATCACCCAAGAGCCTTGAGGTTTTGGCGCGCGTGAGCCATGTCAACCTCGACGGCGAAAACGTGAAGAAAGGTCAACAGACCGATTTCACCATTGGCTGCAACTATTTCTTCAACAAGAATCTGAATGTGAAAGTCAACGCTATCTACGCTGCCGTGAAAGACGGCGAGAACTACAGCATGGTTCAAACCCGTCTGCAATTCTCGTTCTAAATCAGGCACATATCGACATAAAAAAAGCGGCTCTTGCGAGTCGCTTTTTTTGTTTTAAGTGCGTTCTGTGGCAAAATCATTTCGCGCCGCCAAACTTGTAGTGAACGGTGAACTCAACGCGATAGCTGCGCCATTTGAAATCGTAAGTTTCGAGTTCCTCAACATCGTCGGCGCCGCGCTGTCCGCTATAAACTGTGCCTTTGTGAGTCATATCTTTGGTGATGCCGCTGTAAAAATCGGTCGAGAAGGCGAAGCTGTCGTTCAGGTCGAAGCGCAGACCTGTTGTGATGCCTATCGACTGCAGCTCGCCCACATTCTTTTCAATTCCCATGCGATAGTTGTACTCAACGCCGATGTTGGGATTGAACTTGCCAATCTGATAGCCTATTTTCAACGGCACCGAAATCATTGCATAGTCAGTTGTAGCCTCGTCGCGGCCTATGCTGCGGCCTACGCTGTCCTGACCGCTCCAGTTGATGAATACTCCGCGTCCATCGTTTTCGTCGCAGGCATCACAGTCGGGATATTTGCACTTTAACGAAGTACGGTAGCCACGGTTCTGCCCCATATAGTGTCCTCTGACACCCAATCCCAGCGTAAGATGGCCATTCAAAACGCTCTTCATACCAAATCCCAGATGATGAGTAGCGCCCGCGCCGGGGTTCCAAACAAGGTGGTCTTCGACAACAAACGGCTCGCAAGCGGCTGTCCAAACGCCGCCACCAATATTGACATCGAACGATGTCTGTGCAACAGAAAAGTTTTGCAAAGCGATGAGCATCATGCCCAAAAATCCAATCTTTTTCATAATTCAGCTATTTAAATTTTTTAATTGTTTCGCTTATATGATGCGGCGGTTGCCAAATGGTTGCAGTTTTTTTGAAAAAATTTTTTATTCCGATTTTCCAAACCGATAGCTTACGCCTACATCAAGCCGGTGAGTGTGCCATGCATAGGTTTCCGAACTGCCATAGATAAGTTTCCATTCGGCATCGTTGCTGGTGTCGTAAACTTTGTAGCCGCCTTGCGCTCTAACATCAGTTGAAAGCCCGCAGTAATAGTTGCATGTCAGCGCCAAACGCTCTGTCAGCTTATATTGTAGCCCGGCTGTCACACCAAAAGCGTTCATGTTGCTCACATTATCATCGGTGCTGATACGATAGTTGTATTCCATACCGATATTAGGTGTGAACTTGCCTATCTGGTAGCCCACGCGCAACGGAACAGCTATCAGCAAATAATTCGCCGCCGCTTCCGAGTCGCCATAAGAGTGTCCGTAATTATTGCCGTCGCTGTCTTGCCACCCAACCTCCATATACCTGTCCTTTTCAAGATAATCGTCGGAGGATACCAATGTCTTGTAGCTGCCATTGGCCGACAAGAAGTGAAAATCTGCCCCAAAACTCAGCACCACACCCGATTTGAAGGTATTGCCCAGCGACAAGCCTGCGTAAGCCGTAGGTGTAAAGTTAGGCGAAATAACCTGTTTATCCCTAAGCGAAGTTTTGTCGCAAGTAGCTGTCCACAAGCCACTTCCGGCGTTTACATCGAATGAGAATTGCGCGCTTGCAATGCCGTGCGCCGCGATGAGCATCAAGCTCAGAAAACAAATTTTTTTCATAATTATAGTTTTATTAGTTATCACAATGATGATGCGGTTTTTGAAAATGGTTGCAGTTTTTTTTAAAAAAATTTTTCAGGCAAAAGATAAAAAGGCAAAAGACATAAGTATCAATCAGATATGGAACCTTTAATAACACAAAAAAAAGCACCGCCAAACGATGCTTTACTCCAAATTCTTCTAAAATTTAAAATGTCCCGTGATTTCGAAGCGGAACGAGTGCCAATTGTAAGTGTCGGTGCGGACTCGGGTGCCATCGGCGCGGCTGTAGAGCGTGCCACGGTGCGACATGTCTTTGGTAAGTCCGGTGTAGAAATTGCTCGACACAGCAAAGTGCTTGCTAGCATCGTAGCGCATACCGGTGATGAAGCCGAACGAGTGAAGGTCTTTCAGGTCCTCACTCATCGCCATACGAATGTTATACTCAACTCCCAAATAAGGCGTGAACTTGCCAATCTGATACCCCACGCGCACAGGCACGGCAAACAGCACATATTTAGTTATCGACTCCTTTATTCCGACCGAATCGCTATAACGGCCGGTGCTCTCGTTCTCGTCCCAATGCATATCGAAGCCCGCGGCTTGGCCTTCATGCTCACTTTTCAGATAAATTCTGCCAATGTTAAATTTGATATCTGGGTCATCTTCACAATAGCCGCAATCGGGATAGTTGCAAGTGAATTTACCTCTAAGTCCTTCGTTTTCAAAAAGAAAATGAATGTGCGCGCCCGTTCCCAACGTAAAATGGCTGATAAATTTGGTTTCGTAATTCACACCGAAGTTAAGAGTGCCGTTTCCGCCCGAATTCCAAGCCAAGTGGTTCTCGACAAACAATGGTGTGCAGACACTTGTCCAAGCGCCGGCGCCTAAAAACATATCAATTGTGCTTTTCTCGATGAGCATATTTTTAGCGGCAAAAAGCATCAGGTCGAAAAAGCCCATATTTTTGGTGCTGTCGTTTTTCTTAACATCCTCACTTATAATCACATTGTCAAGTGGAATGCTGGTTGTTTTGCCGTTGCCGATGATGAGCAGATTGGTGGTGTTGGTGAGCGTGTCGATTTGGATAATGTGCATCGTCTCGACACCCTCAAACGGGTTGGTGCGTTTCTCAATTACCTCATATATAGTATCATACACGATTACTTCCTCGTAGATGTAAACCGTGTCTTGCGCCTTGGCGGCGATGCCCGTCAAGCAAAATAATATGGCGATTAGTGTTGTTTTTAGCAGTTTCATAAAGTTACGGGTTGTTTGTTGATGCTGGCACAGTGTCGGTGACCACCACTTTCCGGTGGCGAATCACTTTCTTTTTGACCACCACCGTTTTCTTTTCCTCTTTCGGCTTCTCTTTGACGACCTTCGGTTCGGGCGCAGGCGGCAGATTTACCAATGTATCAGTCAAATTGAGCGTGTCGGCAGGAATTGTATCGAGTTGATTTGCAACGCTATCAGCTGATATCACAATCGGTTCCGGCTCGCTGACGGACGCCTCATCGGTGTTCATTACCACTGCGCCGACACCAACACCGGCGGCCACTGTGGCGGTAGCTACGGCGGTTGTAACAGCGGCTGTCGAGCCAACAGTGACGTGCCCCGCCGCCGCACCAAAATTGATGGCGTGCGATGCTGCCGTTGTCGCCGGCGCAACACTGAAGTTGCTGAAACTCTGTTGATAAAGCTTGTCGATAAAGCCCTCGCGGCGCGGAATGAAAAACAGCAGCCAAGCACGGCGGCGGCGTTTGTGCTGCGCCTCTTCGGTCAGGATTTCCTGAAGGCGTTTACGCGCCCGCATCAGGTGCGATTTCGATGTGTTCTCGCTGATATTCAGCTCTTCAGCTATCTGCGCGTGCGAGTATCCGTCAATCACGTACATATTGAACACCAGCCGGTGGTGCTCCGGCAGCTGGTTGACGGCGGCAAGCAGTTCCTCTTGCGAGAAATCGGCCTGCGCAATTATGTTCAAGTTGTCGTTGCTGTCCATTTCGTCGTCGATTAAAATGTTTTCGTAAAGTTGCTGTGCGGCCTGAGTCCGCAGGTGCTGCAGGGCGGTGTTCACCGCAATTCGCCGCAGCCAGGCGTCGAACTCGCCGGTGCCGCGGAACGAGTCCGATTTTTCCATAGCGGACATAAAGGCGTCGTGCGCAAGGTCCTCGGCCAGTTGGCGGTCGGCCACGTATCGGTAGCACGCGCCCGTCAGCTTGCTGATGTTGCGGTTGTAAGCCTTTGTCCAAAAGTCAGTTGTAAAGTCCATTTTTAAACGCGTTTTACCTATTGATGCCGATTTGCGAAAAAGTTGCACCTCGACGGCGAAAAAATTTTAATGACGACTTCCTATTTCTTGTTATTATTCTGTATTTCAGTTTTTTATATCGATACGATTTTATTTCGACAGAATCGAAATTTTCACTTTTCAGGTTACGGGCGCTGCCGCGATGCCGGCCGATATTTGCTCATAACGCTGCGAAGATAGCGCAAAAATCCGCTGTAATTTTTACCTTAGCGACAAAATAGAACACTATTATGACAAAGTACATTGGGGCTCACGTGAGCACGCAGGGCGGTGTCGAGAACGCGCCGCTGAACGCCAGCGCGATAGGCGCAACGGCTTTCGCACTTTTCACCAAGAACCAGAAGCAGTGGTTCGCAAAACCGCTCGAACCCGCATCGATAGACGCTTTCAAGGCGAATTGCGCCAAATACGGATACACTGCAAAGCAGATTTTGCCGCACGACAGTTACCTAATCAACCTCGGCAACCCCAATGCCGACAACCTGCAGAAGTCGCGCGATTCGTTTATCGATGAGATGCAGCGTTGCGCCCAACTCGGGCTTGACCGCCTCAACTTCCACCCAGGCAGCCACCTAAAACAAATATCAGAAGATGAGTGTCTTGCGCTGATTTCGGAATCGATAAACATTGCTCTTGACAAAACCGAAGGCGTGACGGCCGTCATCGAGAACACCGCAGGACAAGGCACGAATTTGGGCTTTACTTTTGAACAGATTGCACAGATTATCAGCAAGGTGGAAGACAAATCACGCGTTGGCGTCTGCATCGATACCTGCCACGCCTACGCCGCAGGCTACGACCTGAAAACCGAAGAAGGATTCGCCCGCACGTGGCGCCGTTTCGATGAAGTAATTGGTTTTCAATATCTTCGCGGAATGCACCTCAACGACACAATGAAAGGCCACGCCAGCCGCGTCGACCGCCATCAGTCGATTGGCACAGGCTTTTTAGGTGCCGATGCTTTCAAACGCCTTATGGCCGACCCTCGTTTCGACGGCATTCCGCTCGTCCTCGAAACACCCGACGAGAGCCTTTGGCCCGATGAAATCAATATGCTGAAAAGTTGGTGTCAACAACAATGAATCAGCAACTTACCGAACAATTAGAAGCCGAAGCGTCGCGTGCCAACACCGACCTTGTGGTGGCGTGGGCAATGGCCGACGACCGTCATTTGGCCGACCTTGCCGAAGCCGCCCTCAATGGCAGCCCCGTGGCCGCACCACGCGCAATGTGGGCACTCTCAATTGTTGCCGAGCGCGACAGCCAGTCGCTTGCACCGTTTTTGCCGCAGTTGGTGGCCGCCCTGCCGCAATTGTCGCAAAGCGGACTGCGCCGTTTAGCTTGTAAAATACTAATGCTCTGCCCGTTACCCGAAGAATACGACGGTCAGATTGTCGATTTTTGCTTCCGAATGCTCGAACAACCCGACGAGCCCATTGGCGTAAAGGCAAACTGTATGTCGCTAATTGCCAATCGGTTGTCGCAATATCCTGAATTGAAACCTGAACTGAAAGCGATTGTGGTTGATATTTTAAATACCACGCAATCAAGGGGATTTGCCTCGCGGGCAAAGAAATGTGGGGTGATTTAGGCTTGGTCGTTGCCTTGTTCTACAGCAACTGCATCTTCCTGTTTATCACCACTATAATAAACATCGATAGCCACAAGCAACGCCGTGAAGCCCCAGAACGGAACCGAAGCCTTGTCGGTATCGAGAAAATCGTTCAGCACACCGTGGAAATAGTAGGTGAAAAGTCCGATGATGGCCGCCAGACCAATGGTGTAGAGCATCGGGTGGGTGGCGCGGGTGCGGCGTATGGCGCGGAAACCCGTTATGATGGTGGCAACCATAATGGCCACAAGCGTGAGCGGCCCAAGGACGCCTTCCTCGGCCAGTGGACCAAGATATTCGCTGTGCGCGTTGCCCATATCGCCCTCGTTGGTGCTGATGATGGTCTTCTCGTACGAGATTTGGAACGGCGCGTAATAGAACATATAAGTGCCAGGTCCCCAGCCAAATATGGGGCGTTCGAGGAACATACGTCCGGCGCAGTTCCAACGGTTGATGCGTTCCATATTCGACGCGTCGGTCGAGATGTTGGCCATCGATTGCAGGTGCTCGACAAAATCGGTCGACGAGTCTTGGTCGTTGGTTTTCAGGTCGCGCATCAGCATATCGCCGAACGTGAAAAAGCCTATCGCGGCAACGCCGATAATGGCCACAATGGTGGTGAACTTGATTTTCAGTTTGTGGCAGCACCAGATGCCGAAGCCGCCCACAAGGCTCAACCACGCCGCGCGGGTGTATGAGAAGATGATGCCGACAATGAGCAACACGGCCATAAACATAAAGGTGGCACGTTTGCGCGGGTCGATTAACTTGCTGAACGACAGCGCAATGACCGGCGGAATATAGAACGCCAGCAATGCCCCGTACGATGTGTGGTCTTTGTAGAACGGATTGGCCGACCAGTGGGCGATTTTCTCGTCGAAAATGCCGTATTTGGCGTGGCGCACAAGCGCATACACAACCACAATGCAAAGTGCTATGGAATAGAGCGTTACAAAATGTTTAGCGTTGTTTTCATCTTTCCTAAAGACTTGCGTCATAATGAAATAGAGCGGAATGATGAACCACAGCCGCGACAACAGAAATTTGAACGACACAAGCGGGTCCTCGCTCATCACGCAAGTGATAAGCATCCACGCCAAATAGATGTAAATGGTGATGCTGACGGGGTGCGTCAGGATGCGTTTGTCAAAGCGCTTCTCGCTGATAATCTTAAAGATGAACAGCAACATTATGCCAGCCAACAGAGGTTCGGTGGGCAAAAACATATCGATGGGCAGACCTTCGATAATTTCGCTCAACGGAACCGAAAGCGGCGCCATAAAAGCAATGAGTAACAGCAACTTATCGAGCGCCAAAAATGCGGCGGCCACAAGAATGACCGCTATCGGCAGCACGCTCAACAGGTAGAATTCGTTGTAGATGCAAAACAGGTTGAGTGCAAGAAACAACGCCGTGCAAGCGTAAACCCACCAGCCGTTTTTTTGCTGAATCTGCAAGGTTTAGTTCTTTTTAAGGTAGTCGATGCGGCGGACAACGGCGTCGCGGATTATCATAAAGAGCATCAATGCGATAACTGTGGTGATGGTCGACGAAACGACAATCATCCAGCGCACCGGATAGGCTTTCTTTTCCGACACGGTTGCCGGGTTCACAACATATTTGTGCGGCAAGTTCTGACGCGCATCCAGTTGTGCTTCAGTGAGTTTTGTCTTCAGTCCGGCCAAACGCTCGCGGTCGAGTTTCAACTGACTACTGATTCCGGCAAACGCGCCCCCCTCTTTTCCCAGTTCATCGAGCCGCTTCTGAATCTCGTTGGCAGCGCTCTTGTTGCCGTTGCCCAAAGCCGTTCCCAGCGCGTTCGACAGCGCTTCGGCCTGTTTCTCGTAATCGACAATGCCTTTTTTGCGCATCTCGTCCAGAACCTTTTCTTGCTCTTCAATGTCTTCACGCAATTCATTATACTCTTTTTCAACAAGTTGCATTGCCAAAATGGCCTTTGTGTGCAACATATTGTTACGCACGGTGTCCACCAAATTCGAAATCTCATTGGCAATTTCGGCGGCGAGTTTCGGGTCGGTATCCATCACCGAAATGCTGACCGACAGGAATTTAGTCGGTTTTATGACGATGTTTTTGCTGTACTTCTGATAGAGTTGGGTGTATGGGTATTTCGAACCGGGCTTGATGTCGTAGTGGTTCATCAAGTCGTATTTCTCAACTATGCGGCGGCGGATTTCGTCCGATTGCAGCACCTGCATCAGTTGGTCGAGTTCCTCGTCCTCGCCCAAACGCAGAACGCTCTTCACCATACCCACCGACGATGTCGAAAGCAAGTCTTGCGACAACGAGCCGGCAGCCGTCGGGAAAAGAATTACTTCCGACTTGTATCGTTCTGTCATACAAAGCGATACAACAGCTGAAATAATAGCCGTGGCAAACCCGACAATGATTATCGGCCAACGGCGGTTCCAAAAGTAAAGAATCAAATCGACGGCGTCGAACTTGTATTGGTTCTGATTTTCTGACATAATTTTTCGTTTTTAAAGAGCCGCAAAGGTAATAATTTATTGGTGAATCGGCTAATCGGTGAAATGGTGAATTGTTTAAATGTTTAGTGTTTAGAGTTTAGCGCTTCGCTGTTTAGAAGGTTGAGTTTATGGCGTGAAAACTTCAAAATACTATTTTCTACATTTTTTCCACCTTGCCTACAAACAAGATTGTGCCAGTCTGTTTGTCGCGAATAATGTAGGCGAACGGACGATTGACATTGAATTCTATCGGGACTATAGGTGGTTCTGCTACGCCTGTTGCTCCATAAACCATAACAGTCACGGCCGCGGCTTCGGTTCCGTTCTCATCAACGCTGATGTGCGAAAGTTGGAATACATCGCTCACAAATGCTTCAGTGTGTCCGCTGCCCATCTTGCTCAAGTCGGCGGTTGATGGCGAAAACACATCAATCACACCTAACTGATTCATAATCTTGACCAGGTTGTGATTGAATTCCAAGTCAAATTTTGGCAGATGAACATTTAACTTTTTATATGACATTTTTTCCAATGCCGCATCGAAACGCACCTGACTCAACTTACTGATGCACTTGCTGACACTCATTCCGCTGTCGGGCAGGATGATATCCATACAAGTTGTACCGGTGTATGACAACTCGGCCATTGTGAAAATGTCGGTTCTGACATAGTTAAAATATTCCTGCTGATGCATCATATCCACCTGCGACACCGCACCATCTGCATCGGTAAAGTCTGCTATTAGAGTCCCGTGTTCCTTAAACGGTTTTTCCCAATCAGCTTTGAAATACAGTGCGTTAGCCATTACGGTTATTGACAATGGGTCAAGGTCGGAAAGCATCGATGGAATCATCCCGTGTGTTTTTGTGTTGCACCAACCATTCATTACGGCAAGCGCGCTATCTTTATTGGCAAAATTCAACGTTGTTGCCTCCGCATCGAAATAACTGTTGCACAATTCGATATACTCGTTAAAAAGAGGATAGCAACTATCTGTCCAAACGGCGTTGGCCGTCTCAATTGTCTGTTGGTAATTATTATCCCCATATTCACTCCATTCTGCGTTCTGGTTGGCATAATAACGATTCATTTCCTTCCATTCCGAAATCACTGTCTGGCAATAGTTGTTCAGCTCATCGATTGATTTTGAACCATATCCGAACGCTTCGAGAATCTGCTTGCGGCTTTCTCCGTCAGCGCCGTTGGCCAGCATTGCAAACGCCATCTTAACGCTTATGGGCGACAGAAAGAAATTGTCGCCTGGCTCATTATTCAACTGTTTGACAATGTTGAACGTGAAATCGCCTTCAGTTTGCGCATTAATCAAACACAATTCAACCGCTACCTTATCCGGATTATCTGGAATCTCACACCAAAACGGCGGAATCGTATCGGTAATGGTTCCGGTTGTTGTAGTGTCTTTGCTTGGCAAAGTGTGCGGTTCAGGCTGTGGCTCTGTGTTATTGTCTTTGTCGCAAGCAATCGCGGCAAGCAAAACAACTGAAAATGCGATGATTGCCTTCTTCATGGTTCAAAATCGAAATTGCAATTGGTTTGTGTTTTTTGTTTTCGTTTACGTTAAAATAATCAATCCTCAACAATCACAATCTTCTCAATCAAATCGCCCGGGCGGATAGCGTCGAGGACATCGAAGCCTTCGAAAAGTTTGCCAAAGCAAGTGTGAACGCCGTCAAGATGTTGTGTGTTTTCGCGGTTGTGGCAGATGAAGAACTGTGAGCCGCCCGTGTCTTTGCCGGCGTGCGCCATCGACAGAACACCGCGGTCGTGATACTGACGACCGGCGCTGGTCTCGCACTTGATGCTGTAGCCCGGACCGCCGGTGCCAACGCGCGGGTCGCCAAGGTTGCGCGAGAACGGACATCCGCCCTGAATGACAAAATTGGGTATCACGCGGTGGAAACGCAAGCCATCGTAGAAGCCGCTTTTAGCAAGTTTGACAAAGTTATTAACCGTGTTCGGAACGTCGTCGGCGTACAATTCAGCCTTCATAACGCCCTTTGCTGTGTGAAATTCTGCTATTAATGCCATAATAATTTGTGAATTAATATATGTTGCGAAGATAGGGAAAAAGAATAATTTTGTCATTGGTTTTCCGTTAGGATAATCAGCTAAATTATATCAAATGCAAATTTCGCACAGAATCTGTCGTTTTATTGTCGCAGCAATCTTAATCACTGTTGCTCAAACTGTTAGCGCACAAAGCTGTCAGTATGAGAAAAATATTATCGACGCCCTGACCGAAGCCCGCATCAAAGTCACACAACCCATAACGCTGGCCAAGATGAACAATAACCCATTGTATTTCAAGGCTCAAAGCGTGGGAATGCGCTATCGGTTTCTGAAAATGAAATATTACAAATACGAAGACTTTACGATAAACGAGGAGCGCGAAATAGCCTTCCGGCTGTCGAACAACGAGGAGATTGTCATCAAGCCGCGCGCCACAGCAAAAGAATCGACTGGCGAAACCATGGCGTCGCAGATTGTCTATCCGTTAAGCGCCGACCAATACGAGAAACTGAAACGCTTCCCGATAACTTCGTTTAAATACTACATCGCTTCCGACCCTTTCGAGATTCCGATTAAGGAGTCGAAACAGACGAAAATAATGGAGATTTTGGGCTGCATCGACTGAAACGACCTGCCGCCAACGCGCCAAAACCAGCAAAAAACCGAATCCGGCACCACAACAGCAATCTATTTCGATAATCGTCTGTTCCCAAAAAAAACTACTTTTGAAGGTTTTTTAAAAGCATTAAAAACCACTTAATATGAGCGGCAACAATTCAGAATTCTCGGCAGAAGAGAAACAACTCATACAAGACCATTTTCAAGATTTGCTTGCGTCGGCGCGGCTGTCGCAAAGCCCTGAAGACCAGGCATTGATAACCAAAGCCTTCAACCTGGCCAACAGCGCCCACGACAAGATGCGCCGCAAATCGGGCGAGCCGTACATTCTGCACCCGATAGCCGTCGCCAAAATAGCAACCACCGAAATAGGGCTAGGAACCAACTCGATAGTGTCGGCGCTGTTGCACGATGTGGTTGAGGACACCGATTTCACCGTTGACGACATCCGGATGCAGTTTGGCGAAAAGGTGGCCAACATTGTCGACGGTCTGACCAAGATTGCCGGCGTGTTCGACGGACAGAGCGACCTTCAGGCTGAGAACTTCAAGAAGATAATAATGACCATGTCGAACGACCTGCGCGTCATTTTTATCAAGCTGGCCGACCGCCTTCACAACATGCGCACCCTCGACAGCATGCCACCCAACAAGCAACTCAAAATATCGAGCGAAACACTATATATATATGCGCCGCTGGCTCACAGGCTCGGTCTGTATTCGATTAAAACCGAACTCGAAGATTTGTGTCTGAAATACCACCACCCTATTGAGTACCGCCGCATTGCTGAATTTATCAAGACAAGTGAGAGCAAACGATTCACCTACATCAACAAATTCTCGCTGCCGATAACCGCGCGGCTCAACGCCGAAAAATACACCTACGAGATAACCGGACGTCCGAAATCAATCTACTCCATCTGGCACAAAATGGAGACTAAAAAAGTGTCGCTCGACGAGATTTACGACCTGTTTGCCATACGCATCATCTTCGACCCCGACCCCAACCTGCCCGAAAAGACGCAGTGCTGGGCCATCTACTCAATAATCACCGACATCTACGCCCCTCGCCCCGACCGGCTCCGCGACTGGATTAGCAAGCCAAAGTCGAACGGCTACGAGGCGTTGCACACCACGGTTATGGGCCCCGGCGGACAATGGGTTGAGGTGCAGATTCGCTCGCGCCGCATGAACGAGATTGCCGAGCGCGGATACGCCGCACACTGGAAATACAAGGAGAACACAACATCGGAAAACGAGCTCGACAAGTGGATTTTCGAGATTCGCAAACAGCTTGAAGACCCGAAAACCGATGCCTTCGACTTCCTCGACGAGTTCAAACTCAACCTTTTCGCATCGGAAATCACGGTGTTCACACCAAAAGGCGAATCAATAACACTTCCGTCGAAATCGACGGTTCTGGATTTCGCTTTTGAGATTCACTCACAGGTTGGATTCCACGCATACGGAGCCAAGGTAAACCATAAACTTGTGGCTCTGAATCAAGAACTTAACGCCGGCGACCAGATAGAAATCCTAACATCGGAAAAACAGATACCCGACGCCGACTGGCTTAACTACGTATCGACGGCCAAGGCCCGAAACGCCATAAAAAGCTACTTCAAAGACCAGCGCCGTAACGTTGCCACCGACGGCAAAGTGCACCTCGAGTGGCTACTTGAGCAATGCCACATGCAGATAAGCTCAAACATCATCCGCAAACTGAGCAACCACTATCAGGCGAAAAATAAAGACGAACTGTATTACAAGCTGGGACTCAACAAGATATCGACCGATGAGTTCCGCAAGATAATGGAGACGCGCTCGCAAAGCAAATGGATGAAATTCTGGAGCATATCGCGGAGCAAAAACAACAACCCGACGGAGAAATTCGACAAGTCGAAGCCGCTGATTGTCGACGACGGCACGCAAGGCTACCAGATTGCCACTTGCTGCAACCCAATCCCAGGCGACGATGTTATCGGCTACCGACTGACTGATAATGAGCTTGTTATACACAGCACATCGTGTCCAAACGCAATTCGCCTCAACTCAAGTGACAGCTCGAACGTGGTGAAAGTGGAATGGCGCAGTCACAAACTTATGGCTTTCCTTGGCCGTCTGCGGATAAAAGGTGTTTATAGCCCCGATGCCATAAACGAGGTTACAAAAGTGATTACCAATAAATTGGATGTCAACTTGCGGTCGATAAACATCGATTGCCACGACGGTATTTTTGAGGGCAAAATCGATGTCTACGTCCACAACAACGATTTCCTGACCGAACTGATAAACAAACTGAGCAAGATTAAAGAAGTGTCGCACGTAACACGCGATATTCTCGAGAATAAGAATTGAAACACAATAAGATACCAATGAAGAAACTATATATTGAGACATACGGCTGCCAGATGAATGTGGCCGACAGCGAGGTGGTGGCCGCAATTATGGAACCGGCTCAATACGAAATAACACACGAGCGCGACAATGCCGACCTTATCTTGCTCAATACCTGTTCGATACGCGACAATGCAGAACAACGCATCTGGGCGAAACTTGAAAATCTGCAACAACAGAAACGCAAACAACCCAAGCTTCTTGTCGGTGTTATCGGCTGTATGGCCGAACGGCTTGGCGAGGAGTTACTAAAAAACAAAACCGTTGACATTGTTGCCGGCCCCGACTCGTATCAGTTTATGCCTCAGTTAGTTGCCAAAGCCGAGAAAGGCGAACAGGCCATTGACACCAATCTGTCGGAAACCGAGACATACGCCGGCATCTGCCCCACACGCATTGCCACCAACGGCGTTTCTGCTTTTGTGAGCATAATGCGCGGCTGCAACAATTTCTGCTCATACTGCATTGTACCCTACACCCGCGGACGCGAGCGCAGCCGCGACATTGCCGACATTATGAGCGAAATGGCCGACCTGCAACAAAAAGGTTATAAGGAAGTTACGCTGCTCGGGCAGAACGTCAACTCGTACAAGTTTGTGCAAGACGGACACGAGATTAAATTTCCCGAACTGCTTGACACTGTGGCTGCTAAGTTCCCCGAAATCAGAATCCGCTTCTCGACCAGCCACCCGAAAGATATGGCCGACGAGACACTGCAAGTTATTGCAAAACACCACAATATCTGCAAACACATACACCTGCCCGTGCAGAGCGGCAGCAACGCCATTCTGCAAGCCATGAACCGCAAATACACGCGCGAGTGGTATATGGAGCGCATCGAGGCTATACGCCGCTTTATTCCCGATTGTGCGATAACCACCGATGTTTTCTGCGGATTCCACAACGAAACCGATGAGGACCAGCAACTTACGCTCGACTTGATAAAATGGGCAAAATTCGATTCGGCTTTTATGTTCAAATACTCGGAGCGACCAGGCACACGCGCCGCTAAATTCATGCCCGACAACATTCCAGAAGATGTGAAAGTGGCTCGTCTTCAGCAGATTATTGAGTTGCAGAACAAGCTGTCGGAAGAATCGAACAAGCGTGACATAGGGAAGACATTTGAAGTGCTTGTGGAGGGCCCCAGCAAACGCTCCGAAGCCGAATGGTGCGGACGCAGCTCACAAAACAAAATGATAGTTTTCCCCGCAAGTGGCCAGAAACTGGGCGATTATGTAAATGTGAAGGTTGAGAGCTGCACATCGGCAACACTGCTTGGAAAAATAGTTCAGTAACCTTAGTACTTGCGCACCCAAGCGTCAAAGCCGCCACTGAGTGCCGGCCCCAAATAGCCGTCAACCTTGTAGATACGGCTGTCGCCCGCATTGCGGATATAACAACTAATTTCCTGAGTCTGAGCGTCAAAATCGGTATTCCCGAAATAGAAATCGGCAAGCGTTTTCTTTTTGCTGCGCACAATCACGCGCGTTGCAACCGAATCGACAACGCCATACTGTTCCCAAACACTTTCCGAATTCGACATCTGCCTTATAGCTTGAACACCAGCCAAATATGCAAGCAAGCCTTCAATTTTCCGGCTATTGGCCTCCATTGCGCCCGACGGAACAACTGCATTCCACTCATCGCCTTCACGCACAAATTCAATCGCAAGTTCGTCTTTTGGTTTCAAAATACTGATTGATTGCACTTTGTCCGCATCAACAGAAATAACAAAACGGCGGAACGAACGGTCGGTTGAATGGTCAACAAAAATAGAGACAGCGGCCACGCACAAAAGCGCAACTATCAGTGATACAATAATATATATGCGCTTATTCGACATAGCCCTCCTCCATTCGCTTGATGCGCAGATTGCGCTGCTGCTGCATTCTGATTATGCCTATCAGCACTACTATCAGTATGGGTAACAGCACGTTAAGCCATTTCACAAAAGCGCGTGTACTGTCGTCGAGTTGCTCGAGCGGACGCGATGTGATGCCCTTGGTACGCAAATCGACAAGCCCAGTATCATCCGACAGGTAATCTATCGCATTGACAAACAAGTTGATATTGTCGGGCGACTGTTGGCGAGGCTGGCGTGGGTCGCCGTTCTGCATAAAATCGCCGTCGCCAAAAACAACCATTTTCGAATTGGGAACACCGCCAATTGTGCCTTCAAGCAAGCCACCAAGCGGTATCTCGGCCAACGGAAAATCGCGTGCCGACCACTGCCGCTGCACATCGATATTTGACGGCACATTAAGCATTGCCGCACGATTGGAGCTGAAAAGCAACGGCGTGAAAACCGCCGACGAGTCGCCTACATAAACCACCGGACTCACAAACTGCAACTGAACCTGCTCAAGGCCGTTGGTTATTGGATGCGCGCCAAAATTGGTCACAAAAGGAATGTAAGGGAACTGCTGCTGAACGTTCACCCGATAGTAGCCCTGTTGCTGCTGCACGCTGACCGTAGCGCAATAATTGTCGATAGCCATTTTGCAATCGACGCTGATTTCTTTCTTTTGCAGCCATTGCTCAAGCCCGGTATTTTGCTCGTATGCAAACAGTTGGTCAAGGTTGGCGTTAACACGGTCGATAGCCACAAGCACGCGCCCGCCAGAAGCTATAAATCTATCAATAGCCGCAAATTCTGAAGGTTGGATTGTATCGGTTGGCGCAACAATAACCAATGTGGCGATGCTGTCAAGCGAAGAACTATCGCCTTGCAAATCAATAATTTTGATATTATACATAACCGACATTTCGGCCATAACCTGTTGCATTGTGTAAGGCGACGGCTCGCCGTGCCCCTGCAAGAAACCCACAGTAATGCGGTTCTTGGCCGACATCTTCCGCACAGCCGCCGAAAGCGTGTATTCGATAGGCATTCCGGGCTGCACAAAGGGAATAATCTCGCGCTTGCTGCCTTGCTCAACCACCGCACCCAAAAAAGCCTTTTGCTGCGTTATCTGGTCGCGCTCGCGGACATTTATCATAACCGGATAGATACCGGCTTTAACCGCCTCATTCTCAAGCTCGTCAGACACCGACGGATTGACAAATTCAAACTCAAACTGACCATGCGAGGCGTTTCGGTACTCAATCAGCAAATCTTTAAACTCCTGTTTTGAGCGAAGAATCTCGGCAGGCAAATCCTCTGAAAAATAAGCGGTTACGGTCACAGTTTGGTCCAAATTCCGCAAGATGTTCTTGGTGGCCTTGCTAAGCGTGTAGCGGCTGTCGCCAGTGAAATCGAAACGAAAGAAGAAATGTTCGGATATTATGTTGATAATCAATAAAATCACCAACACCGACAATGTATAAACGATTGTATGTTTCTTATTCATAATCAAGCAATTTTTGATGCGAGCGACCTTTCGGCCAGGAACAATCCGGCAAAAGTCAGCGATGCAAAATAGATGATGTCTTTAGTGTCGATGACACCGCGCGCAATGCTCTCAAAATGCGAGTCCATATCGAGCCCGATAGCCATTTGTCCTACTATTCCGCCAAACTGATGACCGATGATTCCAAAGATGATATGGAAGAAAATGCTTATTGCGAAAGCCAGCAAGAAACTGATTATCTGATTATTAGTCAACGAGCTGGCAAACAGGCCGATAGCGACGTAGGCGCTACTCATAAACAGAAGTCCAATGTAGCCACAAATCACAGCCCCGTGGTCAACATTGCCAAGCGCCGCCACCGAAATGTAATAAGGCAATGTCAATAGTAAAGCAAAGGCTATCAGCAAGATAATCGATAGGTATTTACCCAAAAGCACCTGCCTGCACGACACCGGTTTTGTAAGCAACATCTCAATTGTGCCAGTGCGCATCTCCTCCGCCACCGACTTCATTGTGAGCGCCGGAATCAGTAGGAAAAGCGTGATGTAAGCTATCGAGAAAAAGACTTGCAGCGAGGCCTGTCCGTAGATGAAAATGTCGCTGCCATAGAGCCAAGTGAAAATGCCACTGAAGCCCAAAAACAGCACTAACAGAATGTAAGCCATAAGCGAATCGAACTGCATCCGCAACTCCTGCCGTGCTATTATCCAAACAAGTTTCATTTATATAATCAGTTTATTTACAATTATTTAGTCAACTCTCGGAAGACATCCTCAAGTTTCGTTTCGAGCGGTGTCATTTCGGTAAGCACCCACCCGTTTTCAACGCAAGCATTGAATATCGCCCTCCGGCTCGACTCTCCCACCTTGCTTTGTACCTCAAACGAGTCAGATTTATCTTTCACTGTGTCAATAAGTTCCACCGTGCCAATATTTTGAACAACACGCACGACATCGTTTCTGTCGGCATTCTCAACAGTGATGCGCAGACACTCGCACCCCGACGACGCTTTACGCAGTTGGTCGGCAGTGCCGTCAGCCACAATCCGTCCCTTGTTGATAATCAGGATTCTATCACAGGTTGCCTCAACCTCGGCCAGAATGTGCGAGCTCAGGATTATTGTCTTTTCGTGTCCGATTTTGCGAATCAGCTGGCGGATTTCGATAATCTGATTCGGGTCGAGACCGGTTGTCGGCTCATCGAGAATCAGCACCTGCGGGTCGTGAATAAGAGCCTGCGCAAGGCCGACACGCTGCCGGTAACCTTTCGACAGCTCGCTTATGCGCTTGTGTTTCTCACCCTCAAGCCCGCAAACATTGACCATTTCGTAGATGCGGTCGTTGATTTTGTCTGCACGCAAAAGCTGAAGTTGCGCCATATATCGCAAATAATCAACCACATACATGTCGGAATAAAGCGGATTATGCTCGGGCAGATAACCAATAACCTGTTTCACCTTGTCGGCATCAGTCGCAACATTGTAGCGCCCAACACGGATAGTGCCCTCGGTAGGTTTTATGTAGCCCGCAATGGTCTTCATTGTGGTGGTCTTGCCGGCACCGTTCGGCCCTAAAAAGCCCAAAATCTCTCCCGTTTTGACCTCAAACGACAGATTATCGACGGCCCGCTGCGCGCCATAAAGCTTGGTCAGATTCTTAATAACTATATCCAAAATTCAACGATTTAGCCGAAGCCGAAGCCTCGTTTTCACGCGCCAAATGTAGATAATGAGAGAAACCGATTGTGTTAAGAGTTTGTTAAACAATGTTGAGAAGATGATAAAGTTTAGAAAATGTTGAAGTAAAGGATGTAAATATTGGCAATATGTCGTCATTTAACGCCTTTAGTCTTTGAAACCACCAGCGTTTTAACAACTCTGAAAAGTTTAATAATGATGAGTGGAACACCTACACCGAAGGCTAAATACAGCACCCACAGCAAAAAGTTTGAGCCAATTTTATAAGTGTATAGAGAATTTGCCATTGAGAGGTTTTCACTTATCCCCAATGCATTCATTATTTGTGTGCACAAAAAGAAACCGAATATATGCAACGCCATAATATACAGTGAATTACGTCCAACATAACTTAATGCGCCTGACAAGAATGGTATTCGTTCTAACTTTTTGGAAATAAATAAAATAACGTACAATGCGGCAATACCTAAAGCAAGCGGGAAAATAAGGTCGGGAAATTTGTAGTGAAAAGATAAATGACTGTGCGGCAACAAAATATATTGAAGGTATATTGTTACGGCAATAATCATAATTATCCAATTGTTGAAATTCAGTTTCACTCTTTGTTTCAGCAACATACCACATAAAATAAATGTGGCTGCGGTCAGCGACTGACTGATTCGAGGAATAGAAAAATTATAAATAATATTCAGGCTCACAGAAACAGTGGAAGTCAACACAACTATTGCAACCCAAAGTATATCAGCTCGTTGTCTGTCTTTAAGGATTTTTCGAGAAATAAATGCCGTCACCGACAAAAAGCATAAGGCAAAAAACAGCGCATAAAGGAACCACATTGCCCCCATAACAAGTTCGCCATTAGGGGCAACAATCGTCTTTAAAATATTGAATAAGTATGTTTTACTATCCCATAAAATAAAATCGACATTGGTCTTTGGATGCGCAGAACCGAGTGGGTAAAATCCCCAGCGACACAATGGGTTATGTAAAAGAATGGCTATCAAATAAATAATTGTGGCAGGAAGATATAAAGTCTTCAGTTTGTGCGCTATAAACTTTGCTGGTTTTGCTATTTCTTCCTCTTTAATGTAAAATCCTGCAACAAGGAAGAAAAAGACTATCGGCCAAAAACTTACAAACTTGCCTGGTATTATTTTAGAACTTATATGCCAACAAACTATATCGATGATTGCCAATCCTTTAGCAATATCCACATATTTGTCTCTGCACTTTTGTTCTTCAGCCAACATAGGGCAGTTGTTTGGTAATGTGCAACTTACTCAAATTCCGAAGTAAAGTAGAATTCTAACCCCTTGAATTTTTCCTGCGACATTTGTAGCTCATAGGCCGACTCTGCAAGATAGACGTCGCGGCCCCACTTGTCTTTGGCCATTGCCTTGAACTTGCGGCGCTTGAAGTCTTCCCACTCAACCATATCCTTGGGTTTCACCCAACAAGCCTTGTACATACTGATGTTCTCGTAGCGGCATTTGGCGTTGTACTCGTGCAGAAGGCGGTACTCAATCACCTCGAATTGCAGCGCGCCCACCGTTCCAATCACCTTGCGGCCGTTCATTGTCATTGTAAATAGCTGTGCCACACCCTCGTCCATTAGTTGGTCGATGCCTTTGGCAAGTTGTTTGGCCTTCATTGGGTCGTCGTTTTCGATGTAGCGGAACAGCTCGGGCGAGAAACTCGGAAGTCCCTTAAAATGAATCTTTTCGCCTTCGGTCAGGGTGTCGCCGATTTTGAAGTTGCCCGTGTCGTGCAGACCGATGATGTCGCCGGGATAGGCTTCTTCAACAACCGATGTTTTTTGCGCCATAAACGCCGTCGGGCTGGCGAATTTCAGCTGGCGGTCGAGTTGGACGTGATAGTAGTTGGTATTGCGCAGGAACTTGCCCGAGCAAACCTTCACAAAGGCGATGCGGTCGCGGTGGTTCGGGTCCATATTGGCGTGGATTTTGAACACAAAACCCGTGAATTTTTCCTCGTCGGGCTTCACCTCGCGCTCAACAGTCTGCGATGGCTGCGGCGACGGCGCAATGCGGATGAACGATTCCAAAAGTTCCTGAACGCCAAAGTTATACAATGCGCTACCGAAGAAAACTGGTGCTATTTTCGCCTCGCGGTAAAGGTTTTGGTCGAAGTCGGGATAGACGCCCTCAATCAGCTCAAGATTGTCGCGCAGAATCTGTGCGTTCTTGCCCATTTTGCGCTCAAATTCGGGGTCGTTCAAATCCTTAAATTCCTGTGGTTCTTCGGCTTTGGTCTTGTCGTTACCCGAGAAATAGTACATTTTCTTGTCGAAGATGTTATAGACGCCTTGCAACCGCTGGCCCATTCCAACAGGCCAACTCAACGGGTGAACGTGTATTTGCAGTTGATTTTCAATCTCGTCGAGCAGGTCGAACGGGTCTTTGCCTTTGCGGTCGATTTTGTTGATAAAGACGATGACCGGCGTGTTGCGCATACGGCACACCTTCATTAGCTTTTCTGTCTGTGCCTCAACACCTTTGGCCGCGTCAATCACCACAATCACACTATCGACAGCCGTCAGGGTGCGGAAAGTGTCCTCTGCGAAATCTTGGTGGCCAGGGGTGTCCAAAATGTTCACTTTCACACCGTTATATTCAAAACCCATTACCGATGTTGCCACCGAAATGCCACGCTGCCGTTCGATTTCCATAAAGTCGGACGTGGCGGTTTTCTTGATTTTGTTCGATTTCACGGCACCGGCCACGTGAATGGCGCCGCCAAAGAGCAGCAGTTTCTCGGTCAGAGTGGTTTTTCCGGCGTCGGGGTGGCTGACGATTGCAAATGTGCGTCGGCGTAGAATCTCGTCTTTAAAATCCATTATCGTTTTGTTATATTCTTATTAATCAATATTATGCAACACGGTTATTCCTCGTCGTCATCAGTCAGACTGTCTTCGCAGTCGAGCTCGTCGTCGAGAAAATATTCGGCCTCGGCAATTAGTGTATCTATCTCTTCTTCAGACAGATTCGGCTTGTCAATCCAGTAGATTTGCTTGTCGTTCTCAAAATCGTCTTCGCTGCCCTCAAGAACAAAGCGCGGCGTTTCGTTGTGAACAATGTAGATGTAGCCCAATCGTTGCTGGCTGTTGGTTGCAAGTAGAAATTTCGGTAGCATAGTTTCTTTTTTTAGGCCGCAAATATAGCCGTTTTATTGTTGTCAATTAAGATTTTGAACGCCGATGAAGCAATGCAATATTTTTTTTGCAAATGCCAACAGAAGGTTTACCTTTGCACCGCTTTTCAGCACGGGGTATAGCACAGTCCGGTTAGTGTGCCTGCTTTGGGAGCAGGAGGTCGCAGGTTCGAATCCTGCTACCCCGACAACACAAGCCTGTCATTCGTTGACGGGCTTTTTTTATTGTGGCCGCAATCCATTTTTTGTATATTTGTTCGATGTGTAATCATTAAAATAATGAGTATGAAAAAGATTATTTGTGCGCTATTCGTCTTAATGATAGCAACGTATAGTACTGATGCACAAACCATTGCCGCGCCCGAAGGCAAATACGAAGTGTATTGCGATATGGTTAGTTATAATCAATGGAGGGAAGTTGGCGCAAAAGTCGACATGGGAAGTTCGCCGTCGATATATACTGATTACGAGTATATTTATGAAGATGGTAAAAAAAAGATGTTTACTTCGATGATGGGTGCCCTTGACTATATGGCAAAGCGGGGCTGGCATCTGCATACTATTTATGTTATGCAGGAAACAGTTTTTAATAAGGTTGAGAATGTTACGCATTATCTGTTGGTGAAATTTGTAACCGACGACAGCCAAAAACGTGAAGGTTTGGAACTCAAAGTTGAATAACGATTTATAAAATATTCACAAAAAGATATAAAATACTGATTATAAGCCAAAACACATCATCCGCAACTATTTTTTATTATAGGTATTACCGTCCAAAAACCTCCTTTGGTACGTTTTTTGCTTTTCTAATGGCACACTATTAAAACAAATACCTATGGTTGTACAAGGCAATTTGGTCAAGGCTTTCGAGTCGACCTTCAAGAAACACTGGGATTTACCAGCCCTGTCGATTTACAAGGGCGAAACCCTTACCTACGGCGATATGGCCGTGCTGGTTGAGAAAATCCACATTATGTTCGGACAGTGCGGCGTGAAGCCGGGCGACAAAATCGCACTTATCGGCAAGAGCCATCCACATTGGGCGGTATCGTACATTGCAACCATAACCTACGGTTGCACCATTGTGCCAATCCTTGTCGATTTCCACCCCAATGACGTGCAAAACCTTATAACACACTCTGATGCGGTGATGCTCTTCTGTGGTGACATGGTTCTGCCATCACTCTCAGCCGAAAAAATGCCGCTTCTGCGCGCCATTATCAATATGACAAACTTCACCGTCGCCTTCGAGCGCGACGAGTACAATGTGAAAGCCGTGATGGACAACATCGACGAGCTGTTCGCGAAAAAATATCCTAACGGCTTCACTGCCAACGATGTAAATTACGAGGCTGTTGACGGCGAGGCTCTTGCCGTAATCAGCTACACATCGGGCACTACGGGCTTCTCGAAAGGCGTTATGCTGCCGCACCGCAGCCTGATGGCCAACATCGAGTATGCCATCCGCAATATGCAACTCGACGCTGGCGACCGTATGTTGAGCATTCTGCCGCTGGCACACGCCTACGGATGCGCTTTTGAGCTGCTGTGGCCACTCTGCGTGGGCACACACATCACCTTCCTTGGCCGCACAGCCGGTCCGTCGGTGCTGCTCGAGGCCTTCAAGGTTGTAAAACCGCACCTTTTGCTGCTGGTTCCGCTGCTCATCGAGAAGATTTACAAGAAACAGGTTCTTCCGAAAATCAGCTCTACGGGCATGAAGATTGCCATGCATATTCCTTTGCTGAATCAAGTTATTTTCAAGAAGATACGCGAATCATTGGCAGCTGCTTTCGGTGACTGCTTCCGCGAGGTTGTGATTGGCGGTGCCGCTCTCAATCCTGAAGTTGAGGCGTTCCTGCACAAAATCAAATTCCACTACTCAGTTGGCTACGGCATGACCGAGTGCGGTCCGCTGGTTAGCTACGCAGGCTGGCGCAGCGCCCGTATGGGTTCATGCGGCAAGCTGGTCGACGCACTTGAGATGACTATCGACTCACCGGACCCGGAGAAACAGGCCGGCGAGATTATGGTTCGCGGCGAAGGCGCAATGCTCGGCTACTACAAGAATCCGGCCGCTACCGAAAAGACCATCGACAAAGAGGGCTGGCTGCACACCGGCGACCTTGGCGTGCTCGACAAAGACGGCTTCATCCACCTGAAAGGCCGCAGCAAGAGCATGATTCTTGGCCCGTCGGGTGAAAACATCTATCCTGAGGAGATTGAGGCCAAGCTGAACGCACTGCCGTACGTTCAAGAACAATTGGTGATTTCGGAAGAGAACAAACTGGTGGCTTTGGTTTATCCCGATGTCGATTTGATGAAGAACAAAGGCTTGCAAATGGCCGATTTGGAGGAGATTATGGAGAACAACCGCCGCGAGTTGAACGACAATCTGCCTAAATTCATGCAGGTGTCGCGCATCCAACTGCAAACCAAAGAGTTCGAAAAAACACCGAAACAGAGCATCAAACGCTTCTTGTACGAGAATCAGAATTAATTTTTCATAGTTAATAATTTTAGTTGGGAAGTGCAGCCGGGTTTCTGGCTGCACTTTTTTTGTTTGAAATAAAAATACCCTTACCTTTTCTAAGACCTAATCCTATTCAATTAATCTATCCTTCAATTATTCATTAAATCAATCATTGATTTATCTTTGCCCCGTTTTGTTGCCGCTTGCGATTCCGCACCCGGCATTAAAAGGGAATCCGGTGCAAGTCCGGAGCTGTCCCGCAGCTGTGAATCTCGCTGACGGACGGTCCACAACCCAATGCCACTGTCGGTTTGCCGACGGGAAGGCGGGCCGCCCAGAGATGAGCCAGAAGACCTGCAAAACGTTTCGCCGAAAGGCCTCGAGGAAGGAACCGTCGGCAGGTGTATTTAAATGTGTATGAGGCTTTTAACTGTAAGTATCGCAGTTGTGGCGATTGCTTTGCTGTGGGCTGTGCCGTTGTTGGCGCAGAGCGACAGCACTATTCACCGCGATGTTGAGGCTGTGGATGTCGAGGCGCAGATGCAGCGGCGTGCGGCAATGCCCGTGCAGACGATGTCGGCTGTTGAGATTCAGCAACTTGGCGTGCAGAACGTGGCCGATGCGGTGCGGCGATTCAGCGGCACCAATGTGAAGGACTACGGCGGCATTGGTGGGCTGAAAACGGTGTCGGTGCGCAGTTTGGGCGCGGCTCACACGGCTGTCAGCTACGACGGCGTGGTGGTGAGCGACTGTCAGGCTGGCCCTATCGACATTGGGCGGTTCGATATTGGCAGCGTCGAGAGCATTGAATTGGCCATTGGGCAAAGCGGCGGACTGCTGCAACCTGCCAGCGCGTTTGCGCAAGCGGCAACGCTCTCAATATCAACACGAAAACCAACTTTCAGCCAACGTTCGACGGAAGTTGATGGGCACATTAAAGGCGGCTCGTTCGGGTACCTCGACGCTCGCATTTCGACTGCAAATAAAATATTGAAAAACACAGCGTTGTCGGCCTCGGCAACCTTCACCCGCGCCGACGGCGATTATCCATACACTTTCCAAAACGTACGGCAGCAATACAGCGGACGGCGCAACAACAGCGATGTGCGGATTGCGCACGCTGAAATAAATCTTGTTTCCGCCGACAGTAACCGCCTAAAAAACAGCCTGAAAGCATACGGTTTCTATTCGGAGCGCGGACTGCCTGGCGCGGTCATTTTGTATAACAACCAAGCCAACGAGCGGCTATGGGACAAGAATTTCTTTGTGCAGGATGATGCCCGTTTGCGCCTGACGAGCAATGTAATGGTCAGATTACAAGCAAAATACAACTACTCGTGGAACCGCTACGAGGATGTTGATGTGAAGTATCTGAACGGCCATCGAATCGATTTGAACACGCAGCACGAGGGCTACGCTTCGGTTGCGGGCTTGTGGAGCGGACGGCTGCTGTCGGTTTCGTTGGCGGCCGATGTGGCATACAACACGCTGAAAAGCAATATGATGAACAATCCGCAACCGCGCCGATTGACATTGCTTTCGGCAGCCAACGTTCGGCTCACGCTGCACCGCTTTGAGGCCACGGCTACGCTTGTCGCCACCAGCACCACGGAAAAAGTTGACCAAGGCGGACATTTGTCTGACGTTGAACGACTTGCGCCCGCCGTGAGTGCACGTTGGTGCGCCCGGCACGTAGCCGCCCGTGCAATGCTGAAAAAGACCTTCCGCGTGCCAACCTTCAACGAATTGTATTACACCACTTTAGGCACAACGGGGTTGAAACCCGAAGACGCCTACGAGGCCAACATCGGCGTAGATTTTGATGTTAAAGGCTTCGATTTTACTGTCGATTTGTTCGCCAATAGCATTGAAAATAAGATAGTTGCCATTCCAACACTCTATGTTTGGCGGATGTCGAACTGCGGCAAGGTGAACATTTGGGGCGCCGATGTGGCTGCCAGCAAGGGTTTCAGCCTTGCCGACGTTGAGTTGAAACTGACGGGCAGCTACTCGTACCAACGTGCCATTGACGTAACCGACAAAGAATCAAAGCTTTATCGGTCGCAAATTCCGTACACGCCAGTTCATTCGGGCAAATTCGCAGCCGTGGTGCAGTGGCGAAAATATTCATTATCAGCAACTTCGATATTCTCGGGCAAACGCTACTATCTGCGGCAGAATATCAGCGACAACGAGATTGAGCCGTACGCCGAATTTTCGGCCACCCTGTCGCGCCGTTTCGCCCTCGGCCAAAGCACCCTGACGGCCAGTCTTTCGTGCCTGAATATTGCTGATTGTCAATATTCTATAGTCAAATATTACCCGATGCCGGGCCGCCAATTTCAATTGCAGTTAAGTTTTATTCTATAAACCTTTAAATTTTATTTAAAATGAAAAAACAGTTTGTTAAAATTTTGAGTTTGTGCGTATTAGGCGCAATAACAATCTTTGTATCGTGCAACAAAGACGATGACGAAATTGTTCCTGATAACAATGGAACAAATGTGGTTAATACTGATAGTATTGCAAGGGCGGACAGCATTGCAAGGGCAGATAGTATTGCAAGAATTGATAGCATTGCTAAAGCGGACAGCATTGCAAGAGCTGATAGCATTGCTAAAATTGTTGCACAACCGATAAGAAAAGTCTTCATTCTGAACGAAGGTTCGTGGGGCGGCAACAACTCGACGCTCGACATGTACTATCCCGACAGCGTAACTCTTTGTAAGAAAAAGATTTTCGCTGCCGCGAACGGATATGGTTTGGGCGATACTGGCCAGGATTTGCTCGCTTACGGCAATCGTATTTATGTGAGCGTTTGGGGCTCGAACTACCTTGCAAAACTCGATGTCAACGGCAAAATTGTTGAGAAGCACGAGTTTACAGCCGATGAGGGACAACCGCGCTATCTTGCAGCCAAAGACGGATTTATCTATGTCTCGACATACGCCGACGCAGTTCTTAAATTCGACACCACCTCGCTTGCCGCCTCAATCGGCAAGGTTTCCGTTGGTAGCAATCCAGAAGGCATTGCCGTTGCTGGTAACAATCTGATTGTCTGCAACTCAACAAAAGACTACGTGAACGACAACCGCATTTCGGTAATCGATTTGGCAACTTTCACTCTTAAGAAAAATCTCGAAACCGAATTCAGCAATTTCCAAAGCGCCGTAGCCGTTGGCGACAGCGTTTATGTCACTTATTACACGCCAGCTTACGCAGTTGAAATGCTTAATGTTGACGTTGCTGCAGGTACTGTAAAACGCTCTGGTGCAGCCACAAAGATGGCCGTTTACAACGATAAGTTGTATTGCGCGAATTCAGCAACGGTTTATGATGCCGATTGGAATGCGACAACTAACACCAATTTCTTTGTCCGCGATGTCAAGGCTGGAACCGATACCGAAATTTTGGATTTGACCTCGACACCCGAACTGAAAACTGCCACTGTCTATTTGTTTGAAATTGACCCCGATAACGGTGATATTTATGTCGGTACAACCGATTATGTCACCAATGGTGTTATCTATCGGTTTGGTCAGGACGGAAAATTAATCACGAAATTCGAGACAAGCGGTGTCAGCCCGAACACTGCCGCTTTCGTTAAATAGTTGCTTTACAGAAAAGTGGGTGCGATTTTGCACTCACTTTTTCTATTTTTGAGATGACCTTGTAGGCAGAAATTTTCTTGCAATTTCTCGCGAAGCGACAAAAACACAAAATATTGAAACACATACTTTTAATAGCGATATCGGTCTGCATTTTGCAGTCGTGTGCCAATCGCGCCAACGCACCGCAGCAAGGCGGCGAAACCATTGCGTTCAAATACGCTACAAACCTGAAAATAAACAAGTTCGATGGCTATATGACTGCCGAACTGCGCAACCCGTGGGACACCACAAAACTGCTGCATTCATACGTCATTGTGCCCGCTGATACGGCTTTGCCGACACCGCTGCCCGTCGGCACTTTGGTGCGGACGCCTGTACGCAAAGCGTTGGTTTTCACGTCGGTACACACTGGTTTGCTTGTCAATTTGGGCGCACTCAATCAGATTGCCGGTGTGTGCGATGCCGAATATTTGCGCCAACCAATTGTCAATCAACTTATTGCCAACGGCACCATTGTCGATGCCGGCAATGCGATGAGCCCTGATATTGAGCAAGTTATCCAAATGTCGCCCGACGCCATTCTGCTGTCGCCTTTCGAAAACGGCGGCTACGGCGCCATTGGCAAAACGGGCGTTCCTATCATTGAATGTGCTGATTATATGGAAGTTTCGCCGTTGGCTTGCGCTGAATGGATGCGTTTCTACGGTTTGCTTTTCGGTTGTGAGAGTGTGGCCGACAGCCTTTTTGCGGTAGTTGAGCGCAACTACTGCTCGCTGCGCGATTCGGCTCTGCAACAGGCAGACAGACCGTCACTGCTTACCGACCTGAAGACCGGCGCAGCGTGGTACGTGCCCGGCGGACGCAGCACCACTGGCCGCTTCTACACCGATGCCGGCGCCAACTATCTTTTTGCCGACCAACAAAAATCGGGCGCTGTGCCGTTGGCTTTCGAAACGGTGTTTGAACGTGCTCAAAATGCTGATTTCTGGCTATTTAAGTACAACCGCCCTGCCGATTACACTTACCACACGTTAGCCGCCGAAAACGAACTTTACACACAGTTTCTGCCGTTCACAAACCACCAAATCTACGGCTGCAACACCGACTATGTGCCTTATTATGACGAAGTTCCGTTCCGTCCCGACTGGTTCCTGCGCGATTTGGTAAAAATTTTCCACCCCCATTTGCTGCCGAATTATAAATTGCGGTACTATACAGAGCTGGAGAAATGATAATCAACTTAAAATCAATATTTTATTCGAATTACTTAATCTGAAACACAATTTTTCCATACTTTTGCATAAAACAAAAAGGCTATGGGAATCACATTCGACGAAAAAAATCAAACGTTTATTTTTGATTTTGAGCACGATACAGTTGACAGCATCATTAATTTAGATGTCAATGGCTATCAGATTGAAGCGTTTGGAAAATGCTTTTATTATGGCTATGAATTCAATGCCAATGTTGACAGTTCTGTGCGAAGTGACTTTATCAAATATCTGAAATTTTCTGGTAATCTGAAAGATAACCCCAATCTGACCGATTTCATCAAAAGAGCCATAGATTCGTTGTCGAAAAAAATCAATCTATACGACTACAATTTGGTTGTAGTGCCTGAATCGTCAAGCAAGGTAAATCAATATATGCTGCGCTATTTGTATCGATTTGCTCAACCTACATTGCGTAAAATGGAGTTAGTCAAGACTTTACCCGAAAATATTTTGTTTGATATGGATGGTTTTGAGCAACAATATCTAGACGATGTGCTCGAAAACGGAAAACCTCGTTACACTCAGTCGCAAAAAGATGATGTGAAAAAGTCGCTTGAGGGAATGATGGAACTTATCCACAATAAGAGTTATTTCACTATAGCAAAGGATGTTAAGAAGAGTCGGTTCCGCCCGTACATAATGCAGTTCTTGAATTTTGCATCACCCGAAGATTATGAACTTTGCGCGAAAATACGTCAGCAAAATGTGCTAATCATCGATGACATTGCGACAAGTGGCTCAACATTGAATGAGATTCTTCGAGTGTTACGTATCTTAAACGAAGACAATAACATAACTATTTTCAGTTTGTTAGGACGGAAGGATTTGATGGCTGATTCGTTTTGAAGCAAGCTAAAAGGCTCAAATATTTGAAAACCATCCGATTATATATTATTCTATCGCTACTGCTTGTGGTGCTTGCCGTGCTCAACATTGCGCTTGGCTCGGTGCGCGTTCCGCTTGGGGCGATAATCGACATTCTGACGGGTGGCGATGGCGGTAGCCAAACGTGGCGTGTAATCGTTTTGCAATCACGTGTGCCACAATGCGTTACAGCGCTGTTTTGTGGTGCGGCTTTGGCCTCGGCCGGACTGATGTTGCAGACAACCCTTGCCAATCCGCTTGCCGGGCCGTCGATTTTGGGAATCACCACAGGCTCAAGCCTTGGCGTGGCGGTGGTGGCGTTGGCCACTGGTTGCTCATTTGCAGCGGCTGGCGATTTGCTTGGTCTAACCGCCACAATATCAGGCGCTTTAATCGGCGCTTTTGCGGTCTTGGCCGTCATTCTGATGCTCTCGACGGTTATAAAAAGCAACACAATGCTGCTCATTGCCGGAATGATGGTGGGCTACATTGCGTCGTCGCTCATTTCAATCCTCAACTTCTTTGCCACGGCCGAGGGCGTGCACTCGTACACCATTTGGGGGCTGGGCAGTTTTAGCGGTGTTTCGCTGTCTCAACTACCTGTTTTTGTGTTGATTATATCGACAGGCTTGATTGCGGCCGTTATGCTGATAAAGCCACTTAACGCCCTGCTGCTCGGCTTCAACTATGCCGAAAATTTGGGCATTAACATTCGCCGTGTGCGTTGCCTTTTGTTGATAGTCACCGGACTGCTATCTGCCATAGTAACAGCCTTTTGCGGACCAATTTCGTTTATCGGGCTTGCCGTTCCGCACGTGGCGCGATTGGTTGTCGGCTC
>JAFZKK010000089.1 GCA_017551905.1 Salinivirgaceae bacterium
ATAAAAATCAAGAACACAAAGATAACCGACAATACAGCTTACGATGCTGGTGGACTTATTGTGTATGAGTATGTTACGGTTGAGGCGACGAACGTTGAGGTGACGGGCAATAAGGCAACCAACTCATGCGGCGGCATTTGCGTTATCGACAACACCACTATTCCGGCCAAAGGCACGCTGACAGGCGATGTTGTCTGCAAATCGAACGACCCCGACGATATGATTACTTACAAAAGATAAGATTGAGAGGCAGTAAAGTAAAAAGGTCGGGAAGCGTTTGTTTTCCGACCTTTTTTATATCATTCAATTCATCTGTCAATCAATTAATCTTCTAGAATTTTCCAAATTTCGACAAGTGAGATAACTGTGCCGAGCATGCATGTCGAATTCTGATTTTCGACTTTAAGGTAGCGGATGCCGACGGGCATGCTGTCAACAGGCGTTATGTCGAATCTTGAGAGATTGTAGGGCTCAAGCGTGTTGTTGTCGTACTTGAAAACCCAGCCGCAACCGTCGAACTTTGACATGTCGACCAGAATTCCCGTTTCCGAGAATACAGCGCTTTCCATTTCGGCATCTTCGGCCGAGCAACTGAAGATTGCGATTGCGGATAATATGACTATCGCTATTTTGCCCATCGTCGTTTTTTATTGAAGCACAATATTATAAAAGAAAAATTTACAATGCAAAATTTTGTGACCAGCCACGGAGCAAGGTTCTGATTGTCAGTTAAACAACTAGTGCAGAATGCTGTACGAATTGACGCCCTTCATTGTCGGAATGCGGAAGCCGTACCATAACAATGTGGTTGTCAGTAAGAAATCGCGGTCGGTGCGGCTCAGCGGAATTTGCTGGAGTTGGTCGAACGGACAGTCGGCAAACTGGTATAGCTGTGCAAATTGTTCGTCGGTTATGAAATTGCGGTGCATGGGCCGCGCCACCGTTCCAAGTCCCGACTCGAGGTCGAAAAACTGTTGCCCGGGCTCAAGCGGATTGAGGTTGAAACCAATATGCCGGCTCAGTTTCAGCAAAAAAGCAATGTGGAAATTCTGTATCCCAGCCTGCATCTGTTCCAGAATCTGAACGGCAGTGTCGATGAAGGCGAACTGCGACTGGTCGGCAGTCTCTTCGCGGATGCTTTTGCTGACAACCTCGGCCAGAAACATCAGTAGGGTGCTTTTGCGAAGGTCGGCGGTGCAGTTGGGCAGCGACGGCGACGGCTTATATTCAGTCAGTTGCTGCACCTGTCGTTCTTCGCGGTAGCTGTAAACCGCATCGAGTAGCGCCATAGGGTGGAACACACCCAACTTCGACCGGCTTTTTCCGCCAAAGCCGCGCACCATAAGCGATATGCGGCCATGTTCCTCCGACAGCGCCTGAACAATAATCGACGTGTCGGTGTATCGTGTGTGCGACAGAACTATTATGCGGTCATTGCAGAGCATCTTTTGAATTTTGAATTACGAATTCAGAATTATGAATGAACATATCATTCCACTCACTTATCTTATCACATGAATTTTCCCGGCCTCGCGGTTTTCGCCGTTTTGGGTGACGCAGTGTATCAGATAGATACCTGTAACCACCGGGCGGTTGCTCATGTTGCGCAGGTTCCAGGTTGCGCCGCCGCCGTTGCTCATCGTCTCGAACACCAGATTGCCGTAGAGGTCGGTTATGCGCACGGTGGTGTTGTTCATCAAGCCGCGTATCTGCACATCGCCCTGATAGTCAGGCTCGACAGGGTTTGGATAGGCGTAAATATCAGAAAACGTTGATTTTGGCATCGATGATGATATCGTGGCCGACTGCAATCCCATGTCGGTTATTATGTAGAGGATGCCTTTGTCGTAGTCGAGTGTCATCGACTGCACATTGTTCGAGAAAAGCGGCGAGTTAGAGGTGTTGTACTCGGCTAATTGCTTGGTGCCATCGGGCGAAATAAGGAAGATGCCGCCGCCATCGGTGCCGAACCATTTGCGGTTGCCGCCGTCAATCACAATCGATGTCACGCGCTCGGTTGAGAGCAATGGCTGGTAGTAACCTTCGACAATCATCTGCGGACGGCGTGCGCTCGTCTCACCTTCAAGCGCCAGTTCGGGGTGGTCGAACACATAAACTCCCTCGTCGGAAGCCACCCACAGCTGACCGTTGTTGTCCTCCACAATATCGTTGATGAAGGCGTTGAAAGCGTTACCGTTCTCGTCGGTCGGCATAAAATATGTGTAGTAGTCGTCGGCTTTGGTCTCGGGCGTGTCGTTTGTGTTGAAGACAAGGATGCCCGTGGCTTTGGGTGTTGTTATCCAAAAGTCGCCTTTGTAGGTACGCAGCATCTTGCCCAAGTTTTCGTTCGACAGTTTGGGGTCGTAGGCATAGCTGAACCACTGGCCGTCGGGTTTGCGGACGGCTATGTAATTGCTTGTATGTGAGCAATTAACCCATAGATTGCCTTTCGAGTCGTAACAGCCCGAACTCACGCGATAGATGTTGACGCCGGCTGTTGTAGTGTCGATGTAGCGATAGGTGCCGTTGTTGTACTCTATCAGTCCTGAAAACCAAGCCGATGCAAGAAAATGGTTGCGGTTGCCGTGCGTGATGAAATCGCACACATCAAAGCATTTGGCTATCTCAGGATATTCCGAATAGCTGATGCTTGTCCATTGTCCGTTTGTAAATCGGTAAATGTTGGCTGGCAGCCATTTGTTCTCACCTGTGCCAATATCTTTTTTCCCACCGGGTGCCAGAAGAATGTCGCCGGCATTGTAGCAAACCTTGAAGAATCGGTTGCGCGCGGGTCCCGACGGAGTGTAATAATCGTGTTGCCCTTTGTTGATGCAGGCAAGCCCGTCATACGAGTGAGCGAACCATATTCTATCCGCGCCGTCGGCTATGCCCATTTGTATCAGAACGTCGCTGTAGTGGCTTCGGTTTTGCATTTTGGTATCGAATAAGTCGATGTCGGCGTATGTGGTGCGCACGAGGTAGCCGCCGCGGCTTGTCAGCGATTTCAGCATTGGCAGACTGTCCCAAAGTATTGTCATCTTTTCGCCGTCGAAAACCGACACTCGCGATGTGGAGTCGTCGGCAAAGCGCTCGCCCACAATCAGTTGGCCGTTGAACACGCAGCCGGTATTATAGAAATGCGTAAGGTTGCTGCCTGGCACCAGCTCCCAGTTTTTGAGGTCGGAGAGAAACGGATTGTCTAAGCGGCCACGCAACAAACCCGAATTTGTGAAGGCGTAAAGATAGTCGCCGCAAACCGCCGTGCAGTTGATTTTCAACAGATTACCGCCTTTGCCAAGAATGTATGTGTCGGCAAACTCGCGTTTCTCAAGATTGACAGCCGTTATGCCAAAGTTGCACGACAGGTAGGCCATGTGCCCGTCGATGCAGATGTGGTTTGTCCGTTTGTCGGTGGTGAACTGCGCGTCTTTCAGCCCAGACAAGTTGATTATCTTGCCATTGTCGTACACAAGGTCGATGTTGCCGCTGTTGTATGCCACCACAAGCAAGTGCAGCTTGTCGCAGTAGGCAATGTAGCCCGCGCCCGTTTCCGTCATCCCCTCAATTGGCGACAGGTGGTTAAGCGAGTGGTCGTCTTTGTCGAGGTAGAAAAGGCTGAGGTCGGTGGCGCAGTAAACTTTGGAGTCGCTCACAGCCACTATGCGCCCGTCGCGATAGCTCAGATGGTCGCGCCACGAGTCGACCGACAGCTGTGCCATGGCATTGACACTCAGCATTGTCAGAATCAGACCAAGAAAACGAAATCGTGCCATATCGGTTTTGTTGAGGGGGTAAAGATAAGAAGTAAACCAAATAACGATGACGAAAAACGATAACTAAAACGTAAACACTAAACTTTTAACTTATCACTTGTAACTTGTAACTTTCAACTTGTAACTCAGAACTTAAAACTACTTTTGCGTCATGATTGGCAGATTTTTCGTCATATTGTTGACAATACCTATTAGGCTCTATCAGCTGTTAATTTCGCCGTTGCTGCCCAATAGCTGTCGGTTCACGCCTACATGCTCGGCTTATGCCATTGAGGCGCTGAAGGTTCACGGCCCGATAATCGGTTTGTGGCTGACACTTAGGCGGATAGTGCGTTGCAACCCTTGGGGTGGCCATGGGTACGACCCCGTTCCGCCTCGACATTGGTGGAAGAAAAAAGCCAAAACCGACCCTTGCGCAGAGCCTCAAAATCAGGCTCCTTAT
>JAFZKK010000090.1 GCA_017551905.1 Salinivirgaceae bacterium
CAATATGGCTGTTGACTGGCTGTAAGCCTTTTTCCGCAACCAAATCAAGATATTTCTTTAAAAGTGCCCTGTCGGTTTGAATAAAGCAGAAAATGCTGTCGGTAATCTGTTTGTTGAATTGAGCAAGCAACTCATCGGTGAAATTTTTCATAGTACCATCCTTTTGAATTTTACTTGTGTTTAAACAACTATAATAATACGAATAAGCGCCGACGGTAACGGGGAAAAAATGTGGCAGATTATTCCACAAATTGTGGCAGATTGTTCCACATCGGCATTGAATCAACTTGAATCAGCGTTGTGAACGCTACATATTCTGCACTTTTGCTATTTCGGTGACTGTTTCGTTGGTGAGCGTCTCAAAAAAGTTCTTTTGTAGAATTATCGACAAATGCATAAGCAATTCAGCATCAAGGTTTTTACGTTTAAAGATTTTGTAAACATTAGTTCGGTCGCAATGTAACTCATTTGCGAGCCAATGAGCACTGCGCCGTTGGTTGCGCAACTCATTTTCAATCAGTCTGCCGCAATGGATTTCCATAACGCCGTTGTTGTCCGCCGACTCCCCAATTGCGGCACCTATAAAAAAGAAAAACGTGGGAATCTTGTTACTCGCTCCCACGACTCAAGGTCTTCGCATTACCTAACTCAGCAAGATTGAGCAACGCGAAGCCCACGTAGGAATATATTGATTGTTAAGTCAATACACACTAACGCAGGCGTTCACAATTGCTTTCTCTTCGGCTGAGTTTTCAAAAGTTGCGAAGTTTTGAGTCGCCAAAGGAAAACGTCAGTAAACGTCTTTCTATATGTCTGCTTGCAAATTATGCTTTACGGCATAAAACGCATAGCAAGACAAAAGTATAAAAAGTAGGTTGGAAAAGGAAAAAGAATTTTTGCTCACCAAATCCCCTCAAAACTGAAACTCCAACTGCGTGTCAAGCAGCCGGAATGAGCGGCGATGATACGGCGTAATGCCGTATTTGGCTATAGCGGCGCGATGGTCTGCTGTTGGGTAGCCTTTGTTTTTGGCCCAGTTGTATTGCGGAAATTCTTTATCAATCTGCAACATAAAATCGTCGCGGAAGGTTTTTGCGAGAACTGATGCAGCCGCTATCGACAGATATTTGCCATCGCCTTTCACAATTGTCTGATACTTAACATCATTGTAAGGTTTGAATCGGTTGCCGTCGACAATGATGAACTCGGGGCGCACCGCAAGCTGGTCGAGTGCCAGATGCATCGATTTGATAGAAGCGTTCAAGATGTTGATTTCGTCGATTTGGGGGGCGTCGAGCTTGGCAACGGCGTAGGCCACGGCTTCGCGCATAATGACATCGCGCAACTGATATCGCTGTTTTTCAGTCAGTTGCTTTGAGTCGTTGAGCCGGTCGTTGCTAAAATCGGGCGGCAGAATGACAGCGGCCGCAAACACCGGACCGGCAAGGCATCCGCGCCCGGCCTCGTCGCAGCCCGCTTCGTTGGCCAAACCGCTGAAATTCAGCTCAAGCATTAATAGAATTTGCGTTTTTGGAACCAGTAGTCGATGTAGGTCAGGTTCAAGCCTAAGCGTATTCTCTGGTCGAGGACAAGCAAGTTTGCCTTAGTGCCCTGTTGACGATAGCTGCAGAAGGTGTTGAACCGGATTGTGCGGATTCGGAACCCTACCCCAAACGAACCGGAAATCGCCTTAAGCCGATAATCGTCGACACGGTAAGTGCCCGACTCATAGCTGGCTCCGGCACGAAATGTCAGGTCGTATTTGCGGCCCAACCGTTGTGGAATATATTCAGCTCCAACGTTTATCGTCTGGTTGTCAATAAGTTTCGAGCGTTTGTCAGACACTTTAAGTTTCGACAGCGGATTATAGTTGAAATCGGCCGTGAAGGTCAAGCGCTCGTTGTAATTGTACGCCACACCTGCGCCGCACGTCATAGGCAGAGTGGTGTAGCGGTCGTAGTCATCGTCGTCGTAATAAATAGTATCAGTAACGCCCGAAATGAACGTGTTTGTGGCCTTCTCGGTGCGGTCGCAGCGGAGGATGCCAGGCGTGCTTGCAATGACACCTAAAGTCAGGTCCGATTTTTTCGATGTCGATATTTTATGCTGAAGGCCGAAATCAAGTTTGCCACCAACATAATAATCGGTGTTTTCGACATATATCGAGAATATATCGCTGGCGTTCAGCACCATAGCCTGCCTTTGAGTTTTCGGGCCAAATAGAACCGATGCGTTCATACCAAAAGCCGTACGGTTGCCCAACTGCACGCCCAAACCAGCATACACGCGCGTCAAGCCGCCAATGCCCTCAACGTGCGAGATGTAGGTTGTCTGGCCGCCGCCCGACAAATACTCCCTTGTCCTGATGGTGTAGCCGGTGCTTGTGTAGGGCGCTATTCCGAAGCTGAACGCCCATTTCCGTGTTCCAGAAACAGCAAGCGAGAAGTACGAAATGTTGCCGTTGGTTTTGTCGCCATCATCAAGATAAGTGCTAATATATTCATAATCAAGATGAAGACCGACATCAAAAAGCACCATCGACGAGTCGATAAGCGCATACGATGCCGGGTTGATGTTGTTGACATGCCCGCGTGCCTGCAAGGCAATTCCGGTGCCGCCCATCGCAAGTCCGCGGCCGAATCCGTTCTGTTCGTAAAGGCCGAGACCATAGCGCGAGTATGGCGAGATGGTATTGTTCTGCGCCTGCGAAACTTGAGCGCCGATTATCAAAATAAGTAATATTATTATTCGTATCAACCGCATTTTCAGCACTTTAATAAGTTAGATAATAAACCTGCAATTGAACATTTTCGCCATAGTTTGTATAGTCGTCAACCACAAGGCGCCTGAACGTGGTGGCGCACTCCTCCTCCGACGGCATAATCAGTATCGAGTTGTAGTCATCAGACGGCGACATTATGCGGCTGCGGACAAAACCTACAAGCGAGAAGGTGTAGAACGGCGAATTATCGACGCCTGAGTAGACAACCTGCGACGCTGCCGGATTGCCGTTGATGTCGGTCAGGAGCGAGATTAGCTTGTTCGACTGGTCGGTGAGACCGGCATAAAGAATTGACGGAAGCTGATAGTCGTCTTCGTTGAAAGAATTCTCTTTAGGCTTGATAATCAGCCGCGCATCAATGATGTTCATATACTCAGCCACTGCGTGCAGATTGTTCAGCGTCGGGAAATCGATACGCAAGGCAAGACCGCTGCCCGTCTGTATGCACGACACCGAGCCGCTTGCCGACGAATAGACTTTGTCATCGTATTTTTTCAAGTTCTCGAACGGCGTGCCCGTGCGGTCGTTGTTCAAATATGTGTATTTATAAGGATTTTCGGCGTCGGTGGCCAAGACGAATGTCATATACGAATCGTCCTCCTCATCGGTCGGCTTGCGGTAGTAGAGCCTGATTTCGAACTGCGTGGCGTCTTCAATCTGGTTTGATGTTGGCACCATGCCACTCCTGACAAAACCCATTCCCCAAGTAAAATCGGTGGTTTGTGGCACAAAAGCCAAGCCCTTGAAGTAGTCGAGGAAATATTCAGTCTTGCTCATCACATCGTCCGACTCCAGAATCATACGGAACCACTCCCGCCCCAGCTCGTCCGACATGCGCGCCGTTGAGACCAGACTACGCAACGGATTCGGGCGTAGAGTTACGGTGGCCAGCGGTGTTGTATCGCGGTTGAGCCGATGATGGTTGAACATCTTCTGTTGCTCGGCGTCGTAATCGGGCTCAATTTTCTGCAAAACGCGGTAAATATTTACAACTTTGGGAGTTACGGTGTCGCCCACCCATACGCCGTTAGGTTTGAAGACGATTACCAGGCTGTCGTAAATCGAGTTTTCAGGAATGGTGATTCTCGATGAGTTGACAATAGGCGCATAGAGCTCTGTCAGCACATTGCCGGCAAATTCGTCTTTGTAATATCCCAAAAACAGATTCTGATAACCCGAAGTCGCGAAACTGTCAACCTTTATGGTCGATAACTTAAGCGAGAAGGTATCGACATAGCCCATCACAGCCTGATTGTCGGAGAAGACATCGCCAATGTCAAGCGAGTCGCCATCGTTGTCACAAGCCGGAATGGCGCATATCAACGCACTATATATTAAAAAGTTACGAAATTTCATTATCCTATTTTAAACCAACGGCTTATTGTCGAGTCCGCATACCGCTTGGCGGTTTACGATGCGGTTTTTCAAGCCGCGGCAAAGTAAAAACATAAATCTTAATACGCCAATTATTTGGAAATATTTCGTGTTGGCGGACGCACTTAAAACTTAAAAATCACCTAAAACTTTTTCAGCTCCTGATAAAGCCTCTGCACAGGCAGCCCCATAACGTTGAAGTACGAACCGTCGATGCGCTCGATGCCAACGTAGCCAATCCACTCCTGAATGCCGTAGGAACCGGCCTTGTCGAAAGGTTTGTAGGTATCGACATAGTAGGCTATCTCGTCGTCGGAAAGCTGGCGGAAATAGACATCGGTGGCGGCGCTGAACACGCGCTCTTTCTGCGTGGTTTTCAGGCAGACGCCCGTGTAAACCGTATGCTTGCAGCCCGAAAGCTGACGCAGCATCTCAATTGCGACTGCGCGGTTTTTGGGTTTGCCAAGCACCTGATTGTCAATCCAGACAATGGTATCGGCGGTTATAAGAAGCTGATTATCGGCAAGTTCGTCTTCGAAAGCCGACGCCTTCAATTTAGCCAAATGCTCCACAATCTGCGCGCCTTGCAAGGTGTCGGGATAGCTCTCGGCGGTGTCGCGCAGCATTATATCGAACTCAGGCACAATGCCTTTCAGCAATTCCTGCCTGCGTGGCGATTTTGAAGCTAAAACGAACTTGTATTTATTGAATATCGGCAACATGAAAGAGTTTAGAGTTTAATGATTAATGTTTAACGAGTTTAACAGGTTTAACAAGTTGAAATGTTTACGTTTTGGTTTTCGTTTACGTTAAAATCAAACCACATATTTCATCATCTGCCAAGCCAAAACCGAATAGAGTACGCCAAACAGCATTATGACTTTTATGATTGTGCTGATGCGGTGGTAATGTTTGACTTCGTCGGCTTTGGCGGTCAATATCATCACCAGAACCATCGGCGCTATCACAAAGATTGATAGATAAATAAGCGTCAACGGCTCGCGGAGGAAAAAGTAATAGCAAACCAACAACAGCGCGATGCATATTATCGACAACACCCACACAACGATTTTTGAGATTTTCATTCCATAAGCTATCGGCAAGGTGTTGCAGCCGTAGTTGTTGTCGCCCTCAAGGTCTTCCATATCTTTCACAATCTCACGTATCATATTGATTATGAAAGCGAAAAAGGCAAAACCGCCAGTCCAGTACATTATCGGAATAAACGACAAATCTTTCAACAACATATCGAACCCATAAACGCGCGTAAGTGTCAGATATTCAAATATTCCGACCTGAAGCGGTATGGTTGCCGTTCCTATCGCTACCACAAGGTTGCCAATGAGCAACTGGCGCTTGTAAGTGGTTGAATACAACCAAAATATGCCGGCTATCATTGCGTAAAGCAAGAAGATTGACATCATGCGCAGATGCCAAGCGAAAATCGCCGCAAGCACAAGCGCCGCAATGTCGAAAATTATGTGCCACACCATGGCTAAACGGCGAGGCACCTCGCGGCCTACAATAACCTCGTCGGGGCGGTTTATGCGGTCGATGTGGCGGTCGAAATAGTCGTTGATGATGTAGCCGGCAGCACCAAGCAACATATTAATAATCACCAACATGACAAAATATCCGTCGCTCAACTGGAAGGTTATTTGCTCGCCAAGCTGCGGCGAGAACTGATAGTCGAGCATCGGCTGAACGATACAATAGCGCATCAGGCACATGGTGAACGGCACCATAAGCAAATTTGGCCATCGTATCATCTTGATAATATTCAACATATTACAAAAAGTTTTCAGTTTCAAAATTAGCCCAACGGCCTTGCGCTTTCAGCACCTGTTCAATAACATCGCGCACGCAGCCCTCACCGCCTTTGCAGTCCGACACATATTTGACAATCGGCTTTATATCGTTGGCAGCATCGGCTGGGCAAGTTGGCACACCCACACGCTTAAGTACCGGATAATCAGGCACATCGTCGCCCATATAAAGCACATCGGAAGCGGATAGATTGTGACGGCTGAGGAAATCGTCGAAAGCCTTGCTCTTTTCCAAACTGCCGATATACAAATCGGTAAGTCCCAGACCTTCAAAACGTTTCACCACGCCCGTATTGTTTTTGCCGGCACTAATAATAGCTATCGGGTATCCTTGCTGATGCGCAAAACGCAGTGCAAAACCGTCGCGCGTGTGCGACTGCCGCACCTGTTGCCCGTCGGCCAGGCAAATTATAGTCGCATTGGTGCAGACACCGTCAACATCGAAGGCGAACGCCTTAACTTTCATCAAATCTTCCTTAAAGTTGCTCATAACTGACTGATTGAATGACTGATAATTAAATGCGTAAATTATCAACTTACTGTTTTCTATATCTTTCTGTTATCCGTTTCGATGCAAAACTATACAAATTCCGTTGGTTTTCATCGTCGAGCATTTTTTGCTGCGCCTGCATCACCCTGGCATCTCCACGGCGGGCTGGACCGGTTTGCGCGGCTACAGGCCCCATTTCCAAGGCTTTAGCCACAGTTTCTTCGATAAGCGGTTGCAGAACACTGAACGGTAGACGGCAATGTTTCAGCACCGTATCTGCTTCGGCAAACATCCCGTTGACAAAATTGCTTGCGAAAACCGCCGAAAGGTGCAGATATTTCCGTTCTTCACTTGTCATCAACCGGACATCAGTGCTGATTGTTTTAGCCAACATTATCAGCTTGTCAGCCACATCATTGGTGCAACCCTCAACAAAAAACGGCACACGGCCAACATCTATTTTGCGGTTTTTCGTGAATGACTGCATCGGATATGTAACACCATGATTCTCAAATCTTTTCAGCACGTCCATTGGGACACTGCCGGCAGTATGCGCTACAATTCCCTTAACATCGGGCATCTGTGCAGCCACATCGGCAATGCTGTCATCGCTCACGCTGATAAGATAGACATCCGCATCGGTCGGAATATGCACAAGTGAGTCAAATGGCCTGGCATTCAGTTTTTTAGCTAATTCATCAGCATGTTCAAAACTGCGTCCGCATACACCGGCAATGGTGTGTCCGGCCTTTAGCAACGCGCCCGACAAGTGCGTAGCCACATTTCCCGAACCGATAATAAAGATTTTCATAACACTAACACTAACACTAACGCTGACACATACAACTAAACTCTTACCTCTTACCTCTCACCTAAAACTTAGAACTTCGAGAACTTTAAACTTATTACTTATTGTAGAACTCCGGCCCGATTTTTACCGACTCTTGCAGCCTGTCGTCGGTGCCGATGAAGCGGAAATCGATTGTCCCCTCGCTCAACATTGTCATCCGCACCGAGTAAAACTCGTTGACGTTGCTCCACAGCTCATTTTCAACTAGTTTAGTGAGCGTCGGCTTGTCGGTTTTTATTTTTCGCCGCGACCGCAGGCTCAGTTTCAACGTGTTTGTGCCGTAATCCCAATTAACACCCGACAACTGTATTTTGCTCACAATGTCGTACGGAAGTGCTTTTTTTTCAGAGCGTAACACACGGTCAAAATCCTTCTGCGAGCATCGGAACGGCCCGGTGGCGCTTAGCGCTTGCTCCATATCTTTTGGATGAACAACAATGGTATAGATTGGAAAATCGGTGGCTTCGCGAAAAGCGTAACGTATTTGCATAGAGTCTTTTATGCAAGTTTTGAGCAATTCAGCATCTTCGTCGCGCAGCATTTTCAGCACCTCCGAATGTCTGAATTTCGATTCGCAAATCAGCAAGTCATCGCTATAATCTTGAATGTAGGTGTTGGGCAACCGGAGCGTAAACTTGACATATTTTTTGCAAAGTGTGATGCTGTCGAACACAAGGCCGTCCTTGGTTTGCGGCAAAGTCGCCATTTTTGCATTGACAATGGCTTCCAATGCATCATATTTCTTCCCAGTGTTTTTTGCGGCTTGCTCGTTCCCACTTTTATTGTTGTATATCAGCCACATAACACCAACAACAACGGCAAACACCACAATTAGAACGGCTGTCAAGATTTTTGCGGAAGATTTTTGCGAGCCGCCCATAAGCGATTCCTCAAGCTCGGCAATATCGCTGGCCGAAGCCTGTAAATCAGCACATTGCTTCTCAAACGTTGGCTTCTCATTAGTCAATCCACAGACAATTCCGCGCTGCATATCGCGTTTCGATTTTTGGCAGATGGCACAGTATTTTATTTTGTCAGATAATTCCATGGTCAATTAGGATTTAGGAGTTAGTAATGATGAGTTAAATATCAGTCAATCAGTCAATCAGTCAATTAATCAGTTTTTGTATGGCACGCGGTTCAGAATGGAGCGACCAAGTGTGATTTCGTCGGCATACTCAAGCTCATCGCCCACCGAAAGTCCTCGCGCAAGCGTGGTAATTGGCACGCCAAACGGACTTAACCGCCTGAACAAGTAGAAGTTAGTGGTGTCGCCATCGATGGTGGTGCTTGTGGCCAAAATGATTTCGGCAATGGTGTTTTCCTGCACGCGCCGCTCAAGGCTGTCGATATTCAGATTTTTAGGGCCGATGCCTTCCATTGGCGATATGCGTCCACCCAAAACATGATACACACCTTTGAACTGGCCGGTGTTTTCGATGGCTATCAGCTCGCGGATGGTCTCCACAACGCAGATGAGTGAGTGGTCGCGGCGCTGGTCGGCGCAGATGCTACACAACCCTTCAGTTTCCGTAATATTGTGACATTCAGGGCAAATCATAATGTCGGTTTTCATTTGGCTGATAGCCGACACAAACGCCTCAACGTCCTCGTCGGGCTGATTAAGCAAGTGCAGCGTCAGGCGCAGCGCAGTCTTTTTGCCGATGCCCGGCAGCTTGCCGAACTCATTGACCACATTGTCGAGCAATCGCGATGGTAACTGTTGCATTGATTCGATTTTATGGTGTAAAAGTATGCTAAAAGTTGAAATTTTCGGACTTGTCACGCATCGAAATCTGAATTTCTAATTCATAAATAAAATAGTAGCTTTGCCGGAAACAACATTTTATGTCACCATTGCTTATCATAATCGTGCTTCTGGCCTATTTTGGCGTGCTGTTCAGCATCTCGTGGTTCACGGGGCGCAAGGCCGACAACGACTCGTTCTTCATCGGCAACCACCGCTCGCCGTGGTATCTGGTGGCCTTCGGGATGATTGGCACAAGCATTTCGGGCGTTACGTTTATTTCGGTGCCGGGCGAGGTGGGCTACAACCAATTCGCTTATATGCAGATGGTTATCGGCTTTTTCCTTGGCTATCTGTTCATTGCGCGGGTGCTGCTGCCCATCTACTACAAATTCAACATGACCAGCATCTACACCTATCTCGAAAACCGATTCGGGCGCACATCGTACAAGACGGGCTCCGCATTCTTCCTGCTGAGCCGCGTCATTGGCTGCTCGTTCCGCCTTTTCCTGATGACAAGCGTGCTACAACTTGCCGTTTTCGATGCTTGGGGCGTGCCGTTCGAACTCACTGTGGTTGTGATAATTATACTCATTCTGCTATACACTTTCAAAGGCGGCATACGCACCATTGTCTTCACCGACACACTGCAGACATTGTTTATGATTACCGCCTTGATAATCACCATAGTAGCTATCAAAAACTCGCTGGGGCTGAGCTTGGGCGGCGTGGTGAGCGAAATCCGCAACTCCGACTATGCGCGGATGTGGTTTTTCGACAATCCGACGGAGAAAACGTTCTTCTGGAAACAGTTTCTGAGCGGCATCTTCATCACCATTGTCATGACCGGCCTCGACCAAGACATGATGCAGAAAAACCTCAGCTGCCGCAACCTGAAAGACGCCCAAAAGAACATGTACTGGTACGGCTTCGCATTCATACCTATCAACCTGTTGTTCATGTCGTTAGGCGCCATGCTTTACATCTTTGCCGCACGCAACGGCATACAAGTGCCGGCGCAGAGCGACAACCTCTACCCCATGCTCGCCACGCAAGGCTATCTGCCAACAGCTGTGGCCGTGCTTTTTGTCGTGGGGCTGGTGGCTGCGGCCTACTCATCGGCCGACTCGGCGCTCACCGCCCTCACCACCGCCTTTTCAATCGACATTCTTGAAATCGAAAAAAAGGACCTGACCGACAGTGAGAAAATCCGTCTGCGCAAGCGCGTGCACATCGGCATCGCCATTGTTGTCGCCTTGATTATCATCATCTTCAACCGGCTGAACGACCGCAGTGTCATCAGCGCCATCTACACCATCGCCGGCTACACCTACGGACCGCTGTTGGGACTTTACGCCTTCGGCCTTTTCACCAAAAAAGAGATAGCCGACCGCCATGTGTGGATTGTCTGCATCGCTTCGCCGATAATCTGCGTGATAATCAACTATTTGACACCGATATTGCTCGGCGGCTACAAAATGGGCTACGAGCTACTGATAATAAACGGGTTGCTGACTTTTGCCGGACTGTGGCTTCTGCGAAAAAAATCGCCTGCCACGCAACCAAAAGACGGCAACGTGCGTCAATATAATGCAACTAACTAAGAAACGCCGATGGAGACACTGGAGATAGACGACATTGTGCGCGGCTGCCAGCGGAAACAACCCGACGCCCAGCGAAAGCTGTACAATCGTCTGGCATCCAAGCTGTTTGGAGTGTGCCTGAGGTACGCCGCAAACCGCGCCGAAGCCGAAGATTTTCTGCAAGACGGATTTGTGAAAATCTTCTCAAAAATCGACCAGTTCAGCTTCAACGGCTCGTTCGAAGGTTGGGCGCGACGGATTATGGTGAACAGTGCAATCGAAAACTGCCGGAAAATGAATATGTTATACACAGTTGACGAAATCAGGGAATACGACACTCGGCTATCGGCCGACGATGTGCTGAGCCGCATATCGTACGACGAGCTGCTGCAAATGGTGCAACAGCTGACGCCGCAGTACCGCACCGTATTCAACCTTTTCGCCATCGAAGGCTACTCACATCAGGAGATTGGGCAGATGCTGAACATATCGGAAAGCACATCGAAATCGAACCTGCTGCGGGCGCGTAATGTTCTGAAAGAAAAGGTGGAAGCGCTTTACGGCAGTCACAAGGATATTTGAATTTAAGCGAAAACTAATTAATAGGGGTAAATATGAGCACAAACAACATCGACGAGATTTTCAGGCGGGGAACAGGCGACCAGGCTCCCGATGTGCCTGAATACATGTGGCATAGGATTGACAACGATATCCGGCGCAATCGGCGCAGACTATGGTATGCAATGGCGGCGTCGGTGGTAGTGCTGATTGCGATTGGCGTGACGCTGTTCACGATTGACGTGCCCGTGCCTGAAATAACTGACAAACTGCCTGTCGACACCGCACAATCGGCTCCGGCGCTTCATCAGCCCGAGATGCTCGATGCGCCCAACTATGCCGACAGCGCTACATACGTTACTGAATAGGCTGAAGCCCGACTTATTTATGTTCGTTTTTAGCCTCGCGCACAATGCGGTGGAAGGCCGGTTTTGTGCCGCGATAGGCGTCGAAAAGTAGCGGATAGTTCTTGCGTCCGCGAACTGGCGCATTGTTCAGCCACGAGTTACGGTCGTCGAGCCCCCAAAAAGTAACATTTCTGACAACATCCGAGTTGTGGCGCAAGACATCGAATATCATTGAGTATTGGTCGGCCTGAATCTGTTTTATACTGTCAGTCAGGCGGATAGTCTCGTTACGGCGCAAATGCCGGCGCGCCGGCTCCCACTTGTAGAGCGACACATCGAGTTGGGTGATGTGCACCTGCAAACCCATCGCGCGGAAGCGTGAAA
>JAFZKK010000091.1 GCA_017551905.1 Salinivirgaceae bacterium
AACACCCAACACCCATCAACACCAACAATCTACACCGTAGCTTCAACATTCCAAACAAACGCCCGCACGCCCACTTCCAAGTTGCGGTTGTCCAAGCGTTTGATGCGGCTCAAGAGTTCGGGAACAATCTCGTCCTCGACAACGGTGATGATGGCCGAGTTCATTTCGGGCCAGGTGTGAGTGCCGCGGCGCGGCTCACCGTCAACCGAGCCTTGTCCCTGAACGTCTTCCCAATAGGTGAAACCCTTTATGCCAAGGCGGTCGAGCATATACTCAACACGCTCTGTATTAGCCTGATTATATACTATGAATACTGCTTTCATTGTCGTTTCAATTATTCGTTATTCAATCCTTCAATCAATCATTTAATGACTTTTCTTTCGAGTCGGCTGTCGTAAACCGAATCCTCGTCCATATCGAAGAAGATGAACGACTTACGCACTTCGTCTTCCTTGTCACGTTCGCCGTGGCGCGACATAATCGAGTAGAGCACAGGCACAACTAAAAGCGTTACCACCGTCGAAACTAAAAGGCCGCCGATGACCACAATACCCATTGGAATCCACATTTCGGAACCTTCGGACCTACTCAACGCCATTGGCAGCATACCCAGAATGGTGGTGGCGGCGGTCATAAGCACGGGGCGCAGACGCGATTGGCCCGAAAGGGCGATGGCCTCGTTTAGCTCGTAGCCGCGGTCGCGCATAAGGTTGATGTAAGCGACAAGCACAATACCGTTCTTCACCACAATGCCCACAAGCATTACAACGCCCAGAGCGCCAACCAAATCGAGTGTTGTGTTGGTTATCCACAGGGCGATAATCACGCCCGAAATGGCGAACGGAATGGCCATCATAATGATGAACGGCTTTTTGAGCGACTCGAACTGCGACGCCATTACAATGAATACCAGCATTATAATCAGCGCCAGCAACATTCCCATATCGCCGAATGACTCTTGCTGTTCCTCGTAGTCGCCGCCCACTTTCACCACAATGCCTTGCGGAATGGTGATGTTGGCGATTTTCGACTTCACGTCTTCGGCAAGCTCGCCAAGCGATGTCTCGTAGGGGATAACGCTCACTGTCACAATACGTTGGCGGTTGCGGCGGTCAATCTGCGGCGGTCCCCAGTATTCCTCGACGGTGGCCAACTCTTTCAGTTTGATTTGCGCGCCCGTGGCCGACGGAATTGTCAGATTCTCAAGGTCGGTTATCGAGTTGCGGTTTTCCTCTTTCAGGCGGACAACAATGTTGTACTCGTCGCCGTCCTCTTTCAGGAATCCCACGGTCATTCCGTTCACGCGGTTGCGGACGTAGGTGGCAACGGTGGCCGATGTGAGTCCGTGCAGCGCAAGTTTCTCTTTATCAACAGCGATATTCAATTCGGCGCGGTCTTCCTCGCGGCTCACTTTCACGTCGCGGGCGCCCTGAACGCTGTCGGCAATAATGTGGCGGATTTCTTCGGCCAGAAGGTTCGTTTGGTCGAAATCGTAGCCGTAAATCTCAACGTCAACAGTCTGTCCGCCCATTCCGCGGCCCGCCGTCGAACAGAAGGCCTTGTTGATTTCGGGGTAGTTCTTCATTTCGTTACGCAAGATTTCCGAAATCTCGAAGATGGTGCGGTCGCGCTCATACATTTTGGTGCAGCGCACAATCATTGAAATCTTGTTGTTGTTGGTCGACGAGAAGAGCGCGCCCACGCTTGAGTTCTCGTTTGTTCCAGCCGATGTCGAGAGAATGACCAAATCGTCGCCCAGAAGTTCGTGGAAGCGTGCCTCGAGTTTGCGGGCGGTTTTCAGTGTTTCCTCGATGCGTGTACCGCGCTGTAATTCAACGGTTACGGTCACGCGGCCCTCGTCGGACTGTTGCATAAAGTCGGTGCCGATGTAGCCCATAATGGCAGGCAGCAACGACGCCGCAAAGAACAGTGTGATGCACGCCATTGTCGTCTTTTTGTGGCCAAGGCAGACGCGAAGCAAGCGGGCGTACAGAAGGTCGAGTTTGTCGAGAAAGCGCACCACGGTGTTCTCGTACGACCATTTCTTCGGTTCCTTCTTCTTCTCAACAATCTTGCCGTTCTCGATAACCAGATTCTTGCCCTTCAGCATAAGCGACGCAAGCATTGGCGTAAGCGATATGGCCACCGTTGTCGATGTGCAGACGGCTATCGTCACAATCCAGCCCAACTCTTTGAACAGGATTCCCGACAGGCCAGGAAGCATTGTCAGCGGCACAAACACGGCCACAATCACAAGGGTGGTGGCGATAACCGAAATCCACACCTCGTTGGTGGCGTAGATGGCGGCTTCGCGCGGATTAGCGCCGCGGTCGATGTGTTTGGTGATGTTTTCAAGAACCACAATGGCGTCGTCGACCACCATACCGATGGCCACCGTGAGCGAGCAAAGCGATATGATGTTGAGCGAGCTGCCCACAGCCAGAAGGTAGATGAAGCCCACAATCAAGGCGATAGGGATGGTCAGGCCGATGATGATTGTGGCGCGCCAGCGGCCCAGGAAGAAGAGCACAACCAGCACCACAAACAGCAATGCGTACATAATTGATTCGGCAAGGCTGTTGATGGCGTTCTGAATCTCTTCCGACGAGTCGTAAATCATTTCGATTCCAAGGTCGGTCGGCAGTTGCGGCTTGAGTTCTTCGAATGTTTTGCGAACGTCCGCGCAAATCTGCACCGTGTTGGCGCCCGATTGTTTGGCGATAATCATACGCACACCGTCGCGGCCGTTGATTTTCTCGTCGAGCGACAAGTCTTTGATGGTGTCGCGCAGTGTGGCGATGTCGCGCACAAAAATCTGCTTTCCGTCGGGTGTGGTCGAAACCACAATATTGTTGATTTCGGCGCTCTCGGCATACTCGCTGCGCACCTGAAGCGCGTACTGCTCTTTTTCCATTTTCACGCTTCCCGACGACATATTCAGGTTGTTGCTGCTGATGGCCTGCCCCACAAGTTCGAGCGGGATTCCGTAGGCGTCAATCTTCTCTTGGTCGATGTCGATATAGACATACCTTTCGGGTGCACCCGACACCGAAATGTTACCGATGCCGTTCACGCGGTTCAGTTGCGGGATAATATCGTCGTCGATAATCTTCTCAAGGCCCGAGTAACTCTCTTTGGCCGTGATGGCGTACTGCATAATAGGCATTGCGCTCGAACTGAACTTGAAGATGAACGGGGTGGAACAGCCGTCGGGAAGGTTGTCCTTCACCATATCAACATACGACCGCACGTCGTTCACAATGTCCTCAAGGTTCATTCCCCACTCAAATTCCATTGTCACAACCGAGATGTTGTCCTTCGACACGGTGTTCAGTTCCTTCAGTCCGTCGACCGAGTTCAGCGTGTTTTCCATAAGTTTCGACACGTTGGTCTCAATCTCGCTTGCGTTGGCGCCGCCGTAGGTGGTCATAACCATTACGTAGGGCGGGTCCATTTCAGGGAATTGGTCGATTGGCAACTGCTTTAGCGAGAACAGGCCAATCACCATTACTGCCACAAAAATCAGCGATGTGGTTACAGGATGGTTTATTGATGTCTTGTAGATACTCATTTTCTATCTTGTTTGAAATCAGATATTTAACTGATATTATTTCACAACGTCGAGTTTCGAGCCGTCGTTCACGTGACCTTGGCCCACAACTATAAGTTCGTCTTTTTCAGTCAGTTCGTCGCTGATAATCTCAACATTCTCGTCGAAGCGTTGTCCCATTCTCACTGCCACGCGCTTGGCGGTGCCGTTGTCGTTCACAAAAACGTAGCGGTCGTTCGAGCCAATCTGCTTCATAACAGCCTGATAGGGGGCGATGATGACTTCCTGTTTCGATATCGGCATTGTTGAGCGCACAAACATTCCAGGGCGCAGGTAGTTGGCCTTGTTGTCGATTTTGATTTTGGCTTGGAACGTGTGGCTTGCGGCGTCAATCGTGGGGTGTACAATCTCAACGGTGGCCTTGAATTCCTTGTCGGGATAGATTTCCGACTTCAGCGTCAGCGCCATTCCCTCTTTGATGTGTGGGAAGTACGATTCGGGGATGTTGATGTAGGCCTTCAGCACGTCAATCTGCGTCAGCGTCAGGATTGCGCCGCCCGCGTAAAGTTCGCCGTCCTCGTAGTTCTTGGCCGATATGCTGCCCGAGAATTTCGCCTTCACGTAGGTGTTTTGTTGCAGAAAATCAAGGTTTTGCTTGGCCTGCTCGTAGCCAACTTTCGTTTGGTCGTAGGTCTGTTGCGACACGTTGCCGCTCTCTTTCAGCGCGTCCATACGCTGCATTTCGGTGGTCAGATTGTCGAAGGTGAGTTTGGCCGTTTTGTACTGCGTTTGGTCCATACGCACAAGGTCTTGGCCCTTGTTCACCTTGTTGCCAATTTCGACAAAGATGTGCTCGATGGTTCCCGTCAGCGACGGCGCGATGTTCATTGTCTCGTAGCCTTGCAGCGTTGTCGAAACCTCGTACACGCGGTCAATCGTAACCTTCTCGAGTTTCTTCACCTTAACCTTTTCAACACGGGCCATAGCGGCCTTTTTCTCTTCTTTTTTGCAGCCTGCCGCCGATAAAGCCACGCCAGCGATGATTGCAAAACTGATTAAATTTCTGATTTTCATTTTCTTGTATGTTTATTTGATTATTGATTATTGTCGTTGTTCAAAAGTTTCTCGAGTTCGATTTGAGCGGTTACGAGTTCCATAAGTGCCTGAACGTAACTGCTTTGCGCCGAAATCAGGTTGGTGCCTGCGTTTGTCACGTCAAGGCTCGACGCCACGCCCTGTTGGTATTTCTCGCTCGTCTTGTCGAAAACGCGCTGCGTAACCTCGGTGTTCTGCTTCTGCGCCTCGTAGGTCTCGAAAGCCGAAGCCAGATTGTAGCGCAGTTGGCTGTGCTGAACCAGCAAGGCGTTGGTGGTGTTCTCAACGGTGTTCTGCTGTTCCAAAAGGCTGATTTTGGCCTCTTTATGCTTGAACCAGCGGTTGCTGCTCGACGCAATCGGAATCGACAGGCTTGCGCCGAACATATTCGGTGGCGTCATATCGAAGCCCGCCTCGCCAATGTATTTCTTTTTGGTGTACGAGTAGTGCACCGTGAGCGACGGCGCAAAGTTCCATTTGGCCAGCGTCACCTGTTTCTTGTAGATGTCGGTTGTCTGCTCAAGTAGTTGATAGTCATAGTTTTTGTTGATGTCGAAATCCTCGGTCAGAAGTTTCGTTGCCACGTCGATGTTCAGCAAATCGTCGATTGTCTGCGTCAGTTCGATTTTGGTGCTCACGTCAGAGCCGAGTTGAAGGCGCATAGCGTTGTAAATCATTTCCAATGAGCGCTTTGTCGAACTGATGGTGGTTTGCATTGTCAGCACCTGCACTTGCAGTTTGTCGGCGTCAATCTGTTCCGAAACGCCCACTTTCACAGCGTTTTGCGTCGATTCGAGCAACTTGTTCATATTCTCAAGGTTCTTGTCGAGCAACGTCACCGTCTCTTCCATAACCAGCGCCGAGTAGTACAGGCTCTTCACTTGGTTGCGGATGTCCTGTTCCGATTTCTTTTGGCTGATTTCCGACATTTCCACCGACATTTTGCTAATCTGCCACCCGATGAACTGCGCGCCGCTCAAGGCCACAGCCACTTGCGCGCCCATTGTCAGGTAGGGGTTCATTGCGATTTGCATTCCTTGGAAATTCATTTTGTAGCCCAGCATATTGGTGTAGTCCACCGATGCCGAGATTTGCGGCAGCATAGTCGACAGCGACTGCCATTTGGCCGCTTCGGCCTTCTGCACGTCGAGCGACGCGTTCTGCATTGTGTAGTTGTGCTCAATGGCGTACTGTTGCGCCTCTTTCAGCGAGAGCCGCATTGTGGCGGCGGTGTCGGCTTTCACGGCCTCGGCCGATGGTACCGCGCTGTTGGCCACGCTGTCGGCAGGTTCCTGCGCCACCGCAAGGCTCACCGCCATTGAAGCCAACGTTGTTATTAAAATTCTCTGTTTCATTGTTTTATAAAGATTAAATTAGTGTTGTCATTTTTTTTTGTGTTCGCAGATTTTGGCGCTCACCTTGTCCAGCTCGGTAAGTCCTTCGGGCGTGCTGATGCCGCGGAAATAGGGCAGAAACACCGTTCGGAACACTTCACACGGATTGATGTGGTAGTTGTCAATCAGTTTGATGGCGAATTCGAAGAAACGGTCAACCAGCAAGCTTGCCACCTCAATGTTGGTGTCGTTGCGGAACTGCCGCCCGTCGATGCCCGTTGTGAACAGCCGCTTGAGTAGCGTCAGGCTCGCGTCCTCGCTCTTGCGCTTCGACTCGGCCAGCAGGGCAGAGTAGTAGCGGTGCAAATCGTCGAAAAAGACGGGGTTCACGCCGTTCAGCTCGTCGTGCTGCAAGAGTGCGAATTGGTACATAACTTCGTACACGTTTTTATTGGTGTCGAGAATTTTGTGTCGCCGCGCCAGACCGTCGGTCGAGAGTTTGAGCAGGCAGGTTTCAATCAGCTCGTTCTTGTCGCGAAAGTTCTCGTAGATGGTCCGCTTCGACATACCCAAAGACCGCGCCAGTTCGTCCATTGTTACACTTTTCAGCCCTTTCTGTCTGAAAAGTTTCACGGCCCCGTCAATAATGCTGTCTCGTGCGTCCATTTTAGTGCGTTTCGCTTATTAGAGCCGCAAAAGTAGAAAACTTTAGGGCTCTTTAAAGTTTTCGCAACGCAAATAATAAATATTATGTATCAACTGCCCGATTTTATCGCCAAACAGACTTAAGATAACGTTGATTTATAACGGAGTTTAAAAATGGAAACGTTTGAGTGAAAAGTGGGTTGATGTGAAAAAACAATTTTAAAAATCATTCTTACTTTTACGGCACTTGAAAAACCGTTGAACTATGAGCAAGACAAATTTTGGATACGTAAGAGTTGCAGCCGCGGTGCCGTTGGTGCACGTGGCTGATTGTCAGGCAAATGTTGAGGAGTGTTTGGCGCTGATTCGTGAGGCGGCAAAGCAGCAGGTGCAGATAATCTGTTTTCCAGAGCTGGCCGTTACGGGTTACACTTGCGCCGATTTGTTTCACAATCAGCAACTTATTGCCGATGCCGAAAATGCCTTGCAATGGCTCGCGCAGCAGACCACGGGGCTTGACATTATCGTAATTATCGGATTGCCTGTGCGTTGCGGCAACTCGCTGTTCAATGCGGCGGCGGTTTTGCGCAAGGGCACAATTGTAGGCGTCAACGCCAAGACGTGGCTGCCCAACTACAACGAGTTCTACGAGCACCGCTGGTTTGCCCCTGCGGTGAGCGCCATCCGCGACAGCATAACGCTTTGTAATCAGACGGTTATGTTTGGTCGCAACCTGATTTTCGATGGTGGCAGCGTGTCGTTTGCCATTGAGATTTGCGAGGACCTCTGGACGCCGATTCCGCCAAGTTCGGTGGAGTCGTTGGCGGGCGCGCACCTCATTTTCAACCTTTCGGCAAGCGACGAGGTGTTGGGCAAGCACCGCTATCTGCGCAGCCTGATTGAGCAACAGTCGGCACGCTGCATCGCAGGCTACATCTACGCTTCGAGCGGTTTTGGCGAGTCGAGCACCGACCTTTATTTCGCAGGCAACGGCCTGATTGCCGAGAATGGAACAATGGTGGCCGAAAGCCGTCGTTTCAGTATGGATAAGCAGTTGGTTGTCAGCGATATCGATATCGAAAAATTGATTGCCGACCGTCAGAAAAACTCAACATTTATGACAGGGGCGGGAGTGGTGCGCAGCGAGTTGTACACGGTTGTCCCGATTCATTTTCCCGAGAATAAAACCACTGATTTACAGCGCACTATCGATGCAAGTCCGTTTGTGCCTTCGGTTGAGGCCGACCGCCAAAAGAACTGTCAAGAGATTTTCAGCATACAGACGGGCGCACTTGCCCAACGCTTGCGCCACATTGGCTGCAAACGCGCTGTGGTGGGCATTTCAGGCGGTTTGGATTCCACTTTGGCGTTGCTCGTAACAGCCAAAACTTTCGACCAAATCGGCATCAGCCGCAAGAATATCATTGGCATAACAATGCCTGGTTTTGGCACCACCAATCGCACCTATAACAACGCCGTGGCAATGATGCGCGCGTTGGGCGTCGATTGCCGCGAGATTAGCATCCGTGCGGCTTGTGAGCAACATTTTGCCGACATTGGCCACGACCAAAACGTTCACGATGTGACATACGAAAACTCGCAAGCGCGTGAGCGTACGCAAATACTTATGGATGTGGCAAATAAAGAAAACGCCATTGTCATCGGCACGGGCGACTTGTCAGAGCTGGCGTTGGGGTGGTGCACCTACAACGGCGACCAAATGTCGATGTATGGCGTAAACGCTGGCGTACCCAAAACGCTTGTCAAATACCTTGTTAAGTATGTGGCTGATTTTGAGATTGATGCCGATGCCAAACCATATCTCTACGATGTCATTGACACGCCCATCAGCCCCGAACTTCTGCCCGCCGACAGCGACGGCAACATTGCGCAGAAAACCGAAGATTTGGTCGGCCCGTACGAGTTGCACGATTTCTTCATCTATCACTTTGTGCGCAACGGTTTCGCACCTGAAAAAATCTTCTATTTGGCCCGCAAAGCCTTTGCTGGCACCTACACCGACGATGTTATCGACAAGTGGCTGCGAGTGTTCGTGCGTAGGTTCTTCACGCAACAGTTCAAGCGCTCGTGTATGCCCGACGGCCCCAAAGTGGGTTCGGTATCGCTCTCGCCCCGTGGTGACTGGCGTATGCCGAGCGATGCAGCTTGGAAGTGGCTGATGAAGTAGGGCAGAGATGATTAAAAATTGGGTTATTCACAAACTCGCCTTATCTTCGCATAAATAATAGGTGCTTATGGGTTTATTGTTTGTTACCTTTCGGTTTGTCGATTTTGTTGATATTGTGCTTGTTGCATTCATTTTATATCAACTCTACCGACTGGTGCGCGGAACGGTGGCCATAAACATATTCATCGGCTTGCTACTCTTATATGTGGTTTGGCTTGTGGTCAAATTTTTGAATCTCAGCCTGTTATCCACAATTCTTGATTCGTTCATCAGCGTTGGCGTGCTGGCTGTCATAATTCTGTTTCAGCAAGAAATCCGAAAATTCCTTCTGCTAATTGGTAACAGCGATTTTATGAAGCGCAATTTCGCTTTGGGGCATTATTTCAGCAAATCGAGCATCACGGCCAGCAACAACACCTTGCGCGAGATTAGCCGCGCTTGCCGCAGCATGTCAGCAACCAAGACCGGCGCGCTGATTGTCTTTACAACACGTTCTGAATTAGTAACTTACGTTCAAAGTGGCGATACGCTTAACGCCGATGTCTCGCAACGTTTGATTGAGAGTATCTTCTTCAAAAACAGTCCGATGCACGATGGCGCCATGATTATTATCGGCGACAGGATAAAAGCGGCGCGCTGTGTGTTGCCTATAAACGACAATCTTGTGCTTCCGCCAAATCTGGGATTGAGGCATCGTGCGGCGCTGAGTATGTCGAACGAAACCGATGCGGCTATAATTGTAGTGTCGGAGGAGACAGGCACAATATCTTTTGTGCAAAATGGCGAGATTCGCTACGATATAACCCCCGAACAGCTTGTTGCGGCTTTGCGTAATGAGTTTATGGTGGATGATACTAACGATAACGATAACTAAAAACGATAACGATAACACTGACGAAAACACTAACACTAACATTAACACTAACGAAAACACTGACACTAACACTAACGATAACTAAAACTAAAACGAAAACACTAACGCTGACGATAACGATAACGAAAACACTGACACTAAACACTAAACTTCTAACCCTCTAAACTTTTAAAAATATGAGCAAAATCCGAAACTTAATGTTGGCATTTGCAGCTGTGCTTGCAGCCACAACAACAATGGCCCAAAGCGGCTTCAATTATCAAGCAGTTATCCGCAATAATGGCGAAGTTATTAGCAACCAGGATGTTACGCTTCGTATTAGCATTATGAATGGTAACGAGGTATGCTATCAAGAAACGCAAAAGACAAAAACCAATGCCTACGGCAACATAACCGTCAGTGTTGGCGGCGGAACGGCTACCATTGGAACTTTCAGCGCTGTGCCTTGGGCTACTATGCAGCTGACATTGAAAACCGAAGTTGATACGGACGGCTCCGGCAATTTTGTTGACATGGGACAAACACCTATTCAGCCCGTGCCGTTTGCTCAATACGCCAAGAAAACCAGCGAGATAGACAACCCCAGCGAGATTCAGATTCAAGCTAAAGCCAACACCGGCGACGACGAGGCGCTGTTTGCTGTTAAAGACGAGGACGGCAACGTTGTTTTTGCAGTTTATAAAAACGGTGTCCGCGTGTATGTTGACGAGAACGATGCGAAGGCTGCCAAAAGCGGTTTTGCTGTGGCTGGCCGCTCAGGAAAAGCCGATGAAGGCAATCAGTTTTTTGTTGTAAACAAAGAAGGCACAAAGGTTTATGTTGACTGTGAGAACGACAAAGCAGCTAAAGCCACATTTGCAGTGGCGAGCGTTAGAAAAGGAAAAACTGCAGAGGATAACATGCTCGTAATCAGTGAGGAAGGTACAAAAGTTTATGTTGACGGTGAGAACGACAAAGCAGCCAAAGCCACATTTGCCGTGGCAAGTGTAAGGAAAGGAAAAGCCGCAGAAGATAACATGCTCGTAATCAGTGAGGAAGGTACAAAAGTTTATGTTGACGGTGAGAACGATAAAGCAGCCAAAGCCACATTTGCAGTGGCAAGTGTAAGGAAAGGAAAAACCGCAGAGGATAATGTGCTCGTAATCAACGAGGAAGGCACAAAAGTCTTTATCGATGATGATGCCAATGGCAAAGCCGCCAAGGCCACGTTTGCTGTGGCAAGTGTGAAAAAAAGCAAAGACGGCCAAACAGCCAACTCAAACTATTTGCTCATTGATTCCGACAGCACCCGTGTTTACATTGACGAAGCCAACGACAGCAAAGCCGCCAAGAGCGGATTTGCAGTTGCCGGAAAGAGCGCAAGCAAAGCTGGTGAAACACGCAATCTTTTCAATATCGACCTTACAAAGAATGCCGAAACTCTCGATAGCGTAAACCGCATTTATTGGTATCCATCAAAGAACGCTTTTATGGCTGGTAATCTGAAAGTTGACAGTGCCGCGCAGGTTGGAACAAACTCATTTAATGCCGGTTTCCAAAACACAGCCAAAGGCGAGTATTCTCAAGCGCTGGGATATAAATCCACAGCCATTGGCGATTACTCTACCGCCATTGGCCGTGAAGCCTACGCAGGAGCCGACAATGCATACGCTTTTGGCGATTCAGCACAGGCTCAAGGCGAAGGAAGTTACGCATTTGGTACTGGAGCATTAGCTACTGGTAAAGCAAGTATTGCTTTTGGCAGTGAAAGTTGGGAAACATTTCCTGGATATAGCTGGCGCAAATATAGAGCTCCCGCCAAAGCCATTGGCGACTATTCTTATGCTATCGGTTCTGGTGCCATAGCTATGTATGGCTCATTGGCATTTGGAATAAACGCAAATGCATCATCCGAATTGTCAGCAGCAATAGGAATGGAGACAACTGCCAGCGGACATAATTCCACTGCTATTGGATATGGTGCAAACGCTATTGGAAATAGTTCTTTTGCCATTGGATTTGGTGTTAATGCCGTTGGAAATAATTCTACAGCAATGGGGTCTTCTACAACAGCCAATGGAGAAACTTCTACAGCAATGGGTTATTATACAACAGCTAAATCATCTTATGAAGTGGTGGTAGGAAAACATAATACCGACTATACACCTAATGCAGGGCAATCACCCGGAATACCTTATTGGTATGAAAATGACAGATTGTTCGTTGTTGGTAATGGTAAAGATGATTTAACTCATAGCGACGCTTTGATAATCTACAAAAACGGCAATGCAGAATTTAGAGGCAACATATATCCTGCTACAACAAAATATAATTGGCAAAGCGTAATGCCAACATACACTTTAGGCACAAATACTAATCGCTGGGATACGGTTTATGCCAACGTTATTAATGCCACAAATGGCACAATCCAAACCTCCGACCAACGCCTGAAAACCAACATCAAACCGCTTGAGCGCGCATTGGATAAAGTGCTAACACTCAACGGCGTAACCTACGAGTGGCGCGTTAAGGAGTTTCCCAACAAGAATTTCGATAGCAACCGCCACGTGGGCGTTCTGGCGCAGGAGCTTGAGGCTGTTCTGCCCGAGGCCGTTGAGACTGGCGCAGATGGTTATAAATCGGTCAATTACAGCAACATAACACCACTGCTCATTGAGGCCGTAAAAGAGCTGAAAGCCGAGAACGATGAATTGAAAAAAGAGATGGCCGAGGTGAAGAAAATGTTAGAGGAATTGATGAAGAAACAATAAAACGCGGTAGAGACGTGCCATGGCGCGTCTCTACCAAAAATAAATTATAAAACCATAACAATCAGGGCTTTATAAAAATTGTTAATAACATTGCCGTCGAAATAATTGTTTATTTAATCGTATTTAATTTTTTTTGTGTTTGTTATTTCTGAACATGTTGAAAAAACAGAGAATATGAAATTGAAATTATTATCAGTGGCTTTGGGCTTGCTTTTCTGCACCTCGGCAATGGCGCAGGTCAAAGGCGGACACAATCTGAAGTTAGCCAAGCTCTACACATCAGGCAAGTACGAGATTTGTCTGTTCAAGGCCGAAGACCTCTGCAACGACCCTGCAGCCGGCCGCGAGTCGGAGCCTTACTTGTATGCCGCAATGTGCTACATAAAACTCTACGAATCGACCGACCCTGAGGTGGCCGCCGATTACAAAGACGGTATGCGTCAGGCAGTTAAATACACCACAAAGTTTGTCCGCAAAGACACCGACGGCGAGCTTTACCGTCAGAACACCGATTTTATCGACGTCATTAAGAAGCACTTGCAGAAGGAAATGAAAACCTATTTGTCGAGCGAGAACTACACCAAGGCATCGAACTCGGCGCGCAACTACGAGAAACTCGCCCACAAGCCCGATTATCTGTTCCTATACTACTCGGGAATGTTGAAGTGCATGGCCAACAACAGCGTCCAGGGCGAGCACGATATGGCCGAGGCGCGTCCGCAGTTGGCCGAACAGGTGATGAATGGAACCGTAAAGGTTGACCCGATAGTTAAAAGCCTGATTATCGACGGTTTCCTGAAATATTCGATGCAGCTTGTGAACGAGAAACGCAAGAAAGACGCCGAGGCCGTCATAACCCTTGGCAAGAAGATATTCCCCAACGACGGCTACATCAGCGTGCAGTATAACATGATTGTCGGCAAAAAGTGAAGCGCAATATAATTAATTGATAATCAGAAAAAGTGGGCCGCAATGGTTCACTTTTTTTGTTGTCGGAGACGATTGAAACCGACAAAAAAAGACGGTCGTTATTGGCGGCCGTCTTATGAACTTCGGGATTCTGAGAATCCGTCGGTAGCAACTAAAAAACCATTATGAGAAAAGTACTATCTGTTTTACTAACGCTGCAAATGTAGGTTGAGAGATAATCACTTATGGTTAAGGCAAGGTTAAAAACCGTTAACAATAAGTTAAAAGCAATGATTTGCCCGCAACTTTGACTATTTTTGACACATCAAAAAAACGACAAGTGAAAAAACAACGATTCTCCGGCATTTTGGCGCTGATGATAATATCGCTGTTCGGCATCATCGCCGTTCAGATAATATGGGTTCGCAAGGCCATATCGGTCCGCGACGAACAGTTTGCTCAGCACGTCAACCATGCGCTGCAGAACGCCGCCTACCGCATCGAGCGTAACCAAAACGCCTTCTGGATTTCGAATTTCATGTCGGGGTGGAGGGGCAAGGCCCGCGACAGGCAGGAGGAGTCGCTGATAATGTCGCTGAGCGATTTCAGCCGTCCGCGCCGCACCGAGCACGTCATCGACCTTGCCAATGTCAAAACCGAAAAGAAAGGCGACACCGAGATAACAACCTACAGCATTGATACTCTGTTCGATAACGGCAGCCTGTCGTTTCAGGCCTACTCATCGGTTACCAAACCCGACGGCAACACCGACCGCAGCCGCATAAACGACATTATGGAACAGATGCTGTTCGAGTTCAACATCAAAGACCGGCCCATTGAGGAGCGCATCGATTTTTCGGTCATCAAGCCGACGCTGACATTCGAGCTGCGCAACGCCGGCATCGAGCTGCCCTTTGAGTTCGCCGTAACCGACAGCAAGGGCAAACCGTTGCAGCCGCTGGCCTCCAAGGGCTACAAGCGCCAGAAGCACACCTTCTGCACAAGCCTTTTCCCCAACGACATAGCCCAGCACGACGAGATGCTGTCAGTTTATTTCCCCGACCGCCGCAACGCGCTCTACGGCTCGGTTATGCTGCCCATTTCGGCATCGGTTCTGTTCACCATAATAATACTGATAACTTTCTGGGTGACAATTCGCACCATGGTCGACCAGAAGCGCATTTCGGAGGTCAAGACCGATTTTGTGAACAACATGACGCATGAGTTCAAGACGCCGCTGGCAACCATTCAGCTTGCCGCCGATTCCATAGCCTCGCCGTCGATAATTGCCGAGCCCGAGAAAGTCAAGCGGTTTGTCGGCATAATAAAAGAGGAGAACCGCCGCATGAACCGTCAGGTTGAGTGCGTTCTGCAGATGTCGATGCTCGACAAAAAAGATTTCAATCTGAATCTGCAACCCACTCATATTAAGCCGATTGTGGAGACGGCTGTGGGCAACATCAGCCTGCAGGTTGAGCATAAAAACGGCACAATAAAATTCACCGACAACTCGACAAACGATTTTGTGAAAGTTGACCAATCGCATTTTATCAATGTGATTTACAATCTGTTAGACAACGCCAACAAATACTCGCTCGATGCGCCGCCCGAGATAACCGTAACAATGCGCAACATCGGAACTGATTTGCTTATCTCAGTGAGCGACAAGGGGATAGGCATGGACAAAGAGACGCAGGAGAAAGTGTTCGACAAGTTCTACCGCCACCCGACGGGAAACGTGCACACAGTCAAAGGTTTCGGGCTTGGTTTGAGCTATGTGAAGGCCATTGTGCTGTCGTGCAAGGGCGAGATAAAAGTGTCGAGCCAGAAAGGGCAGGGCAGCACCTTCGAGATTTGGCTGCCGGTTATTAACGAAACATCTGAATCATAAATAGTTACTATGGCAAACAAACGCATTTTCTTGGTTGAAGACGATGTCAATTTCGGCTCGGTTCTGAAGTCGTTTTTAGAGATGAACGACCTTGATGTTGATTGGGTTGATGACGGACAAAACGCTGTATCAACTTTCAAATCAAACACATACAACTTATGCATACTTGATGTCATGCTTCCGCACGTCGATGGATTCACAATTGGCGCCGAAATAAAGCGGTTGAGCCAGGAAACGCCGATTATCTACCTGACAGCCAAGAATATGAAGGAGGATATGATTAACGGTTACAAAATTGGTGCCGACGATTATATCACTAAACCATTTGATTCAGAGGTGCTTATCTACAAGATTAAAGCCATTTTGAAGCGTCAACAGAGCGATGCGAAGGCTGTTGTGGAGGACATTATGAAAGTGGGCCGCTACGAGTTCAACCAACTGAGCCGCACGCTGACTTTCGAGGACGGAACGCTAATCAAGCTGTCGCCAAAAGAGGCCGAGTTGCTGAGTTTCCTTATGGCGAATGTCAATCATGTGGTTGACCGCAACCTGACGCTTGAGAAGATTTGGGGCGAGACGGGCTATTTCACCGCCCGCAGCATGGATGTTTACATCACCAAGCTGCGCAAATACCTGAAAAACGACCCCGACATTGAGATTACCAACGTTCACGGAACGGGCTACATTTTGGGAATAAAAGGTTAGCGGAGCGGGGGAGAGCGTCGGAGATTAAAAATGGCACAGATGAACTCAGGCATTGTCAAGAATACATCGAAACTGCTGGTTGCCAATGTTATAGCGCAAGTGGTGGGCTTTGCCGTTTACCCCATTCTCACGCGCCTTTACTCACCCGACGACTTCGGTGCCCTGAACATTTTCTTGACAATTGGTGGCATTGCCACTCTGTTTGCCACGGCAGAGTACCAAAACTCGATTATGCTGCCGAAAAGCGAGAAAAGTGGTGTGGCCTGTTTTCATATTGGGTTCATTATCACGCTGATAGTTACGCTGTTATTTGTTTTGTCGATTCCGTTTGCTGGCCCAATCGCCAATTTGCTGAACGTTCCGCAGTTAAGCGCAAGTTATTGGATGCTACCAATTTACATTCTTGTCATTTCGCTTTGGACGCTGCTGAACTATTGGCATACCCGCAACGAGCGGTTCACGTCGGTAAGTGCCTATCAGATAACGCAAAGCGTCACTGGCGCTGGTGTTAAATGGGGTTTGGCGCGGTTCGCAAGCAACGGCCTGATTATCGGCTCGGTGGTTGCGCCGCTGATTGCTCTCGCAACAAACATTGCGGCCACTTTCCGCACAGCAATCCGCCCTCTGCTCACTTTCGACAAGGACGAATGCCGCCGAATGGCCCGCGAGTACGTGAATTTCCCGAAGTTTTCGTTGCCGCGGACGCTCATCAATAATTTGAGCGGCAATCTGCCCATTTTGCTTCTCGCACCATTTTTCGGCGCAAGCTACATTGGTTTCTTCGGAATGGCGCTTTCGCTGGCATTTCGTCCGCTGAATATTGTGTCAGCATCGCTTTATCAGGTATTTTTTCAGCGGGCTGCGGAACAAGTTCAACGGAAAGAGAGTATTAAATCATTCTTTATCAAGTTCATACGTAATGCCACGTTGGCGGTGATTCCTTGTTTTGTCGCATTGTATTTCATTCTGCCCAAGCTGACCGAGTGGTTTTTAGGCGCAGGCTGGAATGTCACGGCAGAGTGCATCCAGCTGATGTTGCCGTGGTTGGCTGTGGTTTTCGTCGGCTCAACCATCGCCTTTATCCCCGATATTTTTCAAAAACAGCGGACATCGGCTATTATCGAGGTTATCTATCTTATATTGAGGACTTGTGCGCTTTTGACAGGCATCTTGATGAACAATTTTTTGCTGGCCGTTTTGCTATATTGCACGGTGGGATTTTGCGTGGTTGGCTATCAGATTGTCTGGTATATCGGCATTATCAGACAGTACGAGAGGTCGTTATAGGTTCAGATACCTGATGCCCGCCAGCAACGAAATCACCTGCAATTTCTCGAAAGAAGTGCCGGTATCGTAAAAATCGCTAATTGTTTCTTTCATACCGATTTTGTCGCACCTGTCGATATTTGCCTTGAAATAGTTGTCGATATATTCGCGAAGTGATTGATTTCCAGCGAGCCACGAATCAATCGGATTCATCGAGCGGCCGCTTTCAAGTTTGTCGTAATTGTGGATGTGCGTTTTTTTCAAGACGAACATTGCCATTCGTGCCGGCAGGTCTTTCAGCGGAATGCTTTTGCCCATAACCGGAACCATTCTCATCTTTTTACCGATTGTGCGTTCGCCGTTATGTTTCCAACGCGCGGCTTCGGGATATTTTGTCAGAATCCAGCGGTCATATATCTCATTTCCAAACCGTTGCGATAGCGGAATGGTATATGCAAATTCGAGCAAATCGGTATCATAAAAAGGCGAAAACGACTCTGTAAATTCCTGAAAGACAAGCGGTGAGCCAAGGTTAGCGCAATTGAATCCGCGCACATACAGATAATAAATCTCACGGTTCGGGAAATTTTCAAGCAACCGGTTGTCCGCCTTTTGCTGCAAAAGGGGCAGAAGTTTTTTCGACAAAGCGCCGTCGCCAAACTTAAACGGCTGATTGATATCGTTTTGTGTGTATCCAGTGCCGACAATTATATCGCCGAGCATTCCGGTCGCAACAACGCCAATTGTGTCTTTATCGCTTAAATCGTCAAAGCTATCAATCACTTGAGCCGCGCCGCTGTAGTTGACCAAACCAGATGTGAGTTGAACCGCGCGGTCAACATTTTTCAGATAATCGCCGCCGTCGAGTGGCTTGAAGTGCATTTTGTCGCCTAAAGTTTTGGCAATTTCTTTTGGTGTTGTTTCGTCGTAATATCCACTCTGTGAGTATGTTACATTTTCAATCGGTTCGTCGGTAAGCTGTCGGGCAACCCAAACGGTCATTCGCGAATCGAGGCCGGCGCTCAATGGCATCACGTTACGGTAGCCGTACTGTTTGTTTTTGTCCAAAATGCGCCCCACAGCCTGCCGGAACAAGGCATCGAGTCGCTCAATGTTTGTCTTCTCGTCGTTCTGATTCGGATTGTTCGCAAAACGGTGGTAGCGGATTTCTTCCATTTTTCCGCCCGAAATTCTTAAATAACAGCCAGCAGCAACTCGATTGATACTTTTTATAAGTGTCTGACAATTTGGTGAATAGCCGTATGAAAGCATACTCAACACAAACACATCGTCGATTTTTCGCTCAAAAGAATCCGGCAACGTTTGGACAAGCTGTTTTAAATCTGTCGAAAAATAAAACGATTCATCAGCTTGTGCGAAAAAAATCATCCGGTCGCCGATGTGGTCGTTGTAAATCAGTAAAATATCACTTTTTTTGTCGTAGAAGACACCCGAAAACGAACCTCGAAACTCGTTGAAGAATTGTTCGCCTTGTTGCTCGTACATCAGCGGAATCAGTTCTTTTAAACCGCTCGCACTGTGCGATTTACACATTTCGGCAATGTTAAAAATGACACCGTCGGTCAGAAAAAAATACTTCTCGGTATCCTCGAAAACCTTGTCGTCGCTGAATTTGGGCATTGGTGAGAACGCGATTCGAACTTTCTCATTTTCAAACGACAAAGCCGACGAATCGCTGTCATTTTTCGTGAAAGAACCAAAACCATATTTTCCCCAATACCAGAACATATTAATTTTCAAAAAGTTACTGTTTCGCTTGGCAAAGATTTTGATAAATGTCGTACAGCCGTTTTCCGACAGCATCGTAAGTGTAGCGTTGTGCCGTTTTGCGGATTTCTGCGGCATCGAAAACTACCTCATTATCAATCATCCACGACATTTTTTCGCACAAAGCCGATTCGTCGCCCGGATTTATCAGAATGCCGCATTGCTCGTTTACCATATCGGGAATTCCGCCAACATTGGTCGAAATTACCGGCGTGCCTGTCGCCAACGATTCCGAAATGACAACCGGCGCGTTTTCGTAGTTCGAGAACATCACAAACGCATCACTTTCAGCAAAATAGCGGCAAACTTCGGTTGGTGTCAACTCGCCGGTGAAACGCACAAAATCGCCAAGTTCCAACTCTTTGGCATAATCAACAGCCGACTGCCAATCCTGCCCGACGCCGACAAGAATCAATTCAAAATCAGTACGTTGCAGCGATAGATTCTTTACGGCGCGTAATATTCCCTTAACGTTTTTAGGCCTCTCATCGAAGCACGAAACGTGCAGGAAACGGAATTTGTGTTTTGTTCCTTTGCTTTTTTCTGCCGAGAAGAAAAAGTCATCTACAACATTATCAATCAGTTGAAAGTTGCTATTGACAAGCCCATAGCCTTGCATAGCCTCGCGTAATTTGCCGCTGACAGCAAGCACACAGCCTGCGTCGGCAACACATCTGCGTGTCATTATTTTTCTTGCACATCCTTTATAATTAAAGTTTTGCGGCAGATAGCGCGACCAATGTTCCACTATTATATATGGTATGCCGAATTTTCGTTTGAGCCAATGCGCCAAAACACCGCTGCGTGTCAGCACGTTGGCCTGAACCACATCGGGCAAACCAAATTTCTGCCGAACAACCGCAAAACCGCGCCAAAAAGCCCTAACGTAACCAACAGCCTTTGTCAGCTGGCGCAAAACGGGCGTTTTCGCAAACGGATAATAGACGTAAATCTCTCGCACACTGTTGGTTGACTGTTCAACAATATCGAATTGGTTAACGTGCTCATCGGCCATCAGATAAAGCACGCACACATCGCAAAAGTGCGAGGCGGCCTCGGCGTGCTTACGCACAAAAAGCCCCGACATTGCATCGTAACGATGTGGATACCAAGCCGATAAATAAAGCACTTTCATATTAGTTGTCGTACCAGCTGCGGTTCTTGTTGTATTTCAAATCCTGCAGCACCGCCGACTTGACAGCTATGCTGAAACTGTAGCTTTGGCGCGCTCCGAACGGTATCAGACTCAGTGTGGCGGCCCAACAATGCAGGTCACGCGACAGACTGAAACGGGTGTATGTGAATGATTTTGAATCGAAATCGAAGCCAGAGCTGTAGCCAATCTTCCATTGTGGCGTCAGGCTGAAATCGCCGCTGAAGCTGAGCGACTGCGACAGTTTGCCCTCTTTGCCGGGCTTTGAGTAGGAGAGGCTGTAGCTGAAATTGACGCTCCACGACATATCAAAATAGTCATATTCGCCAGCGTCGATATCATCTTCATCATCATCCGTCTTTTTGTTTTTGTCTTTCTTGCCGAACAGCTTATCTGAATCAATGCTGTAACCGGTTGACATCGAGACGTTTGTCAAACGGAAAGGCCTGCCCGAAACCTCATGTTCAAACACCTCGATGCGTTTGCCCAGCGAGTCGATTGCGTAGAAATTTCCTCGTGCGCTAACGTTGATTCCCAGCGTTTTAAACAGTGTCGTCTTGGCCGACATGCTCAGGTCGCTCCACTTAAATTCTTCGGCAATAGTATTGTACGATGTGCTTAGGTTGAACGACTCCAGCAATGCCACTTTGCGCTCGTGGTTCACCGTGTCGTTTTTGTCTTTCACCTTCATTTCCAGTTTGTTGCCAAGCGAGAACGATACGGTTCCACTTTTACCTTTACCCGGCACGCCGTAGATGCCGTAGCGGTAAGGCGAGTAGAGCGATTTGCCGGTTGTGTCGCGTGGGTCAACCTCAAAGAATCCATATTTCTCCTGTCCGAAATCAGGCCGCCAGCTGTAGCTCACCGACGGTGTTACAACGTGCCGCAAAGCTTTCACAGGACCTTTTTTGAACAGGAACATTCCGTATAGCGTGGTGTTGACGCCTGCGCCAAAACTGTAGTCGTAAACGCGGTAGAAGCCCGTTTCCTCGCGCTCGCTGTAGTTCGTCTTTGAAATGGGAGTGGTGTCGTTCAGTGGCTCAATGAACGAGCGGGTGAAATACCAACGCTCGCCGTATGTCACGCTTGGCGAGAAATTGAAGTATTTCAGCACTTTAAACGATTTCGAAATAGTGGGAGAGTGCTTGGCTCCGTACACAAATTTGTCGAGCGTCTCGCTGCGGAACAGACTGTCGATGTGCGTTTTGACAGTGTTGCGGAATGTGCCGCTGTAGCTGAAACCAATGTCCTCGTACCAGCGTGCGCGACCAACGCCGTTTTTGCGCTTGAAAGGCTGTATGCGGCTCATTGTCAGCGTAAAGTTAGGCAGTGTCAGGCTGATGCTCGAGTCGCGGGTGTTTTGCGTGTGCTGCAGGTTTGCCGACACGCTGAACGGCGAGTTGAGTATCTTGCTCAGTTGGTACGAAATGCTTGACGATGTGGTGTTTGTCAGATAATCTTGCGAGGCCGTGGTGTTGTATTTGTTGTATTGGCTCGACGAGAAGTTGACGCTTGCGCTGAACGTGCTGTTCGGCCTTGCCTTGGCGTCTTGCGAGTGCGTCCAGCGGATGCTGTATTGGTTTTGGTTCACGTAGTCGCTCAGGCCTTTCTCGCCGGCAATGGTCTTGGCAGAGGTCAGGTTGACATTGCCCGAGAACTTGTATCTCAGTCTATATCTTGAAGTTACGTTGGCCGACCACGAACCTTTTGAGTACATGCTGCCTTTCAGCGTCAGATCCATATAGTCGTTTCCGGCAAAGTAATAGCCGCCGTCCGACAAGTAGAAACCACGGTTGTTTTCCTCGCCCACGCGCGGCATTATGAATCCCGATGTCCGCGTTTTGGTTATTGGGAAGTAGCCGAACGGAATGACAAGCGGCAGCGGAATGTCGGCCAGCACCATATACGACGGTCCGGCAATAATGGCCTTGTCGGGGATGTATTTGCCTTTGGTCAGCTCAAGGTAGAAGTGAGGGTCCTCAAGCTCGCAGGTGGTGTACTTGCCGTGAATCATGTTGATTGTATTATCTGCCTCTTTTTTAGTTAGTTCGCTATGCAGATAACCGTCTTCTTGTTCGGTGTAGAGCCGCTCAATGTAGCCGCGCTTGGTGTTCACATTGTAGGTCAGATTTATGGCTTTCATCTCGTCGCTGCCTTGCTTGAAAACCGGCTGCCCCTCTATGTTGCCGAGCGAGTCTGTCACGCCTTCGGCATATATTATGCCCTGGTCCATGTCGGCCTCAATATAGGCGGCTGTCAGCTCGATGTCCTCAAACTCGATTTTTGCGTCGCCAAACAGAAAAACCTTCTTGCCGTCGATGGAGAAAATGGTTGAGTCAGTAGCGCTTGTTTTGACGTCGGATGTCAGAATTTGCTTTTTCGATTTGGGCTTTGTTTCAGCCGTGCTGTCGGCAACAGCGGTAGTGTCGGCAGGCGCTGTCGCTGTCGGTGTGTTTTTGTCAGTGAGTGATGTATCAGATTTTGCAACATTGCTAATTGTGTCATTGCCAATATTTTGCGCCACGGCACTTAAATTGACAATTAAACATATTAATATTGTTGCAAGAAGCCCTTTTGTTTTCAAACCGAAATAGAAAAATATGCTATTTTTGTTACGCAATTTTCTAATGAAAATTGTTGCCAAAACTAATCAAAATTAAAGTGTCAGTGAAGCATGAACCAAAAAATTGTATTTGCAACAGCACTAATATATCTTTTCAGTTTGGCCGGTTTTAGCGCAAGCGCCCAACAGTCCGGCAAACACACTGTGGTATTGGACGCTGGCCACGGCGGCCACGACACCGGCGCCATAGGCAGCAAAGGTAAGGAGAAAGACGTGGTGCTGGCTATCACGCTTAAGGTGGGCGAGTACATCAAAAAGAACATGCCCAACACCAATGTCATCTACACCCGCGACGCCGATTTCTTTGTTCCGCTCGACCAGCGCGCCGCCATTGCTAACAAGAACAACGCCGACCTGTTTGTATCGATACACGCCAACTCCAACAAAAATTCAGCGCCCTATGGCACCGAGACCTTTGCAATGGGTTTGCACAAGTCGCAAAGCAACTTGGACGTGGCTCAGAAGGAGAACTCAGTAATTGTGCTGGAGCAAGATTACAACACCAAATACGAAGGTTTCGACCCGTCGTCGGCTGAGTCGTACATCATCTTCTCGTTGATGCAGAACATCTACCTTGACAAGAGTCTGACTCTTGCTTCGATGATTCAGACCGAGTTCCGCGAGCGCGCCAAACGTGCCGACCGTGGTGTCAAACAGGCTGGATTTTTGGTTTTGTGGCACACAAAAATGCCCAGCGTGCTCATCGAAACCGGATTTATCTCGAATCCGAAAGAGGAGCAATATTTAATGTCGAAAGATGGGCAAGATTACCTTGCTTCAGCCATCTATCGTGCTGTGAAAGAGTATTTTAACGACCTTAGCGAAGAGGAGCAAGAAGTAGAGAAAGCAACCTCCGGCGCACAACAGCCGACCAACGATTTATGCTATCGGTTGCAAGTGGCGACAACATCGGCGCCGGTTGCTCAGCCAGCCGAAAAATTCAAAGGGCAGAGCGACATCTATGAGTACAAAGACGGCAACAAATACAAATATATGATAGGTCGTTTTGCGACTCTTGCTGAAGCCAAGAAGTTCCGCGAGTCGATAAAGAAAACCTATCCCGACGCCTTTATTGTGCCTTTCAACGGCGACAAGAAGATTTCGCTCGGCGAAGCCAAAGATTTGGAGAAAAAACAGTAGCGTTAGGTCGAAAATCGGAGAGGAACGCGGACAAAAAATCGTTGCGAAATTCATTTTTCAACACTCAAAAAATCCATCTCGCGGTCAGCGGTTTCTATTTAACAATAATCAGTGCTTTTTTGCCATTTTTTTGACGAAAAAATTGTCGATTTTTTCACTTAAACCAATCTGAAAATAGTAGTGATTTAGTTTTCAATGAGTTATAAAGTTTATTTGTAGTCGGTTGATTATCAATATGATAAAAGAAATTTCAAAAAAATTTTAAAAATTTTTAATTTTTTTTTGATTGACAATTAGAACAATATCGTCTTCGTGAATTTTGCAATAGCGATTTGCATTTTTTTTTCTCTTTTTTTTTAACAATGTTTGTCAAGCGAAAGCAAAAAATATAAATCATTTTAAATCAATGGATAAAGACTACAAACAAGTTTGGGACAATTGTCTGCGTTTTTTCAAAGACAATATTAAAGCATCAGAGTACAGAACGTGGTTCGAATCGATAGAACCGGTTAAGTTGAACGGGAAGGTGCTGACAATCCAAGTTCCGAGTCATTTTTATTATGAGTATCTGGAGGAGGTCTACATCGACTTGATGAGCAAGGCTTTGCAGGCCGAATTAGGCCCGGGTGCAGGGTTGGAGTACATTGTTGTTATGGAGAACCCGATGCCGCACTCGCAGCCGCGTATCGCCAAGATGCCCTCTAATAATAAAAAGGACATCTACAACAATCCGATGATGCCGAATGATGACCATACGAATATTAAGAATCCGTTTATCATCCCCGGAATCCAGAAGTTGCAGATTGACCCCAAACTGAACAACCGTAACACTTTCAACCGGCTTGTCGAGGGCGAGTTCAACCGCCTGGCGCGTTCGGCCGGCTACGCCATTGCCACAAATCCCGGACGCACATCGTTCAATCCGCTGTTCATCTACGGTGGCTCGGGTCTTGGCAAGACACACCTGGCTCAGGCTATCGGCATCGAGACAAAGGAGCGTTTCCAGGACAAGGTGGTGCTTTATGTTACCGGACATGAGTTCGAGACACAGTTTGTCGACGCCACAGTGAACAACAACCGCAACGATTTCATGCACTTTTATCAGATGATTGACTTGCTCATTATCGACGATATTCATGAGTTTGCGGGTAAACCAGGAACACAAAATTGCTTCTTCGAGATATTCAACCATTTGCATCAAATGGGCAAACAGCTGATTATCACTTCCGACAAGGCACCGGCCGATTTGCAGGGCATTGAGGAGCGTTTGCTGTCGAGGTTCAAATGGGGCTTGTCGGCAGAGCTGACAAATCCTGATTATGAGTCGCGCAAAGCCATTCTGAAGCAATACGCCTATAACGAGGGCATCGATATCAGCGATGACATTATCGATTATGTGGCCGCACATATCACCAACAATATCAGAGAGTTGGAGGGAGCGCTGATTTCGCTTTTGGCTCACTCGACACTCAACCGCGAAACCATAACCATTGAGCTGGCTCGTCAGATTATCGACAAGCTGGTGAAGAACACCACACGCGAGCTGAGCGTTGGCTACATACAGAAGGTTGTCTGCGAGTTCTTCAACCTGAATCCGGAGGCCATAACCTCAAAAACACGCAAACGCGAGATTGTTCAGGCCCGTCAGATTGCCATGTATTTTGCAAAGGGCATGACCAAGCTGTCGCTCGCAACAATTGGCGCGCAGATAGGCGGAAAAGACCACGCTACAGTGCTTCATGCCTGCAAAACGGTCAACAACCTTATCGACACCGACCGTCAGTTTAAGGGTTACATCGACGAGATTGAGAAGAAACTTAAGATTTGAACCGAGTAATAAATCAACTTGAAATCCCGTACATTTTCTGTGCGGGATTTTTTTTGCCCAAACATTTAGTTACTTTGTTACTTTTGCAATTCAAAACAGATAATAATGAATGTTCTGAAAACAATACCATTGCTGGTTATGCTGTCATCGTTGCTTGTGCAAAACGTTGACGCTCAAGACGAAAGCGTTAAGCACCCGAACAACAAAATCAGCCTTAACGGCAAGGAATACTACATGCACATTGTCCGCAAAGGCGAGACACTGAGCGCCATAAGCCGTGCCTACGAGATTCCTGTCGATACGATTATTGCTGACAATCCGCAGCTTACCTATCAGATTTATCCCGACCAATATATCAAGGTGCGAATTAAGCCGGAGCCGAAACAGACCGACAGCTACAACTATCACCTGATAACCAAAGGCGACACGCCGTACAACATTGCCAAACGCTACGGAATAAGCATCGATGAGCTTTACCGCCTGAATCCAGGCTCAGAGCTCGGCATTAAGATTGGCGACCGCCTGAGGATAAAAGCCGACGACAAGAAAGCGCAAACCGCTGCAAAGGAGACAACCGAGACTGATACGGCTTTCGTATTGCACAAGGTGGACAAGAAAGAGACGCTTTTCGGCATCGCCCGCAAATATCACACCACGCCGGCCGAAATCGAGAGGCTCAATCCCGATATTGTCGGGCGGTCAATCCAGATAGGCGAGACGCTCAAGATACACGTAACCGACGCTGTGGCCGAGGAGATAGCCGAAGGCAGCTTCGACCTTTACAAGGTGCAGAAGCAGGAGACCGTCTATGGCATCACGCATAAATTTGACATCAGCGAGAAGGCGCTGTTCAAACTCAATCCCGACCTGAAGAACCGAGGAGTGCAGGAGGGAGAACTGATTCGTGTGCCCAAAGGTTCGATAAAAGCCGACGAGCAGCAGGCGCAGCAACCCGAGGTGGAGCAGAAGCCCGTCATTAGCGAGGCTGAGCAGAAGCGCATTGCCGATTACGAGGCCGACAACAAGAAGATGCACGAGGCGCAGGACGCGCAGTTCGATAAGACAAAAACATACAAGATTGCTTATTTTCTGCCGCTTTACTACAGCATGAACGACACCACAGGCTGGAGCGCTAAAACCGGCAAAGTGTATGAGAAATCGAAAAGCTATATCGAATTCTACATTGGCTCGATGCTGGCACTCAACGAGTTACGCAAGCAAGGCGTTTCGTTCAACGTGCAGGTTATTGACACCAAGGGCGACAGCCTCTACATAAGCAACTACATGCGTCAGCACGACTTGTCGGACTACGACATGTTCATTGGACCGGCGTTCAGCAGCGAGCTTCAGGCTGTGGGTGATTATGCGTGGGAGCACAGGATAAATATTGTGTCGCCGCTGTCGGTCAAAAGCACCTTCATCGACCACAATCCGTATGCCTTCCAAGTCTGCCCGACGCTTGAGATTCAGATGAAATACATGGCCGATTTTCTGAACCAGATTGACACCAAAAACTACATTGTCATTCACAACGGCAACGTGCAGGAGCAGGACTACATTTCGGAGTTCAAACGGCAGCTCTACTCGTCAATCCATAACGACAACCTCGACCAGGTGCGCTACAACGAGTATTACTACTTCAACACCAGCGGCGACATTCTGAACAGCGCGTTCATCAAGGGGCGCGAGAACATTGTCATCATTCCTTCGACCGACCGCGCCTTTGTCACCGACGTTATGGGCAAGCTCAACGGCTATTCGTATGAGTATAACATCAAGATTTTCGGACAGCCGCGCTGGAAACGCTTTGAGAGCATCGACATCGACAATTTCCACAACACCAACACGCACTATCTGTCGAACTCATACATCGATTACGACGCGCAGCCGATTATCGATTTTGTGCGCAACTACCGCAATCTGGTCAACACCGAGCCCGACCTAATGGCTTTCCAGGCCTATGACATAACAATGTTCTTCTGTTCGGCGCTGAACAAATTCGGCAAAGATTTCCGCCACTATATAATGTACCATAAGGCACCGTTGCTACAAACCGAATTCAACTTTGTGCCATACAGCGACCAAGGCGGCTATCAGAATACGTCGGTTTATATCTTAAACTACGCTAAAGATTATACTATCAAGAAGATAGCGACTTATCCGTTGAAATAATCCATGCGATTTTTCAATAAAGAATTTATGGTTAGGGCACATGCTGTGTCTTAACTATAAACTTCTCAATATTTAATTGCCTACAACGCTATTTGCCAACAAAAAACTTTTACTTTTGCCTTATTTGCGAAACATAGTGTTATCTATCGTAAACAATTGAATAATAATTAATTAAAATACAATATGGGAATCATCGACGGTATCCTTACCAAACTTTTTGGAAACAAATCAGAAAGGGATATTAAAGAAATTATGCCGTATGTGCTTGCAGCCAATGCCGAATACGAGAAACTGGCCGGCCTGACAAACGACCAACTGCGCCAGCAAAGCCTTGAGCTGCAACAGATAATACAAGACCGTATCGCTTCTGAAAATCAGCAGATTGCCGACTTGCGCCAACAGATAGAGCAGGAGCAGGATATTGAGAAGAAGGAGGATTACTACAATCAGATTGACAAAATAGAAGAGGCTATCGACGTTAAGATTGCCGAAGTGCTCGACGAATTGCTGCCGCGCGCTTTCGCCATTATCAAAGATACGGCCCGCCGCTTCAAAGAGAGCAAAGAGATTGAGGTTACAGCCACGCAGATGGACCGCGACATAGCCGCCATCCGCGACAGCGTTGAAATCCGTGGCGACAAGGCTATCTGGTTCAATACCTGGACTGCCGGCGGCTCGCCAATAACCTGGGATATGGTGCACTACGATGTGCAGCTCATCGGCGGTGTGGCACTGCACAAAGGCAAGATTGCCGAGATGACCACCGGCGAGGGAAAAACGCTTGTAGCAACGCTTCCGGTGTTCCTTAACGCCCTGACGCACCGTGGTGTGCACATGGTTACGGTGAACGACTATCTGGCTAAACGTGACGCCGAGTGGATGGGCACTCTCTACGAGTTTCATGGCTTGAGCGTCGATTGTATCGACAAGCACGAGCCAAACTCTGAGGCGCGCCGCAAGGCTTATCAGGCCGACGTTACCTTTGGAACTAACAACGAGTTCGGTTTCGACTATCTGCGCGACAACATGGCCATCAGTCCAAACGACCTTGTGCAACGCCGCCACAACTACGCCATTGTCGATGAGGTTGACTCGGTGTTGATTGACGACGCCCGTACGCCGCTTATCATTTCGGGTCCTGTGCCAAAAGGCGACAACCAGCTGTTCGACAATTTCAAACCGCAGGTTCAGAAGCTCTATCAGGCTCAGCGCGACTTGGTTACAAAACTTTTGGCCGATGCCAAGAAACTCATCAGCGAAGGCAACGAGGAGGAGGGCGGCAAACTGTTGCTGCGCGCCAACAAAGGTCTGCCAAAGCACAAGCCGCTCATCAAATATTTGAGCGAGCCGGGAGTGAAGGTTCTGATGCAGAAAACCGAGAATTTCTACATGCAGGACAACAGCAAAAACATGTACCTGATTACCGACGACCTATACTTCATAATTGAGGAGAAACAGAACGCTATCGAGTTGACTGACAAAGGTATCGACCTTATATCGTCGGACACCGAAGACAAGAATTTCTTTGTGATGCCCGATGTGGGCGCCGAGATTGCCGAACTGTCGCAGAAGAACCTGTCGCCAGCCGAGCTTGCCGAGCAGAAAGACAAAATTCTGCAAGACTATTCAATCAAAACCGAGCGCGTTCACACTATAAATCAGCTGCTTAAGGCATACGCTATGTTTGAGCGCGATGTTGAATATGTGGTTGTCGATAACAAAGTGAAGATTGTCGATGAGCAGACTGGTCGTATTATGGAGGGCCGGCGCTATTCTGATGGTCTGCACCAGGCTATTGAGGCTAAGGAGAATGTGAAGGTGGAGGCTGCCACACAGACGTTTGCCACTATCACGCTGCAGAACTATTTCCGTATGTATAAGAAACTTGCGGGCATGACCGGTACCGCCGAAACCGAGGCCGGTGAGTTCTGGAACATCTATAAACTCGATGTTGTTGTAATCCCGACAAACCGCCCCGTTCAACGTATCGACTACGACGATTTGGTTTACAAGACCGCCCGCGAGAAATACAACGCCGTCATTGCCGAGATTATCAAACTCAACGAGGCTGGTCGTCCGGTGCTTGTAGGTACAACATCGGTCGAGATTTCGGAATTGTTGAGCCGAATGCTGAAAATGCGCGGCATCAAGCATAACGTGCTGAACGCCAAGCAGCACCAGCGCGAGGCTGAGATTGTGGCCGAGGCTGGTAAGACCGGCACCGTTACCATCGCCACCAACATGGCCGGTCGTGGTACCGACATCAAGCTGACGCCAGAGGTTCGTGAGGCTGGCGGTTTGGCAATTCTTGGCACCGAGCGCCACGAGTCGCGCCGTGTCGACCGCCAGTTACGTGGTCGTGCCGGACGTCAGGGCGACCCGGGTTCGTCGCAGTTCTTTGTATCGCTTGAGGACAACCTGATGCGTTTGTTCGGTTCCGACCGTATTGCCAGCATGATGGACAAACTCGGCATTCAAGAAGGCGAGGTTATCCAGCACTCAATGATTTCGAAGTCGATAGAACGCGCGCAGAAGAAGGTGGAGGAGAACAACTTCGGCATCCGCAAGCGCTTGCTTGAGTACGACGATGTGATGAACAACCAACGCGAGGTAATATCCAAACGCCGCCGTCACGCTTTGTTTGGCGAGCGTCTGCAAGTCGATATCGCCAACAATATTTACGATGTGTGCGAGCAGATGGCCAACGAGTACAAAGACGCCAACGACTACGAGGAGCTGAAGTTCGCCAACTTCCGCACCTTGTCTATCGAGACGCCGTTCAGCGAGGAGACCTTCCATGAGGAGTCGCCGGTTGAACTTGCCGACCAGCTCTATAAGGCTGCGATAGAGGCTTACAAACGCAAATCGGTGCAGATACAACAGCGTGTATGGCCAGTGATTAAAAATGTGTACGAGACTCAAGGCCAGACATATACCAATATTGTGATACCGATTACCGACGGACTGAAAACATATAATATTGTTACCAATCTGAAAAACGCCTACGAGACGGAAGGAAAAGATTTGGTGACATCTATCGAAAAGAGTATCAGTCTTTTGACTATCGATGACGCTTGGCGTGAGCATCTGCGCGCAATGGACGATTTGAAACAATCGGTTCAGAACGCCACCTACGAGCAGAAAGACCCGCTGTTGATTTATAAGTTCGAGTCGTTCAATCTGTTCAAGAAGATGATTGAGGACATCAACTCTGAGATGGTGGCTATTTTGATGAAGGGCAATCTGCCAGAGCAGCCGCAGCAACAGCAGGTGCGTCAGGCTGAGCAGCGCCGTCCGCTCGATATGAGCCGTTTCAACACCGGCCGCACCGAGCAAGGCCAGCAACGCCCCGAAGAACGCAAGGCGCAGCCAGTCCGCGTCGATAAAAAGGTGGGACGCAACGACCCGTGCCCCTGCGGAAGCGGTAAGAAATTCAAGAATTGTCACGGAATAAACATGGTTGACTAATCTGCCATTATGGTATGAAAACCAAACGGTATAATTTCTTTAGGCTGAAAATGAGCAAGTTGCTTGTCGGAGAGCATGAGGCGCAACGCAACGTCAAGCCCTGCAATATGGGCAACGCAAAGAGTGCCGGTTTGCTTTTCGCCGTCAATTCCGAAACCGATGTGGCTGATGCCGAATACATATTCAACCACCTGAAAGACAATAATATATCGGTATCGGCATTGGGCTATATAGTTGACAGCAAGAACGCTGGCAATTTTCGTCGGCCTACCTATTTCGATTTTTATACCGACAAGGATTTGGATTTCCTGCTCCGCCCCAAAAGCGAGGCTGCAAAAACATTCGCCGGCACTGAGTTCGATATTCTTATCGACATCAACTCGGCCGATTATTATCCCGCCAAACTGTTGTTAAACAGCACAATGGCGCATTTCCGCATTGGCCGTTTCGCCGACAAACGCCCGTTCGACCTTATGATGTGCATTGCCGACGACAAAGACGTGCGATACTATTACGAACAGATAATCTTCTACTTACAGAAATTTAACTGACACCAACAATGATACAGAAATTGAGAGGAGTGGGGGTTGCGCTTGTAACTCCATTCAATACCGATGGGACAATTGACTACGATGCGCTTGCCAATCTAATTGAATTACAGATAAATGGCGGCACGAGCTATATTGTGGCGCTTGGAACAACAGGCGAGCCTGCAACGCTGTCGAAAGCCGAGAAAAGCGAGGTTTTGGAGTTCATCCTGAAAAAAGTCGCTGGCCGCATTCCCGTTGTGGTTGGCTGCGGAGGCAACAACACCGCCGAGCTGATAGCGCAAGCCAAAGAATATGAGAACGATAGCCGCATTACCGCATTGCTGTCGGTGGCGCCGTTCTACAACAAACCCAACCAAAACGGTGTTTACGCTCATTTCAAGGCTCTTGCCGACAATGTCAACAAGCCGATTCTGCTCTACAACGTGCCAGGACGCACCGGAATCAACATATCGGTTGATGTTGTTGTGCGGCTTGCCGGCGAATGCAAGAATATCATTGGCATCAAAGAGGCTTCGGGCAATGTGGCGCAATGCATGCAGCTTGCCAGCCGCTGTCCAAAAGATTTCGTCCTCATCTCAGGCGACGATGCGCTCACTCTGCCGCTCATCGCATGCGGTTTCTCAGGGGTAATCTCGGTGCTGCAAAACGCTTATCCTAAGCAGTTTAGCCGCATTGTCAGCTTAGCTCTCGATGGTCGTTTTGCCGAGGCACGCGCCGAGCATTACAAGTTCCTGCCCGTTATCGACACGCTGTTTGCCGAGGGCAGTCCGTCGGGCGTGAAAGCCTATCTTGAGCTGCAAGGCAAGGCGAAAAATGTGGTCCGTCTGCCGCTTGCAACCGTTAGTGATACGCTTTATGCTAAAATCAAGGCATTAAACGATAGCGTTAAATAATTGTACGGCAACACGTTGCAACGATTTGAAAAAATATTTCAAAAAAGCGTTTCTTAAGTTGCAACAATTGAAAAAGTGCCTATATTTGCAACCGCTTTAGGGCCCTGTAGCTCAACTGTATAGAGCATTTGACTACGGATCAAAAGGTTGTGGGTTAGAATCCCGCCAGGGTCACAAGTTTTTCAAACCTCTGTCAGACAATAGTTTGCAGGGGTTTTCCTATTTTTGGGCGTAGAGTTTTTCATTTGTTGTGAATAAACTTTCACAATCCATGTTTCATTTTTCGTATTAATTTTCATACTTTTACAAATCAAAATCATAAGTGATTGATTTTAAATACTAAGTCATAACCAAAAAAAAGTATGAAAATGAAAACTATGAGATTTCTACTTGTGGCTGTTGCTTCTTTTCTTGCTGCAACAGCATCGATGGCTCAAAACGGCTTCAATTATCAGGCGGTAATCCGTGATGCTGATGGCAATCTTCTTGCCGGACAAAACATCGCCTTGCGCATAACGCTGACAAGCGAGAATGCCGACACCACCTACTATCAAGAGATGCAGACAAAGCTGACCAACGCCTATGGTGTGGTTTCGATAGTTGTGGGCGAAGGCACGGTTCTGAGCGGATACTTCTCGAAAGTGCCTTGGAACAGCGGCAACGTGTATATGAAAACCGAGTTTGACCCCACAGGCGTTGGCACTGATGACTTGTTGGTGACTGTTGGCACTACACGGCTGCAATCGGTGCCGGTGGCCGAGTACGCCAAAAAGACCAGCGAGGTTGAAAACCCTAAAAACATTAAGATACAAGCCACAAACGAGACCGGAGAAGAAGAGGCTCTGTTTGAGGTGAAAGACAAAGACGGCAATGTTGTGTTTGCCGTGTATAACGACGGTGTCCGTGTCTATGTTGACGACACCAAGCCCAACAGCGGCGGCAAAGCTGCCAAAAGCGGATTCGCAGTGGCCGGACGCTCAGGAAAAACAGGCGAGGCCAACACCTATTTTGCCGTGAACGATGAAGGTACACGTGTTTACGTTGACGACGAAGGCCCCAACAAAGCCGCCAAAGCAAAATTTGCCGTTGCAAGTGTGGGCAAGAGCAAAACCGGCGAGAGCCTTGTCGATAACTATCTGGTTGTCAACAAGCAAGGAACAAAGGTCTATGTTGACGGCAATGAGAACGTTGGCGATAAAGCCGCCAAAGCCACTTTTGCTGTGGCAAGCGTACGCAGCAAAAAAGACACTGTGGCCGAGGATTTCTTTGTTATAAACAACGAAGGAACCAAGGTGTATGTTGACGACACCGCCAGCGGCAAAGCCGCTAAAGCCACATTTGCCGTGGCTGGCAAGAGTGGCAAAGCCGACAACAACAATCTGTTTGTTGTAAACCAGTCTGGTACAAAAGTTTACGTTGACGAAGCCGACAACAAAGCTGCCAAAGCTACATTTGCCGTGGCTGGCAAGAGCGGCAAAAGCGTTGGCGACAACTATTTTGTTATCAACGATGAGGGAACCAAAGTATATGTTGACGGTGTTAATGGCCAGAAGGCTGCAAAAGCCACATTTGCTGTTGCAAGCGTGCGCAACGGCAAAGCCGAAACCGCTGAGGATTTCTTCCTCATAAACAAAGACGGAACCAAGGTGTTTATTGATGAGGAGACGAACAATAAGGCCGCTAAAGCCACATTTGCTGTTGCAAGTGTGAAAAAAGGCAAAGACGGCCAAACAGCCAACCCCAATTATCTTATTGTTGACTCCGACAGCACCCGTGTCTATATTGAAGATGGTAGTAATGGCAAGGCCGCCAAGAGCGGTTTTGCAGTAGCAGGGAAGAGCGGTGGCAAAGACGGTGAGACGACTCGAAACCTTTTCAATATCGACCTTGCCAAGAGCGCCGAAGTGCTCAATGGCGAGAACCGCGTTTATTGGTATCCTGCCGAGGAAAAGAATGCTTTTATGGCTGGTAATCTGAAGGTTGACAATGCTAACGATGTTGGTACCAACTCGTTCAATGCCGGTTACCAAAACAAAGCCAGCGGCGACTTCTCGCAAGCATTTGGTTATAAATCGGAAGCCACGGGCGAGACATCAATAGCCATTGGTAACCAAGCCAAAGCCACGGGCAAAAGTTCATTTGCCTTTGGCGAGAACACAACCGCCGCAGGCGAAAGCTCGGTAGCCATTGGTGTTGACGCGCAAACTGGCTTAAATGCCAAAAATTCCTTTGTATTTGGAAAATCGGCAATAGCCACAAAAGAAAATGGTTATGCGTTTGGTGATGGAGCTAAAGCCACAGGAAACAATAGCTATGCATTGGGTGCACTAGCAGAAGCAAAGGGTTCTTATAGCTATGCTTTGGGTAGTGGGGTAATAGTACCTCACTGGAATAGTCAAGGACAACTTATTCGTATTGATACTATGTTAGCACCAAAAGCATCCGGGGCTTATAGCTATGCCTTTGGACCAGGAGCTAAGACATCTGCTTCTTATGCATTTGCTTTTGGCTACAATACAACTGCCAGCGAATATAAATCCACAGCAATTGGAGATGGCACAACAGCTAGTGGACAGTCTGCCATAGCAATGGGAAGGGAATCCATAGCCAGTTCAGATGCTTCCTCCGCAATGGGAGGATACACCACCGCAAGCGGTGCTTATTCTACAGCAATGGGATATAAGACCAAGGCAAGCCAATATGCATCCACAGCAATGGGATATCAAACCACCGCAAGCGGATACATTTCTACTACAATGGGATGTAAAACCACTGCCAGCGGATACTATTCAACTGCAACTGGCTATGGAACAACGGCAAAATCATATGGCGAGTTTGTTGTTGGTAGTTTTAATACAGATTATACTGTTAGTCAATATGGGCTTAATAATCCTTCGTCTTCTGACAGGGTGTTTGTTATAGGAAATGGTGGTAGTTTAATTTGGAACAATAGTACATCAAGATATGATACGACAAGAAGCGATGCAATGATTGTTTATAAGAGTGGCAGTTCACAATTTGGTGGTAGTGTGTATCCTATGACCACAAATAAATATAATTTAGGCACTTCAGCCACACTTTGGGCCAAGGTATACGCTACCGGTGGAGTTCAAACAACCTCCGACCAACGCCTCAAAACCAATATAAAACCGCTTGAGCGAGCATTAGATAAAGTGCTGACGCTCAATGGTGTAACGTACAATTGGCGAGTTGCGGAGTTCCCCGAGAAGAATTTCGACAACTACCGTCATGTGGGCGTTCTGGCGCAAGAGCTTGAGGCTGTCCTGCCAGAGGCTGTCGAGACTGGTGAGGATGGTTATAAATCAGTCAACTATGCAGGAATAACCCCATTGCTCATCGAAGCCATCAAAGAGCAGCAGCAGATAATAAACACCCTGCAAAGCGAGAAAGACGCGCAGCAAAAGGAGATAGAAGAACTGAAAGCGCAGATGAAGGAGATTTTGGAGAAATTGAAATAATGTAGGGACGCATCAACAATTATGTATGTTGTAGAGACGCGCCATGGCACGTCTCTACATTTTTATGGAGCATTTGGAAATTATTTGTGCAACCGCATATTAATGCTTTTTTGTGATTGTTACATAATATGTTATATTTGTTAGAAATCAATAAAATACCATTATAAATGCCAAACGATTTGTTTAAAAACCGTTTCCGCATACCGTCGGCACGTGCCCAGTGGCACCATTACAATGGCGGGATGTATTTTGTAACCATCTGCACAGCCGGTCGGGAACATTTTTTCGGTGAAATAACAAACAGCGAAATGAGGCTGTCGGCAATTGGGGAATATACTCGACAATGTATCGAAAACACATCTCAACATACCAAATACGCACAGGTGCCACTATATGTTATAATGCCCAATCACTTGCATTTGATTGTCATTATTGATGACGCACAATTGGTAGAGACGTGCCATGGCGCGTCTCTACATGCAAATCATGGCGAATCTCTACAATGGCGTGTATCTTCGGAAGGCAAAAATCAAAAAATGCAAGATGTTGCAAACCATCAAGGTCGATTATCGGCAGTCATTGGTTTATTTAAACAATCCGTTACCCGTCATGCAAATGCCAACAATATTCCTTTTGCTTGGCAAACCCGGTTTCACGACCACATCATCCGCCATACCGATGAAATAAACCATTTTGCCGAATACATCCAAAACAACGTAGCCAAATGGGATACCGATGAATTTAATGTGTAAATTGATATTTGAACGTTGTGTTGTTATTGTAGAGACGTGCCATGGCGCGTCTCTACATTTTTTTGTGGCGCATATTCGGGCAACAATCAACATTTTCTTGCATTTTATTTTAGCTTTGTAAAAATCAAAAACAATTACTACGAAAACCAATACAAATCTAAAACACTGAAAATATGGGACTTTTCGATAAATTCAAGGCAAAATTCAATTTCGGCATGGGCGTTGCCTTCGAAACGGGAAAAGGCATTGCGCCCGATTTTGGCGAGGCCGTTAAATACTACACCAAGGCGGCCGAAGCAGGCTACGCCGATGCGCAGAACAACCTGGGCGTGTGTTATCTGAACGGGCGCGGAGTGGCGCAGGATTACGCAAAAGCCGTGGAGTGGTTCGAGAAAGCTGCTGCACAAGGAATCGCTTTAGGGCTGAATAACTTGGGATTATGCTATCAAAACGGAACTGGGGTGCCGCAGGATTCTGCCAAAGCCTTTGAATTGTTTAGCCAAGCGGCTGCACAAAACAATGCCATGGCGCTATACCACATGGGTGTATGCTATGAAATCGGCTCGGGTGTGAAGCAGGATATGGCAAAGGCCATTGAATGGTTCGAGAAGGCGGCAACACAAGGAAACGTGACGGCGCAAGGCCGTTTGGGTTACATTTATTATGTCGGGCAGGGCGTGGAGAAAGACTATGCCAAATCGGCCCAATGGTACACCAAGGCGGCAGAGCAGGGCGATGGCTACTCACAATTCAACCTGGGTATATGCTATGAATTAGGAAACGGCGTGGAGCAGAATATGGAGAAAGCCGTTGAATGGTACACCAAAGCGGCCGAACAAGGCGACCTCAAGGCCATAAACAACGTTGGAGTCTGCTATTTAAATGGGAAAGGCGTTGCGCAGGATAGCACCAAAGCCGTGGAATGGTTCACTAAAGCGGTTGAAAAAGGCGATGCGTCGGGACAATTCAATCTGGCCAGTTGCTATGAGTTTGGAAGTGGTGTTGAGCAGGATTACATGAAGGCCGCCGAGTTGTTCGGAAAAGCCGCCGCACAAGGAAACACCGATGCTAAAGCGAAACTGGAATATCTGCAAAAAAATGGGTTGGGCGAGCCTATGAACGTCGAATTGCTGACCAAAGCCGCCAATGAAGGCAACGCGGCCGCGCAATGCAATCTGGGTTATTGCTGCAAGATGGGCGAAGGCGTGGAACAAGATTACGTGAAAGCCGTTGAGTGGTACACCAAAGCCGCCAATCAAGGCGACGCAGCCGCACAATACAATCTGTCCATTTGCTACGCCAACGGGCAAGGCGTTGAAAAAAATGACGAGTTAGCCACTCAATGGCTTGAGCAGTCGGCTGGCAAGGGATACGCACTCGCACAAAAGAAAACACGGGAAGTGTTTGAATGCTTCTTGACAAGTGCCACGTTAGGCTATGCCCACGCACAGTGCGTTGTGGGCGACTGTTACCGAAAAGGCTGCGGTGTGCAGCAGGATTTTCAGAAAGCCTTTGAGTGGTATACCAAAGCGGCTGAGAAGGGATATGCCGAGGCGCAAAACAGGTTGGGAATCTGTTATTCCGACGAGATGGGTGTTGAACGTAATCTCGAAAAAGCCGTCGAGTGGTACACCAAATCGGCTGAACAGGGATTCGCACCAGCGCAGAGCAATTTGGGCGTTTTCTATTTAAACGGATATGGAGTTGAGAAGAATCCTAAAAAAGCAGTCGAGTGGTACACCAAAGCAGCCGAACAGGATTATGCTACCGCACAATACGACCTGGCTCGGATTTATGAGGATGGCAAGGTTGTCAAGCAGAATTACAAGAAAGCATTCGAATTGTACTCCAAATTGGCCGAACAAGGCAATGAAGCCGCGCTTCACAGTATGGCACAGTTTTATGAAGAAGGAAAGGGTGTGGAGCAGGATTATGAGAAAGCCATTGAGTTGTACACAAAATGCTTAGAGCAGGGAAGCGATTTGATGAAAAGTATGACGAAAATGAGTTTGCACTTCTGCACCGAAAAGTATAACGAACAGAAAAGAAAAGCTTCGCAGAAAAAGTCGGCAGAGCAAGGTGATGCTGAGGCGCAATTCGAAATGGGCAAAAAATACTATTATGGTATTGGTACTGAACAAGATAAAAAGAAAGGCATTGAGTTGCTCACCAAAGCAGCCAAGCAGGGGCACGCTGAAGCGCAATATCATTTAGGTCTCTTTTATTCGTTAGAGGACAGCGAATTTTTCGATTCTGAAAAATCAGTCATGTGGACCACCAAAGCCGCCGAGTTAGGGCTCGATGCGGCACAATACGTTTTAGGCAGTTATTACGCCGAAGGAAACGTTGTTGAGCAGGATTACGAAAAAGCCCTCGAATGGTACACCAAAGCAGCCGAGCAAGGAAACTTTGGCGCACAATACAGCATTGGTTATCTTTATGAGAACGGTTTAGGCGTTGAACAGGATTTACAGAAAGCCTTTGAATGGTACACTAAAGCCGCTGAACAAGACTATCCCGACGCTCTATGCCGGCTGGGCTTCCTCTATAACGATGGAGAAGGCGTGGAGCAGGATTATCAGAAAGCATTTGAATGGTTCTCCAAGGCTGCCGAACAGGAATTCGCTACGGGACAAATATGTATGGGAATGTGTTATGAAGGAGGGAAAGGCGTTGCCAAAGATTACAAGAAAGCGTTTGAATGGTACTCCAAGGCTGCCGAGCAGGGAGATATTGTAGCACAAACACGTGTTGGCTTCTTCTATTTTGTCGGAAATGGAGTCGAAAAGAATTACGAGAAGGCTCTCGAATGTTATTATAAAGCCGTTGAACAAGATGAATGCGCCAATGACGCAATATCGAGCATTGCCATTATGTACAAAAATGGAAAAGGCGTTGCCCGCGATTATCAGAAAGCCTTCGAATGGTTCTTAAAAGCTGCCGAACTTGACGATGATACAGCACAATTCGATGTCGGCCTGTGCTACGAGAAAGGCTATGGCGTTGCAGTTGACCTTGACGAAGCCTTCCGCTGGTATGAAAAGGCCGCCGAACAAGGGCATAAAGGTGCGGAAAAGAAATTGGAAAATAAATGATAAATGTAGGGACGCGATTAATCGCGTCCCTATAACAAATTTATAACTAGAATTTTACACACAACTCTCTTTCAGTATCGTCACAGCCTCCGGTCCGCAGTTCATAACAAGGTCGATAATCGACAGATTTGGAATGAACCCAAAACGCTCGTCGAAGACCTGAGTGTAGGGCTGAGGCTCAAAATGCTCATCGGCAACGCAATGCGACGGCTTTGGGTGGATTGTGTTGCGATAGTCAGCACAATCGGGCGTGCGTGTGTAATCGGTTGTCAGAAGCGTGTTATCTGGCATTTTCAGCCATTTTAAGCACACTTCGAGTATCGCGCGGTTATAGTCAAGCAAAAAATCAAAACGTTGCGTGTAGAACGGCTCAATGTCGTCGGCGTAATAGTCATAGAACGGCGATGACTTGTAGAGCGAGCGGATGGTGTAAAAATGGTTCTTCTGCCACGGCGTTTGGTACGATATGCGGATGTCGCGCGTCATCGGGTTGTGTGTATCGCCCTTTAAGATAGGCACTTGCAGCGTCTGAACACAATTCGGGCCGTAGAGCGCGCAGCGGTTGCGGTAGCTCTGTTTTGGGAAGGTCTCGAACTGTTCAATCAGCACCTGCCGGTGGCTGACAATCTTTGTAAACCACTGAACGGGCGGCCAATAGGCGGTGCTCAACAGGCAAATATCGTTATCTGTCATTTTTCGATGTTAAAATTTCGGTGTCGTTTCCGACGGCAAATAAACTAACTTTTTTATTCTATAATTGTTGTAATGGAATGATAATGGCTTATTTTTGCAGCCGCAAAAGCGAACTATGGTTCCGTAGCTCAGCTGGATAGAGCAACAGCCTTCTAAGCTGTGGGTCTTGGGTTCGAATCCCAACGGAATCACCATAAAAAATCCCCGGTACCATTGGCATCGGGGATTTTTCGTTACTAATTCTATCCTCAATTATTTCTTCTCAATAGGAGTGTAGCGGCCGCTCAGGTGCATCAAGGCGAACAGGTTGAGCAAGCCGTCGTAGTAGGCGTCGAAATAGCCGTCTTCGTATGGCTCGTGCTTTGCGTTCCACAGCTCATCGATGAAGTCGCGGCTGTTGCGCAGCGGCTGTGTCAGCGATACGGCGGCAACAGTGCCCACAAGGCCGATAGAGTGGCGCAGAGCCTTGTATCCGCCGGCAGCGGCAATGTTCTCAACCGGTGTGCCGTCAAGGTTGTACTGGTCAACAAATGTGCTAACGCCCTGGCTGCGGAAGAACGTCTGGATGCGGTATCCGTAGTCGAACTGCCAGTCGGCGTCGGCGCCGCTCCAGGTGTAATCAAGAGCGATGTTCATTGGCACGCGCCACGAGTCGAAGCGGAATTTTGCGCCCCAGTCGCCACGCATCGGCGCCATTACCGAGCCGTCGTAGTTCGAATAGTCGGGGTTAAGGCCGGTTATTGAGTCGCAAGCCTTGTGCAGATACTCGCGCGATTTGCGTGCGCATTCCATCCAGAAGTCGGAGCGGCCGTCTTCGGCATATTTAGCCCAAATCTCGTAGAAGGCCGGAATGTGGTACGACGGGTCGGTGTAGCTTGCGCCAAAGCCGTCGGGCACAAAGGTTATAAGCATCTCTTTTGTGTTGATAAGGTTCAGAATCTCAGGCTCTGGGAATTTCATGCCGGGGCGGAAAGCTGGCATCTGTGGAGCCTCGCCTGGCTTGTGTTGTGGGCCTTCGCCGGGTTTGCGGTCTGGCTTTTGGCCTTCGGGCTTCTGGCCGTCGGCTATTTGCGGCGGACGCTGCCCAAACGGACGGAATCCCGGATTCTCATTATAACCTTTGTGCGAGAACATAGCGTTCAAGATGCGTTGCGCCTCGCCTAAATAGTTGAATTCGCCATCGTTGCCCCACTGGTTCGAAGCCAGGATGAGCGAGGTGATGAAATACAGCTCGCCGTCTGATGCCGAGCCGGGCGAGTTCTGTTCGCCGGTTATCTTGCAGCTCCAAGCAAAATAAGCCTCGCGCGGGCCGCTCTGATGTTGCATATATTTCTTTGTCCATCGCCATAACTTGTTGAACATCTCTTGTTTATCCCATTGCACGGCAATCATCAGGCCGTAGCTCATGCCTTCGGTGCGCACGTCATGGTTTTTGATGTCGGAGATGTAGGCCATCGAGTCGTCAACCTCAAAATAGATTTTGTTTTCGCCTTCGAACAGATTGTAGAAAGTCTCGTTCAGCTTGGCGTCGATTTGCTCCTGAGTGTATCCTGCCTCAAGAAGCATATTGCGGCACTGTCCGGGTTGCGGTTTCAGCGCCGGGTCCGATGTCGGGTTCACCTTGTTGCATGCAGTCACCATCAAGGTCAGAGCACATGCCATAATAATGTTCGATTTATTCATATTAATGTGATTTAATTCGCTCGCTAATATCCGACAAAAAAGTTTCAATTCATTTTCTGATAGACGAAACACGATGTTTTTCTCAATAAAATTGGATTTTTTATCGGTTAGCGACGCTGTAATTAATGCCGATTTTTTGTTTGCGCCGTCATATTCCGATTTTGGTTTCCGATTTTTGTTTACGTTTACGTATTCTGTTTATGTTTTGAAACCGATAATGTAAATCGATACTAATATTATGGCAGACAATTATTTAGAGCGACATTACGAGGAGTACGAGGCTAAAAAAGCCGCGTGGGAGAAGGCCAAGAAACTTGGCAAGTACAAACCGAAGAAAGCCGCGCCGCCACGTCCGAATAATCAATCAACAATCGAAAATCAAAAATAAAATGAACTCAGCTTTATTAAAATCTCGCTTGATAGCGATGAACTTCCTGATTTTTGCCGTTTGGGGCGCTTATCTATGCTCGCTGGGCATCTATCTGGGCAAAGTGGGAATGGGGCCGCAGATTGGCTCGTTTTTCGCCATTCAGGGCATAGTGTCACTTTTTATGCCGGCGCTCATCGGCATTGTGGCCGACAAATGGATTCCGGCGCAGAAACTCTTAGGCATCTGTAACGCTCTGGCTGCCTTGTTTATGGCCTTGGCCGGATACATGGGTATGCATTATGGCGACAGCGTCACTTTTGCGCAGCTGTTTCCGTTCTATGCCGTCAGCGTGGCGTTTTTTATGCCGACAATAGCGCTTGGTAACTCGGTGTCGTACAATGCTTTGACACGTGCCGGACTCGACACCGTGCGCGATTTTCCGCCCATTCGCGTCTTCGGCACCATCGGCTTCATCATCTCAATGTGGATAGTTGACCTTACCGGCTTCAAAAACAACTATATGCAGATGTTTGTGTCGGCAATATGGGGTGGGGTGCTGGCCGTCTATTCGTTCACGCTGCCCGCTTGCCCGGTCAATGGCGGCAAGTCGTCGGCTTCGATAGTAGAGGCGCTCGGGCTGCGCGCGTTCACGCTTTTCAAACAGAAAAAGATGTGCCTTTTTTTCATCTTCTCGTTCCTGTTGGGCATGTGCTTGCAGGTAACTAACGGATTTGCAGGCACTTTCCTTGGCGATTTCGGCAAAAATCCGGTTTATGCCGACTCGTTTGCCGTTAAGCACAACATAATGCTGAGCTCGCTTTCGCAGATATCTGAGACGCTTTGTATCTTGCTGATACCGTTCTTTTTAAAACGATTCGGCATTAAGAAGGTGATGCTCATATCGATGCTGGCCTGGGTGTTCCGTTTCGGTTTCTTCGGCCTTGGCAACCCGTCCGACGGCGTCTGGCTTTTCATCTTGTCGATGATTGTCTATGGCGTGGCGTTCGATTTCTTCAACATCAGCGGCTCGCTTTTCGTCGACCGTAACACCGACGAGGGCATCCGCTCGAGCGCGCAGGGTGTGTTTATGATGATGACAAACGGACTTGGAGCCACCATTGGTTCCTATTGCGCCAGCGCTGTTGTCAATCATTTCGTCTATCAGCCGGCTGCGGCCAATCAGCAGTTCGATGTCATGGGCGGCTGGTCGACAGCATGGTACATCTTTGCCGGATTTGCGCTTGTTGTGGCAGTCGTTTTCGCCATAACATTCGATTATAAACATGAGGAAGAACGAAAACACTAACACTGACGGAAAACGATAACGATAACTAAAACGTAAACACTAAACTTCTAAACTCTAAACTCTAAACTCTAAACTCTAAACATTTACCTCTAATCATTTAACTTTAAACTTTAAACAATGAATCTTTCTGTTGGAATTGATATAGGCGGCACAAACACCGCTTTCGGTCTTGTCGATAAAAATGGCAAAATATATGCTCAAGGTTCGGTGAAAACTCAGACGCACGAGAGGGTCGAAGACTATGCGAATGAGGTGTTCGGGCAAATTATGCAGGCCGCTGCGCAGATTGCCGAAAAGCCCTGCGAGATAGTGGGAGTGGGCATTGGCGCCCCCAACGGTAACTATTACAACGGTTGCATCGAGAATGCCGCAAATTTGCGTTGGAAAGGTAAGGTTGAGATTGCTACAATGTTCAAAAAACTGTTCGGCAAACCGGTTTTTCTGACTAACGACGCCAACGCCGCAGCCATTGGTGAGATGGTTTACGGAGCGGCCAAAGGCATGAAAAACTTCATCGAGATAACGCTTGGAACCGGGCTTGGCAGCGGCATTGTTGTCAACGGCCAACTGCTTTACGGACACGACGGTTTTGCCGGCGAGGTGGGGCATATTGTTGTTTGCCGTGGTGGCCGCGACTGTGGCTGCGGACGCAAAGGCTGCCTTGAGACCTATGTTTCGGCTACGGGCGTGGTGCGTACCGCCACCGAACTGCTTGCCACACGCAACATCGACAGCGAGCTGCGCCGCATTCCCAACAGCGAACTGACAGCCCTTATGGTGTCGCAAGCGGCGGGCCGTGGCGACGCTATTGCCCGCGAGGTGTTTGAGCGCACCGGAGCCATTCTGGGGCAGGCTCTTGCCGATGTTACAACCGTTACCAGCCCCGAGGCGTTCATCATCTTCGGCGGACTAGCCAAAGCCGGCGACATCTTGCTTGAGCCAACACGCCGCCACATGGAGCAGAATATGCTCAACATGTTCAAAAACAAAGTGAAAGTGCTTCCCTCGCAACTCAGCGACGATGCCGCCATTCTCGGCGCCAGCGCGCTTGTGTGGAATGAGCTAAGTGCGTAAGAACGATAACGAAAACGAAAACACTAACACTGACACTAACACTGACGCAAACACTAAACACTAAACACTAAACTCTAAACTTTTAACTTATCACTTATCACTTATCACTTGTGCCTTATGCCTTTTCAACTCTAAACTTCTAACCCTCTAAACATTCATCATGAAACTAAAACTCTGGATTCAGGCTGCGCGGTTGCGGACATTGCCGCTTTCGGTTTCGGGCATTATTGTTGGCTCGGCATTAGCTTTTAGCCGTGTCGGTTTCAATGCGTTGCTGTTTGGCCTTCTGATGCTGACAACAATTTTGCTGCAAGTGTTGAGCAATTTCGCCAACGATGTAGGCGACTTTGAACATGGCACCGACAACGCCGAGCGCGTGGGGCCGCAGCGCGGATTGCAGGCTGGCGGATTGTCGCTCAAAGAGATGAAATGTGGAGTGGCTGTGGCGGCTGTTGTGGCCTTCCTTTCCGGTGTGGCGATGCTCTACACCGCTTTCGGCATCGACGCCAACTTCTGGGCTTTTCTGGCCTTCGGAATCCTCACAATCATAGCGGCGCTGCGCTACACCATGGGGCGCAACCCATACGGCTATCGTGGTTTGGGTGATGTTATGGTGCTTGTGTTTTTTGGTTGGGCAACCACTATCGGCTCGTATTATATTATCTGTCAGCAGATTACGTGGCAGATATTAGTTCTTGGCTTCGGCATCGGTTTTCTGTCGATGGGAGTGCTGAATATCAACAATATGCGCGACGCCGAGACAGATGCCAAGACCGGCAAACGGACCATAATTGTCAAGTTGGGAGTGAAGTTCGGACAAGTTTATCATCTGATATTGTGCGTGTTAGGCGTATCGGCTTTCGCTGTATGCATTTTGGCGGACCGAAAGCCTCTTGCGCTCTTGTGGATTCTGCCGCCAGCCGTTTTGCTAATAATGCACGGCATACGCATCTTCACCTGCAGCAACGTCAAAACCATCGACCCCGAACTGAAAAAACTGTCGCTGTCAACACTGCTGATGGCGGTGTTGTTTGGCTTGTGTGTCGTTTTTGGCTGATAATCTATTGTTAGTTATTAAATTACATTTTTCAAAAAATTCGTATATTTCGCGTTTGATAATATGTAGCGAATAAAAAACGAAAAACGATAACGAAAACACTAACACTGACGAAAACACTGACGCTAACATTAACACTAACGATAACGATAACGATAACGATAACGAAAACATTAAACCTGTTAAACTTGTTCAACTTTAAACTCTAACAAAATGAAAAAGATGCACAGATTTATTCTAACTTTTGCCATGGCATTGTGCTCAATGGCAGTTTTAGCCCAAAGCGGCTTCAATTATCAGGCGGTTATCCGCAATAATGGTGAAGTGATTAGCAACCAAGATGTTACGCTGCGCATTAGCATTATGAATGGTAACGAGGTTTGCTATCAGGAAACCCAAAAGACAAAAAACCAACGCCTACGGCAACATAACTGTCAGTGTTGGCAGCGGAACGGCTACCATTGGAACTTTCAGCGCTGTGCCTTGGGCGACAATGTTGCTGACATTGAAAACCGAAGTTGATACGGACGGCTCCGGCAATTTTGTTGACATGGGTCAAACACCTATTCAGCCTGTGCCGTTTGCTCAATACGCCAAGAAAACCAGCGAGATAGACAATCCCAGCGAGATTCAGATTCAGGCTAAAGCCAACACCGGCGACGACGAAGCGCTGTTTGCTGTTAAAGATGAGGACGGCAATGTTGTTTTTGCCGTATATAAAAACGGTGTCCGCGTGTATGTTGACGAGAACGATGCGAAGGCTGCCAAAAGCGGATTTGCTGTGGCCGGCCGCTCAGGAAAAGCCGATGAAGGCAATCAGTTTTTTGTTGTAAACAAAGAAGGTACAAAAGTTTATGTTGACGGCGAGAACTACAAAGCAGCCAAAGCCACATTTGCCGTGGCAAGTGTAAGGAAAGGGAAAACCGCAGAGGATAACATGCTTGTAATCAGCGAGGAAGGCACAAAAGTTTATGTTGATGGTGAGAACGACAAAGCAGCCAAAGCCACATTTGCGGTGGCAAGCGTGAGAAAAGGAAAAACCGCAGAGGATAACGTACTAGTAATCAACGAGGAAGGCACAAAAGTCTTTATCGATGATGATGCCAATGGCAAAGCCGCCAAGGCTACATTTGCCGTGGCAAGTGTGAAAAAAAGCAAAGACGGCCAAACAGCCAACTCAAACTATTTGCTCATTGACTCCGACAGCACACGTGTTTACATTGATGAGGCTAATGACAGCAAAGCTGCCAAAAGTGGTTTCGCAGTAGCTGGAAAGAGTGGTGGCAAAGCCGGCTCAAACGACCTGTTTAACATTGACCTTGCCACAACCGCCAAAACTCTTAACGAAGAAAACCGCGTTTACTGGTATCCTGAAAAGAATGCCTTTATGGCTGGTAATCTGAAAGTTGATAGCGCCGCCCAAGTGGGGACAAACTCATTCAACGCTGGTTTCCAAAATAAGGCTATTGGCGAGTATTCGCAGGCATTGGGTTTCAAATCGGTTGCTAAAGGCAATTATACAACGGCAATTGGACGCGAGGCCAAAGCCGACAAGGAAAACGCATACGCTTTCGGTAGCGAAGCACAAGCCAAAGGCGAGGGCAGTTATGCCATTGGCGCTGGTGCCATAGCATCCGGCACAAGCAGTTATGCTTTTGGTAGTGTAGGTAAAGATTCGGTAGGTAATTGGATGCCAGCCGCTGCCGCCACAAACGATTTTGCATACGCCATTGGAGCAGGAACAAAAGCTTCGGGCAGAGGTTCTATGGCTTTGGGTGTTGGAACAACAGCAAGCGGCCCATATTCCACATCATTGGGTTATTATACAAATTCCGATGGATGGTTCTCGTTGGCAATGGGCCAGCAAACAACCGCCAACGAGTGGTGTTCTTTTGCTATGGGATATAAATCCATAGCCAAAAAAGGAAATTCTGTTGCAATAGGCGACAGTACAATAACCGACGAGTACTGCGCCGTTGCCTTGGGGCAAAGGACTGCCGCAACAGGTTGGGCATCTTTTGCAATGGGATACGAATCTCTTGCTAGCCATTGGAATTCAGTTGCAATTGGATATAGAGACACTGCCAGCGGCGCGCAATCTGTTGCAATGGGTGCTGAATCCACGGCGAGCGGAGACTGGTCGGTGGCAATGGGTGGTAATAGCACTGCCAGCGGCGCTCACTCTTTTGCAATGGGTAGTGAAACTCTCGCTAGTGGCGACGGGGCGTTTGCTATGGGCGCGAACACTGAGGCTAATGGCAACGTGTCGTTTGCTATGGGCGCGAATACTGAGGCTAATGGCTATTGCTCGTTTGCCTTAGGCCGTGGTGCTAAAGCAAATGGTGGCGGTTCTTTTGCTTTAGGCGAAGGTACTTCTACAGATGCCAAGTGTTGGAATTCTATGGCTTTTGGATGGGGAACAGTTGCCAATGTTAATTCAGAGGTGGCAGTCGGAAGTTTTAATACAGGCGAAAAGGCATTGTTTGTTGTCGGAAACGGAGGTGTTCGTTGGGACAATGCCACACAATCATACACTGACGACACAACAAGAAGCGACGCATTTATTATATATGAAGATGGTACGGCAAAGTTTAACGGCTATTTGACGTGCGCTGCCGGAACAAATATTGATTCCGATTTGCGTTTGAAAAAAGATGTGAATACCATCAACGGTGCATTGGATAAAGTGCTGAAACTGCGTGGCGTAAACTACTATTGGAAGAACCGCGAGGAGATGGCCGCCGCCCGTGGCAAGGATGTCAAAAATATGAGCTACGGCTACAGCGACAAGCTGCAAACAGGCGTTATAGCACAAGAGGTTGAGCAGGTTATGCCGGAGCTTGTCAGCACCGATAAAGACGGCTTTAAATCAGTTGATTATGTCAGCCTGACACCGGTTTTGATTGAGGCCATCAAAGAACAACAACAGATTATAACAAGCCTGCAAAGCGAGAAAGATGCGCAGCAGAAGGAGATAGAAAACCTGAAAGCCGCCAACGACAAAATGCAGCGCCAGATAGATGAAATTTTGGAGAAATTGAAATAATGCATACGGGGACGTGGCGTGCCACGTCTGCAACAATGGGCCGGGAATCATTTGGTTTCCGGCCTTTTTTTGTTTGCAATTGTTGTCATGCTACTTGTCCCGATGGCTATCGGGACCACATCTTTACCAATAGCATAAGATTCCTACATCCGTCAGAATGACAAAATTCATGTCATGCTGAACTTGTCCCGATGGCTATCGGGACCACATCTATACCAATAGCATAAGATTCCGATTTCCATCGGAATGACAAAATTCCAACTGTCAAACAACCATTCTTCTACGTGCCCCACGTATCCCCGACAATTTTCTCGAAAAAATCCGCCCGGCGGCGAACAACCTTGCAAATTCCTATTACTTTTGCGCCGTTAAAAAACAAAGAGAATGTATAACGCATCATTTTTCGCTTATTACTTTTACTACTTCAAGAGTTGAGGCGGGGTGATGTTTGTATGACGATATTAATGAATTGAGCCCCGCAGAAAACGGGGCTTTTTTTTTGAAAATGAGTATGAAAATAGCGATTCAAGGTGTTAACGGAGCATTCCACGAGATTGCGGCGCGGCAGTATTTCGGCAGCGACGTCGAGACGATTAACTGCGACCAATTCCGCGATTTGTTCCTGGCTGTTGAGGACGGCGAGGCCGACTTTGGCATTGTGGCCATCGAGAACACCATTGCGGGCAGCATTCTGGAGAACTACCTGTTGCTGAAAAAGTCGAAACTGAAGGTGATTGGCGAGCTCAACCTGCACATCACGCAGAACTTGCTGGCCTTGCCTGGCACGCGGATTGAGGACATTACCGAAATCTACTCGCATCCCATTGCCATTCAGCAGAGCAAGGATTTTTTGGACAACTACCCGAAAATCAAGGCGATAAACTGGTCCGACACGGCATCGGCGGCAAAGAAGGTGGCCGACGAGCATCTGACGCACACCGCCGCCATTGCAAGCGAGTATGCGGCCGAACTCTATGGCCTTCAGGTGATTGCGGCGCAGATTCAGACGCACAAGAAGAATTTCACCCGCTTTCTGGCCATCAGCCGTTCGGCGGTTGACGCGCCCGACAACAACAAGGCGTCCATCTGTTTCGAACTGACGCATCAGCCTGGCTCACTTGTCGACGTGCTGGCCGAGTTCAAGAACAACAACATCAACCTGACCAAGATTCAGTCGCTGCCCATCATCGGAAGCCCGTTCCAATACTCGTTCTACGTCGATTTGGAGTGGAGCGACCGCCGCAATTTCGACCGCGCCATCAGCCGCGTGCTCACTCTGGTATCAAATTTGTCGGTTTTGGGCGAATATCGCGGTGCGAAAATTAGTAATTAGGAGTTAGGAATTAGAATTTAGGAGTTAGGAATTGTAGGACGTCATATTATGGCGTCCGAATCAAAAATCGAAAATCAAAAATCAACAATCAAAAATCAATAAATAATTATGGTAGTAACAGTTATAGGATTAGGTTTGATTGGCGGCTCGACGGCCATCGACATTCGCCGCCACAAGTTCGCCGACCACATCATCGGTGTTGATAACGACCCGATTAACGCGTCGGGGGCGCAACACATCGGCATTGTCGACGAGATTTGCGAGTTTGAGGACGGTGTGCGCCGCGCCGATTTGATTCTGGTGGCCGTGCCCGTCAACGCAGCGCTCAAGGTGCTGCCTGCGGTGCTCGATATTATCAATGATAATCAGGTAGTTGCCGATATGTGTTCGGTGAAATCGAAGTTGGGCGATTGGGTGAAATACCACCCCAAACGTCAGCGCTATGTGGCATCGCACCCAATGGCGGGCACCGAATATTCGGGTCCGTGGGCGGCCAAGGCCAATATGTTCGAGGGCAAGGTGGCCATTCTGTGCGACACCGAGGAGAGCGACGTGGCCGCTGTCAGCCTTGTGCGCCGAATGTACGAGGCAATGAATATGCGCATCATCTATATGAACAGCGCCAACCACGACGTCCACACGGCTTACGTGTCGGCAATTTCGCACATCAGTTCGTTCGCGCTCGCGCTGACGGTGCTCGACAAGGAGAAGAACGAGAAGCACATTTTCGACCTTGCGTCGGGCGGTTTCGACTCGACGGTGCGTCTGGCCAAGAGTTCGGCGGCAATGTGGCAGCCGATTTTCGAGCAGAACAAAGACAACGTGCTCATCGTGCTCGACACCTATATCAAATATCTACAGGAATTTAAGAAGAATCTGGAGGCCGACGACAACAAAGCCGTTTACGATATGATTGACCAAGCCAATAAGATTCGTAGAGTGTTGAAATAGAAGGCATTAGGCATTAGTAGGGACGCGATTCATCGCGTCCGCCAACACCCAAAACCTAACACCAAACACAAAAAAAATGGAATTAACAATTAATAATTAACAATTTAGGCTTCGATTAACCGATTGGCCGATTCACCAAAAACGGTAGTCAGAAGTCTGAAAATCAAAAAAATAGCGATATGAACACAAACGAAAGCCCGCTTGCAGAGTGGGGAATATTGAAAAACACAAAGCGTCCTGTGGTGATTGCAGGACCGTGCAGCGCCGAGACCGCCGACCAAGTGCTGGAGACGGCTCGCGGCCTGAAAGCGATTGGCATTGAGGTTTTCCGCGCAGGAATCTGGAAACCGCGCACCCGTCCGAACTCGTTCGAAGGCGTTGGTTCAGAGGGACTTGAGTGGCTGAAACTGGTGAAATCGGAGGTTGGAATGCTCACCGCCACCGAGGTTGCCAACGTAAAGCACGTTTACGAGGCCCTTCGCGCTGGAGTCGACATTCTGTGGATTGGCGCCCGCACATCGGCCAACCCGTTTGCTATGCAGGAGGTCGCCGACGCGCTGAAAGGCGTTGATATTCCTGTATTTGTGAAGAATCCCGTCAACCCCGACGTCGAACTTTGGGTGGGCGCCGTTGAGCGCGTTTTGGGCGCAGGCTTGAAGAAAGTTGGCGTTATTCACCGTGGTTTTTCGTCGTTCGAGAAGACGCGTTTCCGCAACGTTCCGCAGTGGCAGTTGCCCATCGAGTTCCGCCGCCGAATGCCTGGAATACCAATGATTTGCGACCCGTCGCACATTTCGGGCTGCACCGAGTTGCTGCAGGAGGTTTCGCAGAAGGCGCTCGACCTGAACTTCGACGGACTCATCATCGAGAGCCACCGCAATCCCGCCGAGGCCTGGAGCGACGCCAAGCAGCAAGTGACGCCCGCCGAGTTGGATAAGTTGCTGAAATCGTTGGTGTTGCGCGACGTTGAGGTTAGTCAGTCGCTGAAAGAGACTTTGGACGACCTTCGTTTGAAAATCGACAAGTACGACGACGACCTTCTGAAGACTCTCGACGCCCGTATGAAGATTGCCGAACAGATTGGCCAATACAAGAAAGAGCACAATATCACCATTTTACAGCCCACTCGTTGGGACGAAATCATCAGCAAGATTGTGGCCAAAGGCGCCGAGCACAACTTGAGCGCGGAGTTCCTGTCCACAGTCTTCAAGGCCATTCACCAAGAGTCTATCAATAAGCAAAATAAGATAATGAATGGGGAGTAACCGACGTTGAATCGGTCAACTGGTTAATCGTTTAATCGATTGTCCGATTCACCGATTCACCGATTAAACAAAACATTTAAAACAGTGAAAACCTTAACAATCCACGGGACGCAGGGCGATTCGCAGATTCTGATTGGCGAGAGTTTCCGCAATTTCAAGAAATATCTGCCGACGGAGCAGGTGGTGGTCATCACCGACACCAACGTTAACCGCCTGTATGGCAAGTATTTCGCCGATTATCCGATAATCGAAATCGGGTTGGGAGAGAAGTCGAAAACTTTGGCCACCATTTCCGACATCATCGGCCGAATGCTCGAACTGAAAATCGACCGCAAAGGCTTTGTGCTGGCGGTTGGCGGCGGCATTGTCACCGACGTGGCGGGATTTGCGGCGTCAATCTATCAGCGCGGCATTGCATTTGGCTTTATATCAGGCACTTTGCTCTCTCAAGTCGACGCAAGCGTGGGCGGAAAAAACGGTGTCAATTTCGAAGGATTCAAGAATATGGTTGGCACGTTCAATCAGCCGCGTTTTGTGATTTGCGACCCGCTGATTCTCAACACTTTGCAGCCGCAGCAACTCAACTGCGGATTTGCCGAAATTGTCAAGCACACGCTTATTGCTGACCGTCAAATGTTTGAGTATCTTGAAAATAACGCCGCCCGTGCATTGGCTCGCGAGCCCGAAGTGATTGAGGCGCTGGTCGAGAATTCGGTCAACATCAAGTCGGCCATTGTCAACCGCGACGAGAAGGAGCACGGCGAGCGCCGCAAACTCAACCTTGGGCACACCTACGGCCACGCCGCCGAAAAGGTGCTTGGAGTGAGTCACGGCGAGGCTGTCAGCCTTGGACTGGTGGTGGCTGCGCGGCTTTCGGTCAAGCGCGGACTGTTGTCGCAACCCGACGCCGACCGCATTGTCCGTCTGTTGCAGTCGCTGAACTTGCCGACCGTCATAACTGGCGATAAACAAGCAATTTACAACGCTCTCGAACTCGACAAAAAGCGCGAAGGCACGCAAATCAACTTTGTGCTAATGCGCGGAATTGGCGACGTGGTGATTGAGAAAATTGATATTAACGAACTGAAACAGATAGAGTTATGACCGCACTTTGCCGTTCGATAGCGCAGAAGGGATTCGACAATATCCGCCACCTTGCAGAGGGCGCCGAAATGGTCGAAATCCGCATTGAGGAGTCGGGCTTGACACCCGACAAAGTGCGCCAACTGTTTGGAACTCACCCGAATATGCTTGCAACTTGCCGCCCTATCGGGGTGTCGCAGAGCGAGCAGAAAGCGCTTTTGCAGGCCGCCATCGAGGGTGGCGCCGCGTGGGTCGACGTTGAGATTGAGGCCGACGACGATTACCGCCGCGAGATTATCGCCACGGCGCGCCGCCACAACTGCCGCGTGATTGTGTCGTACCACAACTACGACGAAACGCCGCAATTTCTTGAATTGCAGCAAATTGCTGATATTGCTCACTCAATGGGAGCCGACGTTGTCAAGTTGGCTTGTATGTGCCACACAAAGGCCGACGTGCTCAATCTGTTGAATCTGTATAATGCCGATTATCAGATACTTGCAATAGGAATGGGCAGCGTTGGCGCCGTCACACGGATTGCCGCCATAACAATGGGCGCGCCGTTCACTTTTGTGGCCAACGAGGCCGCTGGAGCCACCGCCCCTGGTCAGATTGACGAGGCTATAATGCTGAAAATGAAGAAAATGATTACTGCAAAATGAATCTTACAATAAAACCGTCGAAAGTTGCTGGAACGGTGACAGCGCCGCCGTCGAAAAGTTATATGCAGCGGGCCATTGCGCTTGCCGTGCTGTCGGCGGAGCCGACCGAAATCAGCAATCTGTCGGATTGCAACGACTGCCGCGCGGCTGTTGGAGTGGCTCGGAGCCTTGGTTGCGAGGTTTTGGAAGCCGACGGACGGCTGACCATTACGCCGCCCGCTAACGGATTGAACGGCAACCATTTGCATTGCGGCGAATCTGGGCTTGCGCTACGAATGTTCACCCCAATCGCGGCACTTTTGGGCAGCGCGGTGCAAATGACAGGCGAAGGCTCGCTCACGCAGCGGCCTGTGGGTTTTATGGCCGACACGCTGCGGCAGTTGGGTGCCCGTTTCGAGTGCGCCGACGGCCTTTTGCCAATCACGGTTTGCGGTCCAATGAAAGGTGGCCGCGCCACTGTCGACGGCTCGGTCAGTTCGCAGTTTTTGACTGGCTTACTTATTTCATTGCCAACCGTTTGCGCCGATTCAACGCTCGTGGTCGATAGTCTGACAAGCCGCCCATACATTGATATGACTTTGCAGATTATGCGCGACTTTGGTGTGGCGGTTGAAAATGCTAATTATGAGCAATTTACAATAAAAGGCGGACAGCAATATCGTTGCGCCCATTATCGCGTTGAAGGCGATTGGAGTGGGGCGGCGGCGCTGATTGTGGCCGCAGCTATTGCTGGCGACCTGAAAATCAGCGGTTTGAACCCGCAATCGGCTCAAGCCGACCGTGCCATTCTCAAGGTTTTGGAACTGACAGGCACGCGATTCACTTTTGACGCCGATAATAATTTGATTGTCAATAAAAACGCTAACTTGCAGCCGTTCCGTTTCGACGCCACCAACTGCCCCGACCTTTTCCCTGTTCTGGCGGCTCTGGCGGCCAATTGCAGCGGAAAATCGGCAATCCGCGGCGTGCACCGTCTCACCCACAAGGAGAGCGACCGCGCCACGGCCATTCAGCGCGAGTTGGGCAAGTTGGGCGTCGGCATTGCGCTCGACGGTGACGAAATGATTGTCAGCGGCGGCTCGATAAGCGGCGCTGTGGCTTCGGCCTGCAACGACCACCGAATGGCTATGTCGTTGGCATTGTGCGCGTTAAATGCGTCGGGTGCGGTAACAATCGAGGGCACGGAGTGCGTCGGCAAGTCGTACCCTGGATTTTTTGAGGATTTGGAGAGTGTGATTGAAAGGTGAATGAAAAATTAACAATGAACAATTAAAAATGAAAAGGCGATAAGGCAAATGGCAAAAGGGATAAGTGATTGAATGACTTTAGGTTAAACCATTAAACTTTAAACTAAACACTAAACACTCACCACTTACCCTTCGATTCACCGATTCACCAATTAAACAAAATATTGATTATGAATACTTTCGGACGAATTTTCAGAGTGAGCATTTTTGGCGAGTCGCACGGCGCGCAAGTGGGAGTGGTGATTGACGGCTGCCCCGCTGGAATCGCGCTCGAAAAGACCGATTTCGACGCTGACCTTGCCCGCCGCAAAAGCGGCGCAAAGGGCACCACGCCACGCACCGAGGCCGACGAGCCCGAGATTGTGTCGGGTGTTTTCAACGGCCACACAACGGGCACGCCCATTACCATTTTGTTCAAAAACTCGAACACGCACTCGTCGGATTATGCCAATCTTGTGGCGCAACCGCGTCCTGGCCACGCCGATTTTACGGGCCGTTGCAAGTATCAGAGTTTCAACGACTACCGTGGCGGCGGTCATTTTTCGGCGCGCATCACGGTGGGCATTGTTGCGGCTGGCGTTGTGGCAAAGAAAATTTTGGAAGGTATTGATATTAAGGCAAATATCCGTGAAGTTGGCGGTCAAACCGACATTGAGGTCGCTGTGGAGCGCGCAATGGCGCAGAACGACTCGATTGGCGGCATTGTCGATTGCCGTGTTACGGGGCTGCCCGTCGGGCTTGGCGAGCCGTTCTGGGACTCGGTTGAGTCACTCATCAGCCACGCAGTTTTTGCCATTCCCGCCGTCAAAGGCATCGAGTTTGGCAGCGGTTTTAAGGCCGCACAAATGCTTGGCTCTGAACACAATGACGCCATAATCGACGCCAAAGGCACCACCGCCACCAACAACGCTGGCGGCATCAACGGCGGCATCACCAATGGCAACGAACTCTATTTCAGCATTGCCGTGAAGCCAACATCGAGTATCAGCCGCGAGCAGCAGACCTTCAATTTCGAGACAGGCAAGGTTGAGCCGCTGCAAGTCCGTGGCCGCCACGACGCCTGCATCGCCCTGCGCGTGCCGCCAATCCTTGAGGCAATGACGGCCATTGTGCTGGCCGATTTGAAGTTGATTGCAAAGGCTATCAAACTGTAAAATAGTTATTTATAACATCCGTCATGGCAAGAAAAAACGAACAGTTGCCCGATGTCAAGTTTTCGTCGATAGCTGTGCTTATCGATGCGGAAAATGTTGACCGTCAGAAAGTTGAGGCCATATTGACTAAACTTGGACAATTGGGCACCATAACAACCAAAAGGGTTTATGGCGATTGGTCGCAGGAGAAGCTGCAGGCATGGAAGGATGTGGTGTCGATTTGCGCTTTGCGTACAATGCACCATTTCGTCCACAGCACGCAGAAAAACACCACTGACATAGCTTTGGTCATCGACGCCATGGATTTGCTGCATACGGGCAATTACGACGCTTTTGCAATAGTTTCGAGTGACGGAGATTTCAGCAATCTTGCCGTCAGAATCCGCAACGAAGACAAAGTTGTGATAGGCGTAGGTCAACACAAAACCAACTATAACTTTGTGAGTATCTGCAACATATTCATCAATCAGGACAAACTTGCATCGTCGGTTGACACGGCAAACCCGATGCGGCTGAAGAATATGGTTGAAACGCTGAACTCGAAAATGGCCGAAAGGGACAAAACCATTAAGGCTCAGGCCGTTAAGATAAAAGATAAGAACAAGGCCATGACCGATTTGCGGAAAGAGCTGTCGAGCGTGAAAAAAGAGCTGCGCACGGCAACCAGCGACAACAAAAAGATTGAGAAACAGCTTGCCAAACTTCAAAAATCGAACGACAAGCTGAAGGCGAAGTCCGACAAATCGAAAGGCGAACTCATTGCTAAATTTGCCGTCTTGCTTCAGAAAGCCATTGAAGGAGAGGAGATTGCGCCAAACAAGTATCCGCTCGACGTTATCGGCAAGAAAATCAGAGACGATGTGCCGGAATTCAAGCCGTCGGACTATGGATTCTCGTCGCTGTCGAAACTGGTGGCATCAACACCAGGTGTCAAGGTATCGACAGAGCAAAACCGCGTCATGTTCAGCATGAACGACGATTTAGCCAAATTGAATTAAACAATTACTGCATCGACTTCTTCTGCACAAACTCGTAGAAATCGTCTTTGTATTTGTCTGCGATAACAATACACTGATTGTTTATCATGACGCTGTTGCGCTCGATTGATTTTATCTCGTTAAGCGAGATAATGTACGACCTGTGCACGCGCATAAACCTGTCGGCAGGCAGATTCTCCTCAAGCGTTTTCAGGCTCATCAGCGTCAGAATGGGGCGCGGCTTCGATTTCAGCCAAATCTTGATGTAGTCTTTCAGGCCTTCGAAGTACAGAATATCGTCATAATCAATGCGAATCTGTTTGTAATCGGCCTTCACAAACATATAATCGTTGCTTATTGTCGGTTTGTTGTTGCTGCCGCGCTGCAGTGTGAACCATTCAAGCGCGCGGTTGGCGGCCGTCAGAAACTCGTTGTAGTCGAATGGTTTAAGCAGATAGTCGAGCGCTTCGACCTTGAAGCCAGCAAGCGCGTATTTGTCGAAAGCGGTGGTGAATATCACGCGGTTCTTCTTGCGCAGCGTCTTCGACAGCTCAAGGCCATTCAGTCCGGGCATCTGAATGTCCAAAAACAGAAGGTCGATATCTTCTTCCTTGGCCAGCAGGTCAAGCACCTCGAAACCGTTGGTGCATCGGCCTTTAAGCTCCAAAAAAGGTGTTTTGTTGACGTAGCTTTCAATCAAATCCAAAGCCATTGGCTCGTCGTCGGCAATCAGGCAAGTTATTTTCTGTTCCATAAAATCGCTCTTTTGAGTTTTCAAGCATAAAGATAATAACTCCTGCGAAAACCAAAGCTGATTTTTCGGTTTTATGCTTCAATCGACAGATAGGCGATGAATTTGCCGTTTTCGATTTTGGTGTAGAATTCCGATTTGTCGGGATAAATCAGGTTCAGCCGGCGTCTGATGTTCTCAAGGCCGATTGACGAGCCGCCTGTCAGATTGCTGCCAACCTCCTCAAAATATGGATTGCTGGTTTGGAAGATAATCTTCCGGCCTTCGATTTTCATGCTGAATTTCAGCTCCGACTTGCCTTGCGGCAGTATTCCGTGCTTGAACGAGTTTTCGATTAGCGAGATGAACATCAGCGGTGCCACTTCAATGCCGTTGGTGTTCTCGGGGAAGTCGTATTCGACAACGGTTGTGGCCGCCGAACGCAGTTTCATCAACTCAATGTATTTCGACATAAAGGCTATCTCGCCGTCGAGCGGAACAAGCGAGCTGTTGGTCTCGTATAGCAGATAGCGCATCAGCTTGCTCAGATTGTGTATAGTCTCTTTTGCGCGCTCCGGCGATATGTCAACCAGCGAGTAGATGTTGTTGAGCGAGTTGAAGAAGAAGTGCGGTTGTATCTGATACTCAAGATGTTTCAATTCAGTTTGCAGTTGCTCGGCGGCACTTTTCTGGTGTTTGGTTTCAATCTCCTGCCAATGCTCGTAGATGCGAATGGCTATGGCCATAACCATTGGCAGTACCATGCTGAACATTGTGCTGAAACAATACCAATAAATGAATTCCATGTGGTGTGGAACCGCCCGCCAGTTGAAAAACACTATTCTGATTGACAGACTGACACAAGCTAATGCGAATAGTATCAGTATGTTGGCTCCGAAGAACAGAATCTTTTTCTTACCGAAGAACAACTTGTCAACCATTGTTAAATAGTTGATATAGAAGACTATCGCATATAGGAATATCGACACCCACCAGCGTTCGACTATATGTATGAAATGAAATTCGTGATTTGCGTTATTAGTTGACAGCAGTATTGGCATACATAATAGGAATACCCATATTACGCTGTGTATCAATATCTTGAAAACCTGAGGTTTTTTGCTGATATTGTTGTCCATGGTTTCGATAGTGCTCATGACAATAGTTGCTTTGATTTTACGATGCAAATATTAAATCTATTCATCGCAACCAAAATAATTCATAGAAGAATATGCGTTTATTCTTCCCAAACTGCCTTTTTTATCCGACAAAGCAATTACGGATTGTCTGATTGACAGATTAAATAAAGGATTGACTTATTGAAGGATTGAAGGAGGAAAGAATCTTCGGAATCTTACTGAAGCGCTTGACCGTGTTAGTGTTAGTGTCAGAGTCAGTGTTAGTGTAAGCGTTAGTGCCAGCGTTCTCAGTTTACGTTCTCAACCTTCTTCTTAAACGAAAACTTATTCTCTTCGTGATGTATCAGTCTGACAATGTTCTTTTTATGCGTGATAATCAGCAGCACGGCTTCGGCCACGGCAAACACCATTAGCGATACGATATGAATCTTGAGAACGAAGATAATCATAATGGGGAAGGTGAGACCGCCGAGCATTGAACCCAGCGACACATATTTGCTGATAAGCAGCACAATGACGAATACCACAAAGCACGCCAGCGCCGCAAGCGGACTTAACGCTACGGCAATGCCAAGCAGTGTTGCAACGCCTTTGCCGCCTTTAAAATGCGCATAAAGTGGGAAGATGTGCCCCAGAACGGCGAACACACCGAGCAGCAGTTGCAGGTTGACAAACGGCTCTGTGCCGCACTCGTAACTCGAGAAATGCGCCATACAAACGGCTAAAAAACCTTTCAGCAAATCAATTGCAAAGACAATCAAGCCCGGTTTGGTGCCCAGCACGCGGATGGTGTTGGTTGTACCGGCGTTGCCGCTGCCGTGCTCACGCACATCGATGCCGTAAAAACCTTTGCCAATCCACACCGATGTGGGTATCGAGCCAATCAGATAGGCCGCCACACACAAAATTCCGCACAAAATATATTCGTTCATTTTTAATGTTTAGAGTTTAGAAGTTTAGAGTTTAGAAGTTTAGAGGTAAGTGTTTAGTTTAAAGTTGAAACGCTGCGCTGTTTAACAGGTTTAAGGTTTAGCGCTTCGCTGTTTAGTTTACTCAACCAACTCAACTCACTCAACCTTCTCAACATTACACTTTACACATTCCCCTTTACACAAACCAACATATAAACAAAAACCCCGCCAAACGGCAGGGTTTCTGAATAAATATTTTCGAACAGCCCGATTAGAGTTTCGGACCTGCAGCAACGAGTGCCTTGCCAGCTTCGTTGGTTGTGTATTTGTCGAAATTCTTGATGACGCGGGCAGCCAAATCCTTTGCTTTTGCTTCCCATTCCGATGCGTTTGCATAAGTGTCGCGCGGGTCGAGGATAGCAGGATTAACTTTCGGCAGAGCGGTCGGAACTTCGAAGTCGAAGAATGGAATCTTCTTGGTTTCAGCCTTCAGGATTGAACCGTCGAGGATGGCGTCGATGATGCCACGAGTGTCAGGAATCGAGATACGTTTGCCAGTGCCGTTCCAGCCAGTGTTAACCAGGTAAGCCTTTGCGCCCGATTTTTTCATTTTCTTAACCAGCTCTTCAGCATATTTTGTCGGGTGCAGCTCAAGGAATGCCTGACCGAAGCAAGCCGAGAATGTCGGAGTCGGTTCGGTGATACCACGCTCTGTACCAGCCAATTTAGCGGTGAAGCCGCTCAAGAAGTAGTATTGAGTTTGTTCAGGAGTCAGGATTGAAACCGGAGGCAGAACGCCGAATGCGTCAGCTGAAAGGAAGATAACGTTCTTTGCAGCAGGACCTGCGCTCTTGCCAGCCACTTTCTTAACAATGTTCTTGATGTGGTCAATCGGGTAAGAAACGCGGGTGTTTTCGGTTACGCTCTTGTCGGCGAAATCGATTTTGCCGTTCTTGTCAACAGTAACGTTCTCAAGCAGAGCGTCGCGTTTGATGGCGCCGTAGATGTCAGGCTCGTTCTCTTTCGAAAGGTTGATAACCTTTGCGTAGCAGCCGCCTTCGAGGTTGAACACGCCTTCGTCGTCCCAGCCGTGCTCGTCGTCGCCGATAAGCAGACGTTTCGGGTCGGTTGAAAGGGTGGTCTTGCCAGTTCCTGACAAACCGAAGAAGATAGCGGTGTTCTTGCCTTCCATATCGGTGTTGGCCGAGCAGTGCATTGATGCGATGCCCTGAAGAGGCAGGTAGTAGTTCTGCATTGAGAACATACCCTTCTTCATTTCACCGCCGTACCAGGTGTTGATGATGACTTGCTCGCGGCTCTTTGTGTTGAAGGCAACGCAAGTCTCAGAGTTCAGGCCAAGTTCTTTGAAGTTCTCAACTTTAGCCTTCGATGCGTTGTAAATCACAAAGTTAGGCTCAAAGTTCTTCAACTCTGCTTCTGTCGGTTGGATGAACATATTCTTGATGAAGTGAGCCTGCCAAGCAACTTCGAGTACAAAGCGTACAGCCAGGCGGGTAGCTTCGTTAGCGCCGCAGAATGCGTCAACAACATACAACTTCTTGTTAGACAGCTCTTTGATGGCGATGTCTTTAACTTTTGCCCAAACAGCCTCGCTCATTGGGTGGTTGTCGTTCTTGTAAGCGTCCGATGTCCACCAAACGTTGTTGTGGCTCTCGTCGTTGTCAACAATGTATTTGTCCTTCGGCGAACGACCAGTGAAGATACCAGTCATAACGTTTACTGCGCCAAGTTCAGTTTCCTGACCTTTTTCGTAGCCTTCAAGAGCAGGATTGATTTCTGCCTTGTAGAGTTCTTCGAACGAAGGGTTGTGTGCGATTACAGTTGAGCCTGCAATGCCGTACTTTGTTAAATCTAAATTGCTCATAATTAATATTTTAAAAAGTTATAACTATATTTTGCTTTTTTGCCGCAAATTTAGCCGTTTTTAAGCAAAAATCAAGCCGAACTTTTTAAATAAATTCTTTTAAGTGAAATTCGTAGAAGAATTTTTGGGGGTTGGAGTAAACGACTGATAGTCAAAGATGTTTAATACGTAAAAATACGTGAATTAATATAACTATTACCTATTTTTATATTCATTACACTTTGTTCAACGACCATCAATCACACATCAACCTCACGTTTCTTTCCCACAACAGTCAGATAAACAAGGCAAACGGCGCCAACAATAAGGCAGAATCCGTTGTTGGCGGTGTGGCTGATTAGTGCGAAGATTTTGCCGTCGGCAAGAGCCACGCCGTAGAGTGCAAGTGTCTCATAAACCATGAAATGCCATGGCCCGATGCCGCCTTGCACGGGTGCCAGCATTGCAAGGCTGCCCATGGTGAAGGTGGTTACTCCGGCTCCAAACGACAGATTATCGGTCGGGCCGAAGCTGTGGAATGTGGCTATAAGCATCAGAAAATAAGTAACATAGATAAATAGCGACTCTGCAATGAAAACCATTGGGCGCTCAAGGTGGGCAATAGATTTAAGGCCGTCGCCAAATTTTATGAGCAATCCAATCATCGGTTGCATGAATCGGACGCGCGCAATGTTGTTACGATAGCGCCAGATGAGATAAACCACTGATATTCCTGCAATTATCCCGATAACCCAAAACCAGGGCGAGAACAAAAAACTGATTTTATCTAACATTCCTTCGTGTCCGGGAACGGCGAAAAATCCTTTCAGGAAATCGATTTGAGCCACAACCACAACTGCCACCAAAGCAAGCATCAGCACTGTATCGACGGTGCGCTCAACAACCACGGTGCCAAGTAGCACGGCAAACGGAATGTTATCGGTGCGGGCAAGGGCGGTGCAACGGACAATCTCGCCTCCTCGCGGAATTATCAGGTTTGTGAAATACATCGACATAACCGAGCAGAAAGTGCGCGGAAGGCTTGCTGTGTGACCGGTCGAGGTTATCAGCATCTGCCAGCGCATCGAGCGCGTTATGTGGCTCGCCAATCCTGCGGCTATCGATGCGCCAATCCACCACCAGTTAATGTTATTTATCTGTGCCTTAAGCGTTTGCAAGTCAAATTCCTTGTAGATATAGTAGAAGATGGCCACGCCTATGGCAAGAAAAATCACGTATTTTATCGCATTGATGAATTTTTTCACATCCTATTGTTTTGAGTTGCAAATATATTCGAATAATCGGCTGTTTTGTTTCCGATTAAAAAAGTTGTTTATGGTTCGTCGTTGTCGGTATTAGCCAATATTATTATAGTTTTGCGCCAATATTATTGCCGATGGTAAAATGGATTTTTGACCGGATGGTCGCGTTGGTGGCCATTATAGCGCTTCTGCCGCTGTTTGTGATAATCGCCCTTGTGGTGCTTGTCGCTAATGGCAGACCCGTGTTTTTCAAGCAGATACGGATAGGACAGGGCGGCAAAAAGTTTGTCATGGTCAAATTCCGCACAATGGCGGGAGTTGAAGAAAATTCCATTTCGACACTCGACAGCAGCCGCATAACAAAGACCGGCGATTTTCTGCGCCGCACCAAACTCGATGAGCTGCCCGAGTTATGGAATATATTGAAAGGCGATATGAGTCTTGTCGGGCCGCGTCCCGATGTTCCCGGCTATGCCGACCAACTCACTGGCGACGACCGTGTGATTCTGAAACTGAAACCGGGGTTGACAGGCATCGCCTCGCTTAAATATCGTAACGAAGACGATATTCTGAAGCAACAACCTAATCCACAAGAATATAACGATACCGTTATCTGGCCCGACAAAGTTCGGCTCAACAAAATCTACATCGAATGTCAAAGCCTTTGGCTCGATTTGAAGATTATTCTATACACTGCGCTTGGCAAGGAATGGAAGGAATAATTTATAAGGCATAAGCGATAAGGTATAAGAGATGAATTTTTAAAGACAAATGATTAATGCATAATATTTTAAATCGTCTATTTAACTTTATACTTTAATCATTAATCACTTAACTCTAAACCTTCAGCTCCCTCAATTCTTCTTTCTGCTCATTGCTAACACGGTAGCTTTCAATGGCTTTCTGAATGGCTTTATTGTGCGTCCAAGGGTCGAGGCAGCGGTTGCGGATGAATCCGACAGTGGCATCGTATTGTTTGGCCAAAGCCGTGGCAAAATACCACGCAATCATCATTTTAATGTAATACTCCTCCGATTTTACAGCGGCCACCATCTGTGCGTATTCGGGCTTGAAACGCTCATCGAGAAAGAAGGCCATAAGCATGCGTATGGCGTAGCGGATGGTGTAAGTGTGGTTGCTCACAATCCAGCCGTCAACGGCCTTAAGTAGCTCATCGGGGTGCTTACCGAAAACTTTTGGCGTGAACGAGTCGCAAGTTGCCCAGTTGTCGATGTAGGGCAGAAACTGATTTGTGAGCCGCAGCGCCTCGTCAAAATCGCGCGATTGTTCAATAATGAAGGCGTGCAGGTTGTTCTCTTCGTAGTATCGGTGGGGCAGTTGGCTTATGAAAGTGCGCGCCTCATCGGTTTTGGCCACTTGCCGCGCCAGCGTGCGAATGGCAGGCGTGCGAACTCCAATTATGGCGCTTCGGTCGATGGTCGGCATCAGTTTTGCTTGGAAATCGCCGTATGCAATATCTTGAAGGTCAAATAATTGCTTGGTAAACATCAATTGATTCTATTTAAAACAAAAAAGGCCAAACACAAAGTCTGGCCTTTTCGTGATGTCGCTTGTTATTTCTTTCCTTTCTTTTTGAAAACCAGATTGATAATAACCAAGAGGATAAACGCTCCAATGGCTCCGATGATAACTGCATTAAGCCATTTCCAATCGCCCTTAAAAATCTTCAGGCTAATGTTGAGCACATCGAAAAGCCAGCCACCGAAGAAGCAGCCGACAATACCGATAAGGAAGTTAACTACGAGCCCCATGCCTTTACCTTTGAAAAGCAGGCTGCCCAACCAGCCGGCCAAAGCGCCGACAACAATGAGAGTGATAATTTCGGTTGGTGTCATGTTGTTGTAAATGTTTTAGTTAGACATTAGTGTTGCAAACATTGTGAAGATAGCTAGTTTGCTCTTAATTTGCAATAGTGTAACGGGAGAGAAGTGAAAAAATCTTCCAACACCCGAATCGGTTTGATAATCAACCGTTTCTATTGCTTTTCCGATTTCGACTCAAGCAGTTTCTCAATTCGGTCAAGCTTCTCCTCAAGCTGATTGAGCTGTTTTTTGATGTCCTCGTTGTTGTCACTAACCATACTGTCAACAAATATCGAGTTGATGAGCGACAAACCGATTATGCCGCCACCTATCAGCATCAAACAGAAGAAGATACGCAGAATGTGACTCCATAAAGGCGTAGTAGAGGCAGCCACGGCGTCGGGAATCTCGTACCAGCCTTCGCCTGTGCACAAACGGAATATCGAATAGATTGATTGTAAGGGTGTTGCAAAGTATTCCGGAGATAATTCCTTAAGAAAAGAACAGCAGATGAGTGCAAATGTGATTATCAGAACAAAATAGCCGAAGAAGATACCCAAGGTCTCTTTCATTGCTTTGCAAAAATTTCTGGCTATAGTGGCGATGTTTGGAAATATGTGTACGGCACGGAAAAAACGGAACACCCTGAACAATCTCAGTACCAGGAAGAACGACAGGTTGTCGAGCGTTGTTGGGACGAACAATGCCACAACCGATGGCAAAGACATAACCACCAACGTAAAGTCAAACCTGTTCCAGCCTTCCGACCAATACTGGCGAAAACCAAAGGTCGATATTTTAACACTCATCTCAATTATGAAGATGAATGTGCACATAATATCAATAATATCAATGAAATGCAAACCTAAACCACATTCTTGCAGAAATATGGCTATTGAATTGATAATGATAACGGCCAAAATGGCTTTATCGTTCAGGAACAGTCGTTTAATAAAGTCTTTCATATTTCGCATTCAAGTTTGTGGATACTTATTTTATATAGGAATTTCCTGCTTCGTTCTAAACAGCCCCACTTTCACATTAGCAAGTTTCACATCGTTGCAAACCACATCAACACTGCACGTGCAGAGGTTGTTTGTAGCCGAGATAACAGTGGCTTCGGCTGTTAAGGTGCCGTTGTCGCAGTTCCTGAAAAACGAGATGTCAGCGTTGATTGACACCGCCACGCGGCCAAGAGTGAAACCCGCCACCGCCGCCGCAAAATCGGCAATGGTGAACAGCAAGCCGCCTTGAATTTTGTTGATGCCGTTCAAGTGCCAGTCGGCCACCTTAACCTCGCAACGGGCATAGCCTTCGCGGCACTCGACAATCTCAATTCCGCACGCCTCGACAAAGCGGTCGGCGCCAAAAAACTTTTTGGCAGAAGTCAGTAAATCAGCCATTTAATCGACGTTGTAAACTTGGTTCGAAGCCACAAGTTCCATCTTGTTGGCCTGCAGAATGTCAATCAGACGCTCGTTCGAGTCGCTGCGAATCACCACTTTGGCGCTGCCGCCGTCGGCAAAAGCGTACATATAATCGATGTTGATGCCG
>JAFZKK010000092.1 GCA_017551905.1 Salinivirgaceae bacterium
CGCCATGGTACAAATGTTTGTCCTTTTCATTTACCATCATCAGTCCACCGTTTTTGTCAAGTTTGTATTGGTTTTTCCCTTGGAAATATTCTGAGTTTTTTAATCTGTCAAGTTGTTCCATTTCCTTTTCCATGCGAGCTATCATTGCTTTTTGTTCCTTAATGGTGCGCTCGTTGCGGTCAATTACCCAAGCATCGTTGCTGATGTAATCTAGTATTTTGTTCTTCACATCGGCAAGCACACTGTCATAAACGGCATTGAGCATGCGGGCTTCTACGGCAAATCGTCCGGTTAGTCTTTTGTTGAGAATGGTTGTGTCTGTTGTCTCTGTTGCAGAGTATGGCTCAATTTTGTCTTCTATGCCGTCTCTGTTATAATCGAGCAGATAGCAACCATGGATTGACAATATGTTGTCATCATTATTATAATTGGTGTAATTCCAATTGTTTATCAAGTTTATAACATCTTTAGCGTTTACGCGGCGTGTTTCCACAATCATACGGCAAGTGTATTGTTTTGTGCTGGTTTTGTGAGATAATAATGAGGTTATCACAATTATGGCCAAAAGCAGCAGATACCAATACCTGTTGCGGACAAAAAAGTATAGAACGGTTTTGAATACTTTTTCAATCAAGTTTCCAGTCCAGCGGCAGGCACGTCCAATTAAATCAATTAAGTCGATTTCCTGTTCCTGTGGTTCGTTTTGAAGTTCGTTTGCCATTTTAAGTCTATTGTTTATTTGTTAGAATTTCAATTATTTGCATACACGTTTGTTCACGCTCGTCGCGGAGCCGGGCAAAATGTGCGGCCAGCAAAGATAGCAAATATACTATTGCTTTCAAGTTGCTGCAGGGTTTATAATAACTTGTTTTCGGGTCGATGTTGCTACTTCGCAGATAGTCGGTTATCTCGCTACTGCCGTAGGCTTGTCCGCGGGTGCGCACATCGATGTAGAACATCACATTGTTTTCAAACTCATCGGTTTCAAGCTCATCTACATAACATAACGTCAGGCTGTGGGGCAGGGCGACGCAATATACCGGCAATCCAAGCGATTGTGCCACAATAGCGTATAAAACAGCCATAGTGCTTGTTCCGGCTTTGCTGGTGTTTAGTAGTGTGCTTAGAAAATACGACTGTGTTGTTTGCTCGTCGCCAACGGCAAAGCGGTTTATGTTGAACATAAAGTGGTTAATGATACGCACTTTCTCCAGCGCCGTCAGATTATCGTTCAACTCGGTCCAAATCGGTGTCTTGATGCTGTTAATTCTACTGTTGAGCGACTGCGGACTGACATTCGGAAATAAAATCTGGTTGTAAATGGCGGCGCCGGCCAATAGGTCACGGGCACCCGATTTGCGCCACTCGCGCGCTTCGTCACAGATACGGCGGACACGAATTGCACTTATGGTGTCTGCCAGTATTTTCGATATGCGTTTGTCGTCGCAGTGCTGCCAAGCGCGCTCAAGCATTGGCAGAACGTCGCTTCCCATCTTACCAAGTTCGGCAGTAACGGCTGCGTTCACGGTCTCGTCGGGGTCGTCGAGCAACGAAAGCAATGTGTCGAATTCCGTTTGTGTCATCTTCTTTTTAGTGAAATGTTGAATCGGCTAATCGAGCTTAAAACTTTGAAAACTTATAACTTATAACTTATAACCACTTATGCCTTTCCGCTTATCCTGTCAAGTACAGTCTCAATCAGGTTTTCAATTGAGTTTTTGTAGCCTGTGGTGGCGGCTTTGCTGAGCCGGTTGGCGATGATGCTGCATACGGTAACGGTGTTGTGGCCAAGCAATGCGCCCAGTCCGTAAATGGCCGAGCACTCCATTTCGTAGTTGGTTATTTTATGGCCTTCGTACTCAAATGCGGTAATCTTGTCGTTGATGTCGGCGTCTTGCAGCGGCAGGCGCAGCACGCGGCCTTGCGGTCCGTAGAATCCCGGGGCCGAAATTGTCATTCCGTGGCGCATGTCGAAGCCGATGCGGTCAATCAAATCGCCCGAGCAACGCACAAAATAAGGCGAGGTGAGTAGCGGATTCCAGTTCATGTGTTGCTTGAACGCCGCTTCAATGCGGGCGTCGCTCACTTTCGGACGGTCGCGGTAGAAGTTCAGCATGCCGTCGAAACCGATTGCCATTTCTGATATCACCGGCGTCCCGACGGGAATGTCGGCCTGCAATGCGCCCGAGGTGCCAATGCGAATCAGATTCAGCTTGCGTTTCTGTTCCTTTATGGTGCGTGTTTTTAAATCGATGTTGACAGCCGCATCAAGCTCATTTACAACAATATCGATATTGTCAGTGCCGATGCCGGTTGATGTAACTGTAACACGCTGTCCGTTGTAAAGACCTGTGAATGTGCGGAATTCGCGGTTCTGCGCAGTCACTTCTATCTTCGAGAAGAAACTTGAAACAAGCGCGGCACGGTCAGGGTCGCCTACAAGTATCACATAATCAGCAATATCCTCAGGATGAAGATGCAAGTGGAAAACTGAACCGTCGTTGTTCAGTATCAATTCGGAGTCTGGAATGAAAGTTGCCATAATTTTGTTGCAAAAAATCTTATTAGTAATAAATTTGTAGTAATCAAAAATACAAAAAAAATGGAAGCATCAATCAGCCATTTGCTTGTACCTGTTGATTATTCCGACAAGTCGGTTTTCGGGCTAAAATACGCGGCCCGGCTCAACAAGGTGCTTAACGGACGAATCACCGTCCTGAATGTTATTAAAGGTGTCGACCCAATATGGTCGGAATTTTTTTCTGAAGCGGAGCGCGAGTTGCTACTCAAACGTCTGGAGGAACACATGCGTAAGTTTGTGCATCAGCACACAGCCCTCGACGATTCGGCTTTCGACTGCCTTATCGCTCGCGGCAAACTTTGCGACACCATAATGCTGACAGCCGAACAACTTGGCGCAAGCGCAATAGTCATGGGCACCAGCCGCGCCGACAACATCAAGAAGAAGATAATCGGCACTAACGCCCTGCGAATTGTGTCGGAGGCCAAATGTCCGGTAATCACTATCAAGTCGGAGCCTGCCGACGGCGATATCAAACGCATCATTCTGCCAATGGATATATCGAAGGAGTCGCGCGAGAAAACCGTTGACGCTGTGGCAATTGCAAAGAAATTGAACGCTGAGATTCTTGTCGTTTCGGCTTACACAATAAACGATGAACTTGTGCTGAAGAATCTGACAAATCATCAGAATCAGGTTGTCAAATATATTGCCGACCGCGGCGTAAAATGCTCAGGTACAATGCTTGCCGTCGACGACCAAGTGGAGGGCGTCCTCAATTTCATCGACAAAAACAAAGGCGATTTGGTTATCATCACCACTCACCAGCAATTCGAGACGGTATCGTCGTTCTTGGGTTCGTTTGCCAAGAGCATGGTTAGCGCGTCGAAAGTGCCGGTGATGAGTATAGTGCCGCGCAACGCTTACTATGTGGTGTTCAAACTTCCGGCTTCGTAAGTATTGTTTTCATAATTATTTGATAGGGAGAAGGTCTTGCGTTTCGGCGTAAGGCCTTTTTCATTGGTAAGTGTCAGTCTGTCCGTCTGACCAATTTGCCGTCAACAAAATCGAAACGTTTTTTCTTAACCCATTTCTTGGCAATGCGGCGGAATTCGTCGGCGCGGAAGGCGGTCCACATATGCTCAAGGCGCAGTTCACGCACCACATTGTCGAATGAGGCGAACTCCTGTTGCTGGATTATTGAGAAACGAAGGTGCCCGGCGGTGTTTTTGTCGGGTTGCATCTCGGCAAAGTTCATCATAACCTGCCGTTTGACATCGTCGCTTGGGTTGTCGATGCGTTCCAACTGATGATTTTTGACAATGTCAATCATCTCTTTCTCCCATTGAACATCAGACTTTTTGTTCTCGTCAAGCTCGAAAATGTAGTCCTCAATCATCACCACGGTTTGGTCGGTGTAGTCGATATACCAGCCGGCCGAAAATTCGTTAATGTAGTGCTCCATGGCGTTGCCAACGGCGGCAATAAGTTCGTCTTTGTTGGTTATGACGTTCATTTTCTGTTGGTTGCTTTTAGTTTCTCTTTCAGATATTTGCCCGTGTACGACTCTTTGCAATTGGCGATTTCCTCGGGCGTTCCTGCGCAGACAAGATTTCCGCCAGCGTTTCCGCCGTCGGGGCCAAGGTCGATAACCCAATCGGCGCATTTTATCACCTCCAGATTGTGCTCGATAATCAGCACTGTGTTGCCGCGGTCGACAAGGGCGTTGAACGAGCTCATCAGCTTGTTGATGTCGTGGAAATGCAGACCGGTTGTTGGCTCGTCGAAGATGAACAGGGTAGGAGTGCCGGACTCTTCCGCACTCAGGAACGACGCTAATTTGACACGCTGGCTCTCGCCGCCGCTCAACGTGCTCGACGACTGACCGAGTTTGACATAACCCAATCCCACATCGACCAAAGGCTGGAGACGCGCCACAATGCGTTTGCAAGTGCTGTTGTCAGCGTCTTCTTTAAAGAACTCAACAGCCTCGTTCACAGTCATATTCAGCACATCGTTGATGTTTTTGCCGCGATAGCGGATGTCGAGCACAATGGGCTTGAACCGTTGGCCATGGCAGCTTTCGCACACAAGCTCAACATCGGCCATAAACTGCATTTCAATCTTGATTTTGCCTTCGCCGTGGCACTCCTCGCAGCGCCCGCCTTCTACGTTGAACGAGAAGAACGACGGCGTCAGATTTTGCTGTTTGGCGCCCTGTTGCTCCGCAAAAAGCTTGCGGATTTCGTCGAAGGCTTTTATGTACGACGCCGGATTTGAGCGTGTCGATTTTCCGATAGGGTTCTGGTCAATATACTCCACGCGCTTTAGGCACTTCAGGTCGCCTGATAGCTGCCGGAAACTGCCTGTCCGCTGGTCGCTTTGCTCGCCGTAATATTTTTGCAGAGCGTTGTAGAGAATCTTGTTTACCAATGTCGATTTTCCGCTACCAGACACGCCTGTCACAACCGTAATCACATTCAGCGGAAACTTCACATCGATGTTTTTCAGGTTGTTCTCGCACGCGCCTTCTATTTTAATATAGTTGCGCCACGGGCGGCGATATTCGGGCACGGCTATCTCCATTTTGCCCGTAAGATATTGAGCTGTAAGACTTTTAGTGCTGGTTTTAAGCTGTTCGTGATTGCCTTGGAAAACCACTTCGCCGCCAAGTCGCCCGGCCAGCGGACCAATGTCGATAATCTCGTCGGCGGCACGGATTATGTCCTCGTCGTGCTCCACCACAACCACCGTGTTGCCGATGCGTTGCAGGTTGCGTAACACTTTGATTAGCAATGCGGTGTCTTTAGAGTGCAGACCGATGCTCGGTTCGTCGAGAATGTAGAGCGAGCCGACAAGGCTACTGCCAAGCGATGTGGCAAGGTTGATTCGCTGGCTCTCGCCGCCGCTTAATGTCGATGACAAACGGTTGAGTGTCAGGTAGCTTAGCCCCACATCTTTCAGAAAGCCGATGCGGTTGCGTATTTCGACAAGCAAGCGGCTGGCCACCTTGCTGTCGTGCTCGTCAAGTTTCATATTTTCGACAGTGCCGCTCAGTTCGCCAATCGGCATATTTATCAAATCCACAATCGAATAGCCGTCAATTTTGACATATTCAGCGTCTTTTTTCAAGCGCGAGCCACGGCAGGTGGGGCAGACGGTGCGTCCGCGGAAACGGGCCATCATCACCCTATATTGAATCTTGTATGAGTTCTGTTCAACGTAATCGAAAAAGTCGTTGATGCCCTTGAAGTAACGATTGCCCGTCCAAAGCAGATTATATTGACTTTCAGACAGTTCGTTTATCGGTTTGTAAATCGGGAAGTCGAATTTTTCGGCATTGAAAATCAGTTGGTTGAGCCATTCCTGTCCTTTCTCGCCACGCCAGCAGGCAATTGCGCCTTCGTAAACGGTCAGGCTTTTGTTCGGAATAACAAGGTCGGGGTCGATGCCGATGGTGTTGCCAAATCCGCCGCAAGTGGGGCAGGCACCAAGTGGCGTGTTGAAGCTGAACATGTGCTCCGTCGGTTCCATAAATGTCATGCCGTCGGCCTCAAAGCGGCTCGAGAACTCATGTGTAATGGTTTCGCCGCCGCGCAGAATTTTGACAATGCAGATGCCGTGGCCTTCGAAAAAGGCGGTCTGCACCGAGTCAGCTATGCGGCTCAGGTTGTCGCGTTCGGTGTTGACAACAATGCGGTCGACAACGATGTTCAGCTGTTTGTAGTCGCCGCCGGCATAATCGTCTATGTTGATTATCTCGCCATCGGCCTCAAAACGGCTGAATCCCTGTTGTTTAAGTATGTCGAGCGCTTTTGACAATGTGTGCTTGCCGGTGTTGAGCGGCGCCAGAATTATCGCTTTGGTGTTCTCGGGGTACGACGATATTAAATCGACAACATCTTGCACCGAGTGCTTTTTCACCTGTTTCCCCGATACGGGCGAGTATGTCTTGCCAATTCGGGCGAAGAGCAGTTTCAGATAGTCGTAAATCTCTGTCGATGTGCCGACTGTGGAGCGTGGGTTACGGCTGCATACCTTCTGTTCAATGGCAATGGCGGGCGGTATACCTTTAATATAATCGGTCTCGGGCTTGTTGATGCGGCCCAAAAATTGCCGCGCGTATGCCGACAAGCTCTCAACGTAGCGCCTTTGTCCTTCGGCGTAGAGCGTGTCGAAAGCCAGCGACGACTTGCCGCTGCCCGACAGTCCGGTAATGACAATCAGCTTGTTACGCTCAATTTTGAGGTCGATATTCTTCAGATTGTTTACCCGCGCGCCTTTTATTTCGATATACTGATTATTCATATTTACCTGTCTGTCAATCTGTTGTCATTGTGTGCTTTTCGCCTTCCATCAAATATTAAGGTTGGCAAAGATAGCTTTTGTAAGCCTGAAAAATCGTTTAAAGCCGTAAAAAAGCGTTTGACGTTCTAAAAAAGGCTGTTGGTAAAAAGCAAAAGTTAAAAATATGTTAATGTTGCGTCGGCATATCTAAAATTCCTATATTTGCCATCATCAAAACTAAAAACGCTAATTAAATAGGAGGAACGCTTATCGACAAATAATTACTCTAAAAACTTAAAAAGGAGGTAGTTATGGAACTTCATAATCGGACCGATTGTGAATTGGTTAAGCAGTACATTAGCGGAGAATTCCAATGTCTTGAAGAGCTTATTAATCGTTATAAGAACCGCGTGTTCTCATATATTGTTATGGTTGTCAAGAACCGCGAGCTGGCCGAAGACATTTTCCAGGATACTTTTGTTAAGGTTGTCCGCTCGCTCGACAGCGGCAGTTATAAAGACGACGGGCGTTTTGGCCCTTGGGTTATGCGCATAGCCCACAATCTGATTATCGACTATTACCGCCGCAGCAAGCATCTTCCAACTGTGTCGGGTGACGACGAGGAGAAGAACATTTTCAACACCATAGGTATTTTCGACAGGAATGTCGAGGATGATTACGAACAGCAGCAGCGCCATTCCGATTTGCGCAAGTGCATCGAGAATCTGCCTGCCGAGCAATGCGCCGTTGTCAAATACCGATATGTTTATGATATGAGTTTCAAAGAGATAGCCGACCTTACGGGAGTCAGCATCAATACCGCTTTGGGACGCATGCGCTACGCTTTGATTAACCTGCGCAAGATGATGAATGTTGAGATTGATGAGCAGGAGGATTTGTTATAAAAACCAATTGTTATGGCAACAAAGAAACTTTCAGAAATAGCTGATTTATACTGCATCAGCAAAACAGTGCAACCGCAGATAGGCGATGTGGCACTGCACCGTTCGGGCAAAAAAGTGCTGGTTGTGACGGAGGATAATCTGCGCGAGGTGGCATTCAAATCGGTGTCGGTTTTCTTCGGCATTCATCCAAAATCTGTTTCCAGCGAATCGATTTGCGCCTATCTGCAAAGTCCTGAAGGCCAGGCCGAAATCGAAAAACACCTGACCGGAACCACTATGCGCACGCTCTGCCTTGTCCAAGCCAATCAGATTGATGTTGAGGTGGAATAGCGGGAAACGGAAATGCTATGAAAAAGTTTGTACTTTTTGTGCTGGTTATGGCTTCTATGGCCGCCTGTAAGAAAAACGACGAACCGGAAGCAGTTAAGAATGAACAGGAAGTAGTAGACGAACCGGAAGTAACTGAGAATGAACAGGAAGAGACTGGCAAACCGGAAGTGACTAAAGTTGAATCAAATTGTATTTTCGATTCAAATATTGATGATTTTATTGATAGTCGTAATCCAACGCTTAATATTTACGTTGATGGTGTTTTTATAGGAGTTTGGCCTGGCAACAAACTCGACAGCGCTTACGATGGCGCTACTCCTGTTTATGGAAATATAACCGACACAAAAGTCTATGTGAACCTAAAACCCGGCAAACATAGTTATCACACAATTTTCTATTCGGGGAAAGTGCTGTCATGTGAATTTCAAACTGTGGAAAAGAAGTTTGTTGTTGAAGAAACAGGAATAACATCAGTGCTTGTCGATTTTGCATATAATGTGAAGACGACATCCGACACGGTGCTTGACATTTTGGGAGAATATACAATAAAAGTGCCAGAAGGATACGCCTATTCCACCAATTATGGCGATGAGTCTATTTCGTTTAAAGCATACTCTGATAATGGTAACACTATTGTTTGTACCAGTGATTTATACGTAACTGATGACACGCTGTATGCGCCCGAAAATGAATATGTAAAAGAATTCAAATTGCCAGGTTCCGATAGTGTAGTTCGCACACAGACATTTCCCAATATTGAAATCATTGGCGAAAAAGGGTTACTGTACTACACGTCGGCCAAATATTCATCAGGCTATTTCTTTCTGAAACAAAATGATTGTTACGTGCAGCTTTTTTCTGTCAATTTTGACATCGCCAATATTTCAGAATTGAAAAGCATCTTATTAACAGTTGAAAAGCAATGAAGATACTTCAAACTGACAGAATGAATAAGTAATTAATAAATATGAAAATACGTTTTTGTTTGTTAGTGTTTATGGCGGTAACTACAATTGTATGTTGCAAAGAAGGAAACAACATCGTAGAAAGTGACGATTCTATTTATGGCGATTGGAGATTAGTATCCGACATTCAATGTGTTAACACCGAAAATATTGAATGCCAACCAGAAAATGACCATTATCCAATAGTTTTGTCTTTTGTATCATCTGACCGGATATGTGGGTATCACGATGCGAATAGTTACGAAAGCACTTATCGCGTCAATGATAACCAACTTTATTTTGAAGATATATCAATTACTGATGTTATGGATAATGAATGGTATACGAATTATATTAGTGTATTGCGATACGTATATAAATATGATAATTCAAATCCTGATACTTTAAAGTTAATTGCGGAAAATGATTCTCACACATTAGTTTTCTTGTCAAAAAACAAATTCAATACAAATGTGGACTCTATTTATTCTTACTTCTCTATGTGCGAAATAGATTCTTTAAATATTGAAAACGCTCTGCAAGGTTCATCATGGGTGTTAATTTATGTTGAAGCAAATAACTTTAATATTGAGCATCCCATTGATATGACTACTTTAAGTATTCTGCCAAATGATAGCATATACGGTAGGAGTGGAGATGTAAGTTATTATGGAAAATGTGTGATAGACGATAACAAAATTGGTGTATCAGCAAATTATGACAATCTTAATGTGTCATATTGCTTCGCCAATTATGTAAAAGCACTTACATCTGTAACCTCTTTTAATGTCAATAATGATTCATTAAAATTGATGAATGACAATAATTCATCATTATTGGAATTCGTTAAAATGTTTAAATGACAAATGATTATGACTGAGAGAATTATATTTTGTTGTTGTTTAAATTATGCAACATGTTTATTCTCAGGGGGTAACAGGGCGGGAATGCCGAATGGATAAATAGTCTATATTGAATTTTTTCAAATAATAAATCAGAAATACAAAAGTATCTTCGGAAAATAATTCCTTCGGATTTTTTTGGTTGCACCTGCGGCGCTTTTAATAGCACGGAAAAAGCTTTAACGACCAATCTTTTCTTTAACCCTAACGGCGCAATTCCGGTTTGTTTACGTTTTTTTCGTTTTCGTTATCGTCAGTGTCAGTGTTATCGTTAGTGTTTTCGTTATCGTTAGTGTTATCGTCAGCGTCAGTGTTATCGTTATTTTATCTCAAACTCATCAGCATCAAGAATAGCGGGGAATTTCTCACGGAAGGCGTTCAACTTGGTGAGTGAGATGGTGGTTTGTCCAATGCCGGTTTGGCCTTCAGGCAGGCGGCTCATAACGTTTCCATAGATGTCGATTACAGTGCTGCCGCCGGAGTAGGCAATGTCGAGCCCATCGGTGCCAACACGGTTTACACCCACAGTATAGCATTGATTCTCAATGGAGCGGGCACGGAGCAACGGCTCAAAAACATTGTGGCGCGCTGTTGGCCAGTTGGCAACGCATACAAGCAGGTCGTAGCTGTTGCCGGTGTTGCGCAACCAGACGGGGAAGCGCAGGTCGTAGCAGACAATGGGGCGGATGCTCCAACCTCGGTATTCAAAAATCTTTATTTCGGAGCCGGGTGTCAGGCTGTCGTTCTCAAATCCCATGCGGAACAAGTGCCGCTTGTCGTATTTGTCGATGCGGCCGTCGGGGTAGGCGATGAGCATTCGATTGTAGTAGAGCCCGCTGTCGGCAATGAGCAGACTGCCCATTATGGCGGCGTTTTTGGTGGCAGCTGTCTGTTGCATCCATTTCACAGCCGGTCCGTCCATTGGTTGCGCGGTGCCTTCAATCTGGTTTGTGAAGCCGGTTGCGAACATTTCGGGCAGAACAATAAGGTCGGCGCCGTTGGTGTTGGCCAGCATTTGGCTGTACATGGCTAAGTTGCCGATGATTTTATGCCACTTGATGTCGGGTTGGACGTAGGCAATGTTGAGCAGGTCGGTCATAGGCGGATGCTGTCCAATGAGAAGTTCTCGGGGTGTTTGGCGGTCGGGTTCAGTCGTACATAGTAGTCGTGAATGTAAGCCATATCTTTCTCAATATCACCCGATAACACATAGCGCTCGCCAAAACCGACAGTTTTGTCCTTGTAGCTCAAAAATCCTAAATAGACAGGCACATTTGCCTGTTTTGCAATAAAATAGAAGCCTCGTTTGAGTTTGTTGGTGCGTTTGCGGGTGCCTTCGGGCGTTATGCAGACGCTGAACCGTTCGTTTTTATTGAAGTATTCCAAAACCTGTTCAACCATGCCGGCCGAGTGGCTGCGGTTGATTGGGCGCGCGCCTAACGCCTTGAGCAACAGTCCCAACGGGAAGAAAAACATCTCTTTCTTGATGAAAACCACTGGGCGTTCGCCGGCGCTTGCAAAGGTTATCTTGCCCCAAACAAAATCCCACATGCTTGTGTGCGGCAGCGATATAACCACATATTTTTTGTCGGTGGGGAAGTTGCCAACAACTGTCCATCTGAAAAGTTTGAGTACCAGTGCGTTAAATCGTTTCATCTTTTTTGCGGCACCATTAGTGTTTATACAGAATACCAATAGTTTGCACCAAAGTATCGTTCTGAACCAGCAGTTGGGGAATGGTGTCGGTGTACGACAGCATCAGTTCTATTTCACTTAAAGTATTGATGCACATTATTATGGAATCGTTTTGTGTCGGATTCAGAATAATGCTGTCTTCGTTTTGTGTGAAGCGCCAGGTGCCTTTGTGCGGAAATTTGAAAATCTGCGTGTTGTTCTCGCACAGATTCTCGCCAAGAGTTATCTCGTACTGTCCGTTTCCAAGAATCTCTATTTGGTCATCTTTCAGACACTCAGGGCAGGCGGCAAGGTCGAAAACATTGGTATACGACACATTACCATTTGCGTCGGGAAGGTTTATGAATATGCCGTTCAGGTTCCATTTGCCTGTCGCCAGCATGTTGATGTTCGATTCGGGACTTTCGTCGCTACTGCAAGACGCAAACAAACAAGCGGTTACAGCAAGTGTTAACAATTTCTTCATTAGTTAATGATAGATGAGCGTGGTTTTCCGTTTTTGAATGTCTCAATCAAGATTGCCTGTTGCACAACATCGTCGTAGGTCAGGTTCCAGTTGTTGTTGTTAAGCAGTTTCTTGTACGAGTCGTCGCCAATGTATTTGCTGCGTGTCAGGTCGATGCGGACGCCGTTGGTTGCCCAGCGGTAGAACTCAAACTCGTAGTTGCTGTCTTCCGACCATTGACGCATCGGGCGATATTCTGGCGTGCTGCCGAGCTTCTCGGTAACCACGTTTATTATCTCTTTTATCTGATAGTCTTCAATCTTTTTGCGCTCAATTGAGAAGATGTGGTTGTAGCCGATAATTTTGAAACCGATGTTCTTCACGTCGGCATACTGGCAGTCTTCGATTGAGTAGGAGGGATAGTTGTAAACGCCTACGGTCTTCAGCAGCGAACGGTCAATCTGGTCGCCAATGGTGAAGTCCGAAATCAGGAATTTGATAGGCTTGAAGTTGTTGGTTTCCTCCACTTCGATGTTTTTCTTGCTCGACAGAATCATTGGGAACGGCTCGGCGTAGATTATCAGTTTCGGCCGCTTGTTGATGTATTTTATGTCATAGCGTACTGTGTCGATGTCGAGTTCGCAACCAACGATGTGGAATGCGTTTTTGGCGTCGTATGAGCCTGTCGGTTTATAGCGGCTCAGAATCATTGTCGAGTCGGTGAGGCGCAACGGAATCAGTGTCGGTTGCATAAATTGCTCAAGCACAGTGTCATACTTGGCGTACGAGAACGCCGAATCGTTGTGTATTACAAGTGTGGTGTCAAGATACCAATCGTTGTTGGTAAACGCATCGATGTTTTTTGTCTGTTTTTGGCACGATGTCGCTATTAGTGATATCGCCAAAAGAGCTGTGATTCTGATACTTGCCCGTTTCATGATATTAAGTGTTATTTAGTTTCTTTAAAGAATGCCTGCGACGATATGTTTCGACCGTCTTTGAAGTAGAATGTTCCGTATGAGTATTTTGCTTCGATGTACTCATGCGCAATGCCGCCACGGTTCACAATCACGCGGCGAATTTTCTTGTTTGGTTTGTCGTAGTTTTCGGTTGTGATGCCTTCCGGATATTGCTTTGCAAGGTCGTTGAGGAACTTCTCGTTACGTTGCGATATCTGTGCGTCGGCATCGAAGTTTTTCTTGTTGTACGAGTCTTGTGCGGCGGCTAGTTCCTCTTTGCGTTTGCGCTCAGCCTCGGCGTCGGCCAGAGCCTTGTTCTCCTTCAGACGTTGCTCGCAAAGCTCAATCTGGGTTTTCGGATATTTTTCCTCGGGTTTTATTGCCGAAGCCGATTTATACAGGCCGATAGCCGACGAATAGTCTTTAGCCTTGAATGCGTTATCGGCTTGAGTTATAGCGTTTTTGTAGTCGGCATCAACTTTGGCTTTGGCCTCTTGCTCATGCTCAGTCTTGATGTTGGCGCTTATCTGTGCAAGCTGCTGGTCGGGGTAGGTCTCGTCGGGTTTGGCGGCCTTTGCGGCATTGTAAAGCTCGACGGCCTTGTCGTAGTTATGCGAGTTGAATGCGCGGTCGGCCTCGGCAATCTTTGCCTTGTAGGTGCGCAGCTGGTTTTCTTGTTCAGCCTTGAGTTTGGCGGCCTCGGCAAGCAGCACGTCAATCTGCTGGATGCGGCTTTGCGGGTGTGTCTCGTTAGGCATTATGCCAAGCGCCTGCTGATAGATAGGTTTGGCCTCGGCGTAACTCTTTTGGTTGAACAGGTTGTCGGCCTGGCTTATCAGCTGGGTGTATTGCTGCTGCTTTTGATTCTCGGCAGCGATAATCGATTGTGCCTCAGTTATTTTATCCTTCGGATACTTCTCGTCTGGTTTCACTGTCAAAGCCTGGTTGTAGGCTGTGATGGCCTCGGTGTATTTCTTCTGCGCGAACAGCCCGTCGCCGTTTGAAATGGCTTGTGAGTACTGACGCTCAACATCGGCCATTTTAGCAAGTAGGTTGTCGATAGCAACAATCTGCTGTTTCGGGTACATTTCTGCCGGTTTCAAAGCCGATGCCTGTTCGTAGTTCGATTTTGCTTGCGCATAGTTCTTGGCTTTATATTGCTCGTCGGCCTGGCTTATCAGGCTCTTATACTGCTCGTCGTTTTTGGCTTGCTGCTCAGCTTCAACCTTCTGTGCCGCCATTATTCGGTCGATTTCGGCGATGCGGTCTTTTGGATATTGCTCATCGGGTTTCAAGGCCGAAGCGTTGGTGTAGCTGTTGCGAGAGTCTTTGTACTTCTCGGAGTTGAACAGGTCGTCGGCATACGAAATCAGGTTCAAGTATTTGGCGTCCAATGCTTTCTGTTGGTCGAGCAACTTGTCTATCTCAGCAATTTTCTGCTTCGGATACGTCTCTTTTGCTTTTATCGCAAGTGCCTGATTGTAAGCTGATTTGGCATCTTCGTATTTCTTCAGGTTCAGAAGACTGTCGGCGCGGCGCACATAATCATTATATGCGTTGCTTGTGGCCTGTTCCTGCTCGGCCGCACTGCGCAGAGCCAGCAACTTGCTGTCAATCTCGGCGATGCGGTCTTTCGGATACTGCTCATCGGGGAATATGGCCAAAGCCTCCTGGTAGCCGCTTTTGGCATCTTCCCATTTCGACGATTTGAACAGTTTGTCGGCTTTGGCTATTGCGGCGTTGTAGGCGTTCTTATTGGCGGCCACTTGTGCCAGGATGTTGTCAATCTCAGCTATTTTCTGCTTTGGATAAGCCTCGTTGGGTTTTATTGTCAGCGCCTGCTGATAGTTCGATTTAGCCGATGCGTAGTCTTTTCCGTTGAACGAATTGTCGGCCACGGTTATGAATCCGTTGTATTTGTCCTCGTTGGCTTTGTTTGCCGCCAGCATCTTGTCAATGGCACTGATGCGGGTGGGAGGGTAGGCCTCAGCCGGTTTTATCTCGTTGGCTTTCATATACATGGTGCGTGCCTCGGCAAATTTGCTCTGGTTATACAGATTGTCGGCTTGCGTAACGGCGTCGCGGTAGGCTTTCTCAATGGCCTCCTTGTTGGCGGCATCTGCGTTTTTGGCGGCAATTAGTGCGTCAAGTTCGGCAATCTTGTCTTTAGGGTATTGCTCCTCAGGTTTTATCCCCGATGCCTCGACATATTTGGTAAGCGCCTGCTCGTAGGCTTTCGCCTGATAGTTCTTGTCAGCTTGCTCAATGGCGTCGCGGTAGGCTTTCTCTTTAGCCAGCAACGCAGCGTTGGCGTCATTCATTTCGCTCAGTATCTCGTCTATCTTAAATAGCTGGTTTTTAGGATATTGGTCGTCTTTATAAGTGAGCGCGCGCTTATAATATATTTGTGCGTTGGTGTATTGCTGCGTGTTGAAGGCGTTGTCGGCAATGGCGATGTTCTTCTGATAGTTTTTCTCGTTGTTCTGGTTCTTTGATAGTATTCGTTTTATGGCCATAATCTGGTCTTCGGGGTATGACTGGTACGGGTCGACGCTGCTGGCCTTCTCATACAACTCCACGGCTTCCTCGTAGTTGGCCTGGCCGAACTGATTGTCGGCCTGCTCAATAAGCCGGTCGTACGTCTCGGCGCGCTTCTGGTCATAGTCTTTCATCATAGCCTTGATGCGTTTCTGCATCTCGGTAGTGTAAGCCGCGTCGTAGTCGAAATCGCCAACTTTCTCAACAAATTTGATTTTGCCGATAGGACTGTCGAAGATTGATGCGTCGAAGCCGTCGACCTCGGGCAGAAGCTCAATGCTGAACTTGTAGTTGTAAACCGATACGTCCTCCACTTGAACATTGGTGTTGAACTCAAGTTTCTTGTTGTAGTAGCCTTGGCGCACGAACTCCAGCACCACCTGTTTGTTCAAATCGACATTGAAAGCGAACTTGCCGGTCTTGTCGGCGTCGTATATTTTATCGAGCGAACCGTCAATATACACCTTGACTTTTGATATGGCGAAGTTCTCGCGCTCTACTTTTACGGTTCCCCGCAGAGCCAGATAACCTGATACTTTCTGTGCCGATACTGTTGAAACTGAGCTTATTAAGAATAAAGCGGATAGTATTGATGCAATAACTCTTTTCGATTTCATTTTATGTGTGCTTAAAACGTGGCAATATAGCAAAATAATAGTTATTGAGCATCTGTAAATTTCCTTTGAAACTATTTCGATTTTTTTTGGTGATTTCTGATTTTTTAATATTATATTTAGACGTCGGATTTATTAGAAAACGACATTGAATTATTGTTGAACTTTTAAATTTTTGAGTTATGAAAACGGCAGAAGACAAACAGAGGAGCAAAGAATCGTTGGAGATTGCTGAGCGCAAATTGCACAAGTCGCAGATGAAAGCAAGTAAACTCGAAAAGAAATTGCGTAAGATTAAAAAGAACAACGGCAGCGATGAGGCCATTAGAGAGATGAAAGGAGAGTTGGAGGAGATATTCGTAAAGATGCATCAACGCTATAAAAAAGTTGAAAAGAGCAAAAAATCAGCAGCATAGCAACAATTTGCCAAAAAGAAGCGCCGTGAGGCGCTTTTTTTATGTAATGCCGAAATGAAATCTTTGTTGGTGGCTGTGTATGGGTAAAAAAAGAACGGGCTGAACCATCACGGCTGAGCCCGTTCGAACTTCTTTCTTTTATTAGCTTTAATTATCACTACAAATATAAGAGATTGCTTGGTATATTCCAAATGATTTTTCGGAGAATTTAATTTGTTTATGTTCATCCCTTTTTTCTTCCAAACCACCGTTTCCGCTTAGGCTCAGGTTGCGGTAGTTGTTCAATGTCGCTCATAATTGCTTGATAGAAAAGCTCTTGGATTTGTGTGCGGATGTTCAGTTTCGAAAGTTTGTTATTGTTTGAAGAGGGGAAGGTGCGGTTGGTTAGAAAAACCATGAAGCAGTTGTATGTCGGGTCAATCCAGATGTAGGCACCAGTGAACCCGAAATGCCCGTAACTCTCTTGTGATGCGGCTTCGCAGGTGGGGCCGTCGGGGTTATATTCGGTTAGAGGCTTGTCGAACCCAAGAGCCCGGCGGTTGTCGTTGTCGTGGAAGGGCGCTTTGGTGAACGTCAGAATCGTCTTTTTGCTGAACAGCGTAACATTGCCGTAGGTGCCGTTGTTGAGCCATAGCTGGCAGAGTTTTGCAAGGTCGTTGGAGTTTGAGAAGAGGCCGGCGTGCCCTGATATGCCGCCGAGCATAGCCGCGCCTTGGTCGTTAACGTAGCCCCAGACGGTGTCATGGCGCCAAGTGTTGTCAACTTCCGACGGTATTATCTGGTCGCGGCTGAATTTGCTGAGAGGCAGAAAACACGTGTTGTTCATTCCCAGCGGACGGAAGATAGCTTCGGTGCAGTAGTCTTCAAAACGCTGTCCGCTTAAATTGCTAATCATCAGCGGAAAAAGATAGAAGCCGAGGTCGCTGTACTTGTATTTTGGTCTTATGGTTACAGGCGATTTTATAATTTGAGAATAGACGGTGTCAACATAATCGGAACGCAGGAACATGCTGTCAGTCAGCTTTATACCGAATTGCTCGCTTGAGTCTTTTGAAACAATTTCGGGCTTAATTTGTTTGCCTTTTTCGTCGAGTGTGCATTTGTAAATCGGAATCCAGTTTCTCAGTCCGGCCTGATGTGCCAATATATGATTGATTTTCAAGTCGTCTTTGTTGCTGTTTTTGAGCATTGGCACATATTTCGACAGTTCGTCTTTGGGCTTGAATTTGTGCTTGTCGTAGAGGCACATAAGCGCGGTGGTTGTGGCCGCCACTTTTGTAACCGATGCAATGTCATATAAATCAGTCAGTTGCACTGGTGTTGTGCTGTCGTAAGTGTGGTAGCCGAACGCTTTGTTGTAAACTATTTTTCCGTTCTGTCCGAACAACAGTTGGCAACCTGGCATCACATGGTCTTTAATGCTCTGATTTACAATTGAATCTATCAGGTCATACTCCTTTTTCTCATTTACCACTTTCTCGTTGTAATCGAGGCGGATAACCTTTTTTGCTTTCTTGCCAGTGCCGCGCTGAATATCCTTGTTTACCGAAACAGGAAGATGCCCTTTGGCTTCCAAGCCGCCGAAAATGGCTTGTGCCGCAGATTTTTGCATCTCGTTCGATGCTTTGTAACCGACAAGCACGGCTTTCAACTTCTTGTAATTGTGCAACTTGTCGAGAGCGTAGGGGTTGCCCAAATGCGCCAGAATCACATTGTTGCCGGCAGCAAGCGTATCAATCAGTTTAACCGATTCGGGTATCAGCCCGAAGTTTTTCGATTGCACATCGTTGGTGCCGACAGTGGCAATTATCACAGTGTTGTAGTTTTTCGCCTTCGCAACAGCCTTATTTATAGCAAGATTGCTAACTTTAGCCGGAAGCCAAAGCGTGTCAATCTTGCCATATTGCATGGCCGTTCTTTGGAACATGTTTTTCGGTTTCGAACCTATCGCTATCGACAAAATTCTGTTGTTGCCTATATCTTTGATTGGTAATATGTTATCGTTTTTTAACATTGTCAGCGACAGGTTGTGAAGCTCTGTCTGTAGGTCGGCGGCTGCGGCGGTGTTCAGGTCGGCTATCAGGTTTTTAGTTTCGATAGGCTGATAGTGGTTGAGGCCAGCCCAAGCTTTGGTTCTCAGCACTTTGAGGCAGCGCGTGTTAAGTTCGTCAATGGTTATCTTTCCGTCGGCAATGGCTTGTTCTATTTTGTCGATTGCCAGCTCCGGATTTTTCGGGAACAGTAGAATGTCGTTCCCAGCCATAAAAGCCCTGACTTCCAATTCGCCAGGTTCGAAAGCGTCTGCCACACCGCGCATATTCAAAGCATCGGTAAATATCAAGCCTTTGTAACCTAATTTCTTGATTAACAGCGAGTCAACCACCCGCTTCGATAATGTTGTGGGCAACGTTACATTAGGCTCGAGGGCGGGCACAGCCAAATGCGCCACAAGCATTCCGCCCATAATGTTTGTTGTCTTGCGGAACGGATATAACTCAATGTCGTTCAGCCGTTTAATATCGTGCTTGACCAACGGAAGCGCAAGGTGCGAGTCAACGCTGGTGTCGCCGTGTCCCGGGAAATGCTTCCCGACGGCCAGCACGCGGCTCATCTGCAAGCCTGTGGCGTATGCTGTTCCGCATTCCACCACGCGGTTTTTGTCCTCGCCAAACGAGCGAATGTTGATGACCGGGTTTTTCGGCTCCACATTGACATCGAGCACTGGCGCAAAATTGACGTGAATGCCCAGCCGTCGGCATTGGCGGCCAATTTCAACACCCATGTCTTGAATTTTTTTTGTGTCGCCGATGGCACCAAGCGCCATGGCGCGAGGGTAGTAGAGTGTGCTGTCGAGCCGCATGGCAAGCCCGTGTTCGGCATCAATCGACACTAAGGCAGGAATCTGCAATCCGGCTTGAATGCGGTTGCACAGCAACGCCTGACGCACAGGGCCGCCTTGCATGAAAATTATTCCGCCAAGTTGCAGATTTTTAAATAGTTCTACAGTCTCTTTGTTGTATTTTTCGTCTTTGTTCGAATAAACAGCCAGCATTATCAATTGAGCTATCTTTTGCCTTGTTGTCAGCGTATTTAACACAGAATCAGCCCATTGTAATTCTTCGGCACTATAAGTGACAATGCCGTTGTCTTGAGCTTTCGCAACTGACGATAGGAGTAGTGATATTATAAGTAAAATCTTGAATTTCATTTGTTTGCAATTTGAATGCACATGCTTTAGCTTGTTATAAAACAATTGCAAATAAAAAAGAATGGCGGTCAATCGACACGCCATTCTTTCCTATTTTTCTAACAGAATGATTAACAAGTTCAAAACTTGAAATTCATTTTTGCCTTATCTAATCAATGAATGAACTTGAGCAACCTCCGCCAACGTATGTTTTTCGGGAACGATTGGTCCTTATCCGACGAGAACCAAATCATCGACGCCTTGCCAACTATATGGTTTTCAGGCACAAATCCCCAGAAACGTGAGTCGAGCGAGTTGTGGCGGTTGTCGCCCATCATCCAGTAATAATCCATTGCGAAGGTATAACTGTCGACCTTTTCGCCATTAATATAAATGACGCTGTCTTTAACCTGCAGGTCGTTGCCTTCGTATATTCTTATAATGCGCTGATACAAAGGTAGATTGTCGATATTCAAGCTGACGGTTGCGCCCTTTTGTGGTACCCATAGAGGACCGAAGTTGTCCTCGTTCCAGCGGTAGCGAGCGTCGTGCGGGAAGTTGCTGCCATCGTAGCGGTCGCCGGCGTTTACGCGAGTTATCTCTTTGATGAATCGGAAGTTGCGCAGATTTTCAACCATTTCGGGTGTCAGCGGAATTTGATAGTATCCCGGGGCAATGTATCCGTGGTTTATGTCTTCAAGCGATATGCCCATTTTCTGTAAAGCTTTGGGACTGAATGATGTGCCATCGGTTACAATGTCATAGCGATATTGTTTGATACCAATTTCTTCTTGCGGCTTTCCATTGATATATAGCTGTCCATCAATAATTTGGAGAGTGTCGCCAGGAATGGCCACGCAGCGTTTGATGTAGTTTTCGCGCTTATCGACAGGGCGGTAGCCGATTGTGAAATGCTTCCAAATTTGTTCGCGGCCGTAGTCGCGCACCAATTGATGATAGCTTGGCGCCTGATTTTCAAGACAAACCGTATCGCCTTCGGGGAAGTTGAACACCACAACATCGTTGTTTCTAATCTTTCGCAAGCCAGCCATGCGTTTGTATGGGCGCTGCCAAATATCTGAATACGAGCGCGTTGTGGCAGTAAATGGCATTGTGTGGTGAACAAACGGAACCGAAATTGGCGTTATGGGTTTGCGCGGACCGTAAGTGAACTTATTTACAAACAGATAGTCGCCAACAAGTAGCGATTTTTCCATTGACGAGGTAGGGATGGTGTATGCCTCGAACAGGAAAGTCCGGATGAGCGATGCCACAACCACTGCAAATATCACAGCATCAATCCATTCCACGGTTTTGGTTTGCTTCTCAACGCCTTTTTTCTTCCAAAATGCCCAATGCACTTTTTTGGTGATATATACATCGAAAATCACCGGAATGCCCAGCAACCACCACAGATTGCCGTTCCAGATAATCCACAAAATGTAGATTGCAATGGTGATGCTGAATTTTATAATGTCTTTTTTTGACGGTTTTTCCATGCTTATTTGCTTAATATTGAATTGAATACGTCTTTCATGCTATAGATGCCCTTTTTGCCGGCCATATATTCGGCGGCTACAACAGCGCCAAGCGCAAAGCCCTTGCGGTTGAAGGCCTCGTGGCGGATTGTAATCTCGTCGCCTTCAGAGCGATAGAATACTTCGTGCGTTCCAGGCACCTCGCCAATGCGTTCCGATGTTATCGGTAACTCATTTGGTTGACAGTCAGCGGTTTTAACCCATTTGTCGAGCCTTGGATTCGCTTTGATAATGTCCTCGCCCAATGTGATTGCCGTGCCGCTTGGCGCGTCCAACTTGTGAATGTGATGTATCTCGTTCATTCTCACCGAATAATCGGGGAAACCGGCCATCATCTCGGCCAATTTGCGGTTCAGTTCGAAAAAGAGGTTTACACCCAGACTGAAGTTCGAAGCGTAGAGGAATCCGCAGTTCTGTTTTTTGCATTCGGCTTCCACCAATGGGCGTTTGTCGAGCCAGCCCGTGGTACCCGTAACTACCGGCACACCGGCCTTGAAACATTTCATATAATCGTCGACAGCCGACTCGGGAAATGTGAACTCAATGGCCACATCGGCTGTCTTAAATTTCTCACTTTCAAAGTCTTGTAGATTGTCTTTGTCAATGGTGATAACCACTTGGTGGCCTCTTTTTACGGCTATGGCTTCAATTTCGTGCCCCATGCGGCCGTATCCGATAATTGCTAATTTCATTCGTTCGAATTTTGAATTCTAAATTTTGTGCAAATGTTTGTCGAATTTCGATAACAATCAAACGAATGCCGAAAAAAACTATTGCATGTGTTTGCGTATTTGTTGCATTTTTGGTCGTTTTTCTTGTCGCATTTCCAAAAACATCTATTTTTGAGAGGTTTAATTAAACGATGATTCTATGTTGAAAAAAATTCTATCTATGGCATTGCTTGCTGTGACTGCAACAATGTTTGTGGCTTGTCTCGGAGACGATTTATTTGATGATACGCCGGATACGTCGGTTGACGGTTTTGTCGATTTAGGACTTAAGAGCGGCACTCTTTGGGCCACATATAATGTTGGAGCCACATCTCCTCAGGGTTATGGTAACCGTTATGCATGGGGCGAAACTCAAATTAAATCTGAATATGAATGGAATACATATAAATACTGTAAAGGTTCATACACCACTTTGACTAAATATTGCAACAATTCAAAATATGGAAATGGTGGCTTTACTGACGCACTTACATCTTTAAAAACTGCGGATGATGTTGTTAAAGTTGAGTTTGGATATAAATACTCAATGCCTACTGCGGCTGATTGGGAAGAATTATGCGACCAGTGCTATTGGGTTTGGGAGTTATCGTACAATAAGCGAAATATAAGTGGTTACATAGTTTACAAGGCAAAGACCAAAAACGATAGAGGTGCCAAGGTGTACAATGTTGGCGTGGCTTCAAAATCTTACTCGCTTTCCGATGCCCATATTTTTCTTCCGGCGGCAGGCGAACAAGTTGGAGATGATGTTGTTGGAGTTGGTATCCACGGAGGTTATTGGTCGTCTTCGCTTTCTTCGTCTGACCCAAGTTGCGCTTGTAAAATGACTTTTAAAGACAATTATGTTATGGTTGGAGAAGACTCTCGCTATTGGGGGTATTCAGTTCGACCTGTCTATCATCCATAATGTAGCTGCATTGTAAATAAAAAACTGCCGACAATCTTTACATAGATGTCGGCAGTTTTTTTTATTCAGTTTCCAACCAATTTTTAATTATTGTTCGGCCGTCGGGTGTCAGCACACTTTCAGGGTGGAATTGAATGCCGTGAATGTTGAACTCCTTGTGTTTTAGCCCCATAATCTGTCCTTCGTCGCTTTCGGCGGTTATCTCAAGACAGTCGGGGAGTCCTTCTTTCGAGACAACCCAGCTGTGATATCGTCCCATAGTTATCCGGCGTGGTAAACCGTTGAATATCGGGTCGTTACCAAACTGTGTGCCTTCGGTTGCCACTCCGTGAAAAACATCGTCCAAATTGATGAGCTTTCCGCCAAAAAACTCGCCAATAGCCTGATGTCCAAGGCATACGCCAAGTATCGGGCGGCGTCCGGCGTAGGTTTTAATAACGTCGAGCAACAGTCCGGCTTCCGACGGGATGCCCGGGCCGGGGCTTAGAATAATGTTGTCGAAGTCGGCAAGTTGCTGAAGTTCAAACTGGTCGTTGCGGACAACGCCTACATCAACACCAAAATCGGCTACAACATGAGCCAAATTGTAAGTGAACGAGTCGTAATTGTCAATGATTATTGTTTTCATAGTGTTTCTGCAATTTTAATGGCTTTCACCAATGCTCCTAATTTGTTGTTACATTCCTCCAATTCGTATTGGTCGTTGCTTTTGGCAACAACGCCGCTGCCGGCCTGGAACCACAATTCGTTGTTTCGGCTTATGAATGTGCGAATTACAATGGCTTGATTCAGGTCGCCGTTAAGTCCGATAAAGCCGATGCAGCCTCCGTAAGCGCCTCGGTTGTGCGGCTCCAATTCGCTGATAATCTGCATGGCGCGCACTTTTGGCGCTCCGCTAAGCGTTCCGGCCGGAAAAGTGTCGGCGAAGGTCGCAATCTTGGCTGCGTCTGCGTTCAGTGTGCCGCTCACACGGCTAACCAAGTGAATTACATGGCTGTAGAACTGCATGTCTTTGTAGAAATCAACCTTTACGTTGTGGCAGTTTCGGCTCAGGTCGTTGCGCGCAAGGTCGACAAGCATCACGTGCTCAGCGTTCTCTTTGGCATCGTTGCGCAAAAACTCGGCGTTTTTCATGTCTTGTTCCTGATTGCCAGTGCGTTTGGTGGTGCCGGCTATCGGGTCAATGTAAGCTGTGTCACCATCGATGCGGTTGTGAGTCTCAGGCGATGAGCCGAAAATTCTGAACCCGCCAAAGTCGAAGTAGAACAGATACGGGCTGGGGTTGATGCTGCGCAGGGCGCGGTAAAGTTTGAAGTCGTCGCCTTCGTATTTCTGAATGAAACGGCGGCTGATGACAATCTGGAACACATCGCCGCGCAGGCAATGCTGGATGCAGCGGCGAACGTTGGCTTTGTGTTGTTCGTCGGTCAGAGTCGAGGTTGTCTCGCCTGTCGGACGGAAATCGTAAGCCACCACGTTTTGCTTGTTAATCAGCTTGATAAGGTTGTCAATCTCGCCAGCGCCACTTAGCGTCAGAAGCTTCATCGTGTTGTTGAAATGGTCGAAAACGATGATGTCACTATATAATATATACAGAATGTCGGGGGCGTCGTTTTTCTCCATTGTGGTGTCTTTCACGTCGATGTCCTCAAAATAGCGCACGGCGTTGAATGCGGTGTAGCCGTACAGCCCGAAAAACTGGCTTCCGTCGCCTTCCACCTTGAATCGGTTTATGAATGTGTTAATTGCGTAAACCACAGCTTTTTTCGCATCACCTTTCTTGTCGGCTTTTATCATTTTTTTCTCGGTTGTTCCGTCGGGATAATGCGCAATTATTTGATTGTGACCAACTTGTATGCTCGCTATCGGTTTTATGCCGATAAACGAGCGGCTGTTCTCGTTGCTGTGGTAGTCGGAGCTTTCGAGCAACGCTGATTGCGGATAGACATCGCGCAGCCGCATATAGACGCCAACCGGCGTGTGCAGGTCGGCAAGCATGTCGCGGCTTGTGGTTTGGTAGTTAAAAGTTGCCATATTCTTTAGCCATTTGTTTGTTATTCAGATATGTTTGCACGTCTTTGTCGCCGCGTCCACTGACGGTCAGCACTACAACATCGTCGGGCTTGAAGGTCAGTTTTTTGAGTGCGGCAATGGCGTGGGCGCTCTCAATTGCGGGTATTATGCCTTCCATGCGAGTCAGTTCATAACCTGCATAGATTGCTTCATCGTCATTGATTGCCAATATTTTAGTGCGTCCGCATTGAGCCAGATTGGCGTGCATTGGGCCGATGCCAGGATAGTCGAGTCCGGCGCTTATGGTGAACGCCTCTTTTATCTGTCCGTCATCGGTTTGCATTACCAGTGTGCGCGCACCGTGGATTATTCCTTCAGTTCCGCAATGCATTGTTGCTGCGGTGTAGTCGGTGTCGATGCCGTGTCCGCCGGCTTCGGCAAGCACAATTTTCACGCGCTCATCGTCGATGTAATGGTAGATTGTTCCGGCAGCGTTTGAGCCTCCGCCCACACAAGCTATCAGATAATTAGGATAGTTACGCCCGATTTTTTCTTCGAGTTGGCCTTTCAGTTCCTCCGAAATCACGCTTTGCATTCGTGCCACAATGTCGGGATAGGGGTGTGGACCCATTGTTGAGCCGACAATATAAAAAGTATCCTGCGGATGACAGCACCAGTCGCGGATAGCTTCGGAGCAAGCGTCGCTAAGTGTCATGTTTCCAGTGGTTACGGGGTGGACGGTGGCGCCGAGCATCTTCATGCGCTCAACGTTGGTGTGCTGACGTTCAACATCGGTTTTGCCCATAAAAATCTCGCATTTCATGTTCATCAAGGCGCATACGGTTGCTGTGGCCACACCGTGTTGACCGGCTCCCGTCTCAGCAATGATGCGGGTTTTGCCCATTTTTTTCGCAAGCAGAATCTGCCCTACGGTGTTGTTGATTTTGTGCGCGCCGGTGTGGTTCAAGTCCTCGCGTTTCAGGTAGAGCTTGCATCCGTATTTCTCGCTCATCCGTTTTGCGAAATAGAGTGGCGATGGCCGTCCCACATAGTCTCGCAGCAGTTGCCGGTATTCGTCTTGAAACTCACGGCTCTCGATTATCGGTTTGTAGGCTTCTTGCAGTTCGGTTACGCATTTGTACAGTATTTCAGGCACATAGGCGCCGCCAAATTTTCCGTAGAAACCTTTATCATCGACAAAATAATTCTTCTTTTCCATTTTTATCTGATATTTAGAGAGTTAGTTTAATCACATACGTCTTTAAACATTACTCATTTTACATTAATCATTAAACATTCATCACTGTTTAAGAGCCTGATATAGAGCATCAATGGCGTCTTTCGGATTGCCTTTTTCGGTCAGCAGCGACACAAATTTGCTGCCGATTATAGCTCCGGCGGCGTATTCTTGAGCGTTTTCAAGTGTTTGCCGGTTGCTGATGCCGAATCCAATCATCCGCGGATTTTTCAATTTCATGGCATCTATCCGTTTGAAATACTCCAACTTAGCATCGCCGAAACTATTTTGTGCGCCGGTAATGCTGGCCGAGCTTACCATATAGATGAAACCGTCGGTGTGCTCGTCGATGAAGCGTATGCGCTCATCGCTTGTCTCGGGCGTAATCATCATTATGATGCGCAGGTCGTATTTGTCGGCAATTGGCTTAACATCACGCAGATAGTCGGCAAACGGCAGGTCGGGGATGATGGCGCCGCTCACACCGCTTTTCACGCAACTTTGGCAGAAACGCTCTATGCCATAATGCATTACAACGTTCAGGTAGCCCATCATAACAAGCGGAATGCGAACCTGGTCTTTTATCGCCTCAAGTTGGTCGAAGAGTTTTTGCAGTGTCATTCCGTTTTTCAAGGCGATAGTTCCCGCACTTTGAATCACAGGGCCGTCGGCCAGCGGGTCGCTGAATGGTATTCCCACCTCAATCATGTCTATGCCGTTTTCTTGTAGCGTAAGTATCACATCGCCAGTGCTTTCCAGCGTGGGGCAGCCGGCGCAAAAGTACAGCGATAATAGTTTGCGGTTTGCGCTCTCGCTGAATAGTTTGTTTATTTTATTCATTTTTCAGTTCTGTTATAAATTGTTTCAAAATTTCAATGTTTTTAACTGCCGGACTTGTCTCGAATCGCGAGTTTAGGTCGATGCCGGCGCATCGTTTGTGAGTGTTGACAAAGGCGGAGACCCGCCAAGTGTCGTCTGGGCCAATGCCGCCGCTCAACAGATACGGTGTGTTTCCGTTGTATAAGTCGAGCACATTCCAATCAAATTGTGTTCCATTTCCGCCGGCAAGTTTGCTTTTTGTGTCGAAGACGAACACATCGACAATGCCTTCGTAATCAGCGCATTGCCGCAAGTCATTTGTTGTGCCGATGTTTATAGCCTTGAATATTTGTCTGTTATTCATTGCCGGCATTTTAAGTAGCTTTTCGCAAAACTCAACAGTCTCATTTCCATGTAGTTGCACGCAATCAAGATTGTACTTTAAAACTCGTTCTCTGATAAAATTCTCGTCAGCGTTTACAAAAACGCCAACACGTTTCGCCGCAGCCTTCCTAATAACTTCAATATCAGTAGGGTAGAGGTCTTTTGCTTCAACAAAACGTGGACTTTTTTCGTAGAAAATCAACCCGATGTAGTTGACACCCAACCGGCACACATCTTCGATGTTTTCGGTGTTTCTCATTCCGCAGACTTTAATCAGCATTGTGTTCATTTTTAAGCGTTTAACATCGAAATGAATTTTGACAATTCCGCCCCGGGATTATCAGCGCGCATAAAATGTTCGCCCATAAGGAAGCCGCGGAAACCAGCCTGGCGAAGCTGCAGCACCGTCTCTGGCTTGCTTATGCCGCTCTCGCTCACTTTGCAGACGCTAGCCGGTAGTTTTTCGGCAAGCCTGAAGCTGTTTTCGACATCGGTAACAAACGAACCAAGGTTCCGGTTGTTAATTCCGTACATATCAGGCTGTTGAGCCGCATATTCAAAGTCGCGGTCGTTGTGCATTTCAAGCAGAACTTCCAAGCCAAGCTCGTGAGCTGTCTGTTGCAGTTGGCGGCATTCGTTTTTTGTCAGGCAAGCGGCAATCAGCAGTACAGCTGACGCACCGCACAGTCGTGCTTGGAAAAGCTGGTACTCGTCAATCACAAAATTCTTATACAATATAGGTATGCTCACTCCCGATTTTCGCGCCTCGGTAATAAATTCGTCTTTTCCGCCAAAGAACTCATAATCAGTAAGAATACTAATGGCCGACGCTCCGTTTTGCATATAGCCGAGCGGAATTACAGAGGCTTTGCCGGCCTCTTTTATCCAGCCTTTGCTGGGCGATTTTCGTTTGAATTCGGCAATTATCCCGTTTGGCGATTCCATCAACGCTTTCCGCATCGATTTCACTTCAAACGCACCCGATTCAATGACTTTTGTTGTAGCCTTGTGAATCGCCTCTGGACTGATATTTCTTTTGAAATCAGCCACTTTGGCGCGTTTGTGTGCAACAATCGTTTCTAAAATGTCGGCCATTGTCTATTACGAGTTTAGTTCGGCAAATTTCTTGAATGTGGCAAGTGCTCGGCCGCTGTCAATCGACTCGCGGGCAATGCTGATGCACTCTTCGATGCTCTTTTGGCCTTTCTCCAGAATCTGAATACCGAAGGCTGCGTTGGCCAAAACGATGTTCTTCTGTGCCGGCAACGCGCGGTTTTCAAGCACTGCGTCGAAAATTGCGGCAGCTTCTTCTTCTGTCGCTCCGCCTACAAGCTCCTCCGGTTTGGCAATTTCGAATCCAAGGTCGCTTGGCGAGAAAATTTTTTCGTAGTTGTTGGTTGTAACTTTGAAGTCGCCGGTCAGCGAAATCTCATCGTATCCGTCGATGCTGTTGACAATGCCGTAGTCGATGCCAATCTTCTGATATACTTGTTTATAGAGCCGCATCTGGTCGAGGTTGGCAACACCTAACAACTGGCATTTTGGTTGTGACGGATTGACAATTGGGCCGAGTAGGTTGAAGATTGTCGGGAATTGCAGAGCCTTGCGTATCGGGCCAACGAATTTCATCGCCTTGGCAAACAGTTGCGCGTGCAGGTAAACAATGCCGGCCTCGTTAAGACTTCGATTCAGACGGTCGATGTCATCGGTGAATTTCACACCATGGTGCTGTATCACATTCGATGCTCCGCTAACCGAAGTTGCTGCAAAATTGCCGTGTTTAGCCACTTTGTAGCCGGCTCCGGCAATCACAAAACAGCTTGTTGTCGATATGTTGAAGGTGTTTTTGCGGTCGCCGCCGGTGCCAACAACATCAATGTAGCGGTCGGCGTTCAGAATGGCCGGAACACCGGTCTCAAGAATGCCGTCGCGGAAGCCTAAAAGCTCGTCAACAGTGACGCCGCGCATCTGCAAGCCTGTAAGCAAGGCTGTTATCTGTTCGTTTGGAAACTCGTTTTTGGTTATTCCAATCAAAATCTGTTTCATCTCTTCGCGAGTCAATTCCTCGTGATTCAAAATCCGTTGTAGTGTCTCTTTCATTTCCATTTTTGTAATTTTTTATTGTTAGTGTTTAAGAAGAAAAATCTGTCAAAAAAAAAGGCCTGTCGTGATTGACAAGCCTTTTGTATTCTTTATACACATATAGCGCGGCACCTCACGACTTTTTTAATCTTGAGTTTTGCCACCACCAATATGCGTTAAAATTGTTCATCTGTTTGTTTTTGTTTTTACGGGTGCAAATATGAAATGATTTTTTGTTGCTTGTATCAAAAAATGCAAAAAAAAATTGATTTCTTGTATCGTGTTGTTTATAAGTTATATAGATGACAATTCGGTATTGAATATTATCAATGTGATGCCTCGGGAACGTTGACATTGCGCCCCAAAACTTCGCGTGCTTCTTTGGCAAATTCGTGCAGACGCCCCCAATTGTCGGATTTTATTGGTGCAATCAAACCGGCTTCGGTATCGGCAATTGGCACAATGAAAAACAGACGTTTGCCATTCACCGTCGGGTTATGGACATAGGTTAGCACATAGTCAGCCTCAATCTTTGGCTTTTGTCCGTTACGCTTTGTAAGTCTGATATTTACAATGGCAGCGCCGTCGCGAGGAGCGGTTCGCTGGGCGCTCACAAAATTGCCTAACGAATAGACTAACAGCTGATTATTCACAGTGTCCATTTCCATTGGTTGCAACACATGCGGATGTGAGCCTATTATCAAGTCAACTCCTTGACGTTTAAGCATTTCGGCAAGTTGCATTTGCTCCTTGTTGGGCATTGTGTCGTACTCTATGCCCCAGTGCATGCAGGCGATAATCAAATCGGGATTCTGCCGTTTTGCTGCAGCTATATCGTTGATAATGTTTTGTTTGACAATTCGATTCACAACGGTTCCTTTCGGCGTTGGCAGTTCGTTGGTTCCGTATGTGTAGTTCACAAAAGCAAGTTTAATGCCTTTTACATTGTAAATCAGCGGATAAGTTTGCCGCCATTCGGCTGAGTCGTGAAACGTGCCGGTGTGCGGAATATGCAGAGAATCAAGTGCGTCAAGCGTGCGCACAACACCAGTCAATCCACGGTCGCAGGTGTGGTTGTTGGTTGTGAGCAGAATGTCGAAGCCGCATTCCTTGACAGCCACAGCCAGCTCGTCGGGTGATGAGAACTGCGGATAGCCTTTGAACGGTGGTCCAGCCAGCGTAACTTCCAGATTACCAACAGCTAAATCGGCTTTTTCAATATAAGGACTGATGTAGCGGAAGCAGTCGGTGTAGTCGTAGGTTTTGGACGAATCGTTGTAGGCTGCGGCAATTTGGGCGTCGTGCCCCATAATGTCGCCTGCAAACAACAGTGTTACAACAGAATCAGCTGTTTGTGCGCTTGCAAAACCGTTTGCTGAAAAAGCGGCAATAACCAATAAATGTTTCAGTTTCATTGTCTATTTGTTGTGGTAAATGTTCAGAAATACAGGCAAATGGTCGCTGTATCCGCCCAAATATTTGTATCCGGCGTAGGTGCGGTACGGCTTAAATCCAACGCTTGCGTCGTCAGCCTCGAGCAGAAATGGCGCGTTGAAAACTTGCGCGTCGTCTTTTGTGGTGTTGAGCGGTCCGTTGCCGTCAAGCAGCGCCCCCGATATTATCATTTGGTCGAGAATACCCCAACTGCCGTCGTATTTATGTGTGCCCCAACCCTTTACAAATTGCATGTGGTAGGCGAGGTTGTATAGTTTCGATTGCTCAATTGTTGAAAAATCGGTCTGTGCCTGCAACTCGATGCAGACACTGTTGTTGTCGGGATAGTCGTTCAGGTCGCCCATAATGATAATTGCAGCCCGCTGATTATCAGCAAAAAGCGAATCGACTTTCGAACGTACTATTTTAGCCACATCGCGGCGCAGCTCGTCGGTTTCGGTTTGGCCGCCCCAACGCGAGGGCCAGTGATTTACAAACACATGCAGTGTGTCACCGTTGAGGGTTGTTCCGGATGCCATGATAATGTCGCGTGTTCCGCGTCCGTTTTTCTGCACAAATACTGGTATGTAGCTCACTCTGAATGGTTTAAACCGTTTAGGTTGGTAGAGTAGGGCCACATCAATTCCGCGGCTGTCGGGCGACTCTTTGTGCAGATAGCTGTAACCGAATCGGCGCAGGTTCGAGTTGTTTACCAAACTTTCAATCACGCTGCGCGACTCAACCTCGCAAAGTCCCACAATGTCGGGCGGAGTCCAGCCTCCAACGGCGGCTATCACCTTGCTAATCTGTGCCCTTTTGGTGTAGAAGCGTTGTTTTGTCCAGTGTTTCTCACCATCGGGTGTAAACTCGTCATCGTTTTTATTGGGGTCGTCGTCAATGTCGAAGAAATTCTCGCAGTTGTAGAACATTACCCGCAGATATCGCTCTTTTTCAACAACTTGGCGCAATTCATCGGGCAGTTCGCCGCTTTGGGAGAATGCCTGGTACCACATCAGTGCCAAAAAAGCGATTGTGACGATGCGTTTCATTGTTCAATTCTTTCGTAAGCGCCTAAATCAGGCAGGCTGTCGCGTTCGTTGCCGTCTAAATCAAGCGGAAAATCAATCAGATAGGCTGGATTTCCGCAGTCTTTTGCCGCCGACAGCGTGTCGAGCCGGTAGTCGCCTTCAGCCGCATTGACAAAGCGGGGGAGGGCGGTCGGGTCCGTAATTACATTGCGATAAACGCTTGTGTCGCTCACATTAAAACGGCTGCCAACCTTCAGCATACAGTTGTCGAACTTGTATTTGAAGACTGTGCCTTTGCTGTCTAACTGATTAACATAGAATTCGTCGGTAAGCGAGCCGCTGATGATGCTGTTGGCGAATAAAGCATTAAAATCGTAGATGTTTACCGAGTCTTTCGAAACGTAATAATTGTTGAAGACAACCGATTGTGAGGTATGGCTGCCGTAGTTGGCAAGCGTGGTGTGCACAAACTCATAGTTTCCGCCAAGCAGCAGCGCAGCCAAATAGTAGCCGCAATTTGAAACTACAGTGTTGTAAACCTGCAAGTTGGCGTTTTGCGCGTAGATGCCTGAAATGGCCATATTTTCGATTATCGTGTTCGATATTTTCAAACTCACTTCGCCTTCGTTGTGATTGTCAATCTGGACGCCTTTCGTTCCGTTTCTGATAATCGCGTAATCGATTGTATTTCCGCTACTTCCGGTCAAAATATGCACGTTTCCAAAGTAGTACATTATGTCGCCGACGTAATAAGCCGCTCCCCATTGTCCGGGCCTTTTGGCGTAATATTCCTCAAGCCTGTCGCCTTGGAAAATAACGGGCGCCTCAGCTGTTCCGTTCACATGCAGTTGGCCTTTCACCAGCAGGCTCGAGTTGCTGTGGAAATAAATTTTCGCTCCGGCATCGATGTCAAGAGTGCAGAGCGTGTCCACAAGTATCGAGTTGTAAATCAGATACGGCTTGTCGGTTGTCCAATGTTCGTTGCCGATTATTGAGTCGTTGTAGAAAACAACGTCCTGGCCAAATGCTTCAAGTTTAACATTTTGCTTGTTGCCGTTTGTTGTAAACGACACTGAATCAAGGATAAGCACCGGCGCATTGTCGCTTAGCGGGTCAACTGTAACTTCAACAAAGATGTAAGCGCTGTCTTTGCCTCTTATTTCCAAATCTTTATAGGAGTTTGTGGCAATTCCGTCGATGTTCAGCCTGAAATATCTGTTCGGCACTGATACCGATGTCCGTACGGCGTCTTTGTTATTGTTGTAAACCGTAAAATGCCGTGTGGCGGAGCCTATTGAGGTGAAAACAGTGTCAAATTTCAGTGTATCGGCCGAAAACGACAGCACAGCGTCTGACGAGTTTGTGAATCGTTCCTCATCGTAGCACGATTGCAACACCAGCGCGCACAACAGAGAACAGTACAGAAAGCAAGATTTCATCAGCAGAATTTTACTTGCTTCATTCTGCATCTTCTTCGATATTCTGAATGAAGGCTGTGTAAGTGTATTCAGTTTGAACTTTTGCTCCGGCAAGCATTATTATGACACGCTTCTCGCTGCCGTCTTTCGCCAGAATCTTCTCTTCTTTGCGGATGCCGACAACTTTGCGTTTGTCGGGGTGCAGCAGGTTGACCATAAACTCGTCGGGGTCGTCTTGGGTGTATTTGCGGAACAGCATCTTGATGTTCTGGCCAAGCACTTCCTGACGCATATAGCCCCAAAGCGTTTCTGACGCGCGGTTGAAGAACTCGACATCGCCCGCCTGATTGATTGTGACAATGGCATCGTGGGCGCCTTCCAGAGTCTTCTCGTTGCGAACTTTAATCTTCTCAATCTCCTGGAACTGAGCCTTAACCTCGCGGCGAGCCTCGGCAAGTTTCTCTTGCAATTCGGCCTCGTTGGCTTTCAATTCAGCCTCTTGTTGTTTAAGCAGTTCGCTCTGTTGCTTGGTCAGCAGCTCCATATTCTTCTGTTCGGTTATGTCGTGAGCAATCGAAATCACTTTCGAAATCTCATCATACATATTATATACAGGAGTGTAGGTGACATCGAACCATTTCACTTCGCCGTTTTTGGCAACCACTTTCGCCGGTCCTTGGTAGGTTTGGCCGGTTATGATGTTGTTCCAAACCGATTCGAAGTCGTTTTGCTCGTCTTCGCCCATAAAGTTGAAAACGCTGTAGTCCTTCAGTTCCTCTGAGCTGTAACCCATAATGTCGATAAACTTCTGGTTGCAGTTCACCATACGTCCGCTCGGCATATACTCAACTTTGATGCTCGACTCGTTGATGGCCTTGATTTGGCTCTCATAATCAAGATGTTGCTCTTGCTGTTGCGTTGTATCGATGCCAAGGAACAGAATCTTCTCAACATTCTGCATGCTGTTGCGCACGCAGGTGTAAGTCGATATTGTCCAGATGTCTTTTCCGTTTTTGGCAAGCAGCTTCATGTAGCCCTCGTAGTGCTTGCCGCCGCGAGCCAGCGAATCCCAAATCTCGTTGAATTGGCGTTTGTCTTTCTCGCTGATAAACATTGAGATATGATGTCCTTCCACTTCGGAATTGGCCGAGTAGCCAAGTTTCCGCAGGAATTTTGTGTTGGCGTATAGCAGCACACCGTTCAGGTCGAATTCGGCATGGATAAGCGTGTGGTTGACTGAGTTTGTGAAGCTCATAAACTCCTCAGTCTGTTTCGAAGCCTCTTCCTGAGTGGCTTGCAGCTCCTCCATATTCTGGCGCATTTCCTCCTCTTGTTGCGACAGTTGGTCGGCTTGCTCCTGAGAATCGGCCAGCAACTTGGTGGTTTTGATGTTGGTTTTCACTGTCGAAATGGTTGTCGCGATACTTTCAGCAACTTTTTCAACAAATGCAATCACATGCTCGGCAAACGGATGGAACGATGACAGTTCAAGCACGCCATGCACCTCATCGTTCACTTTCAACGGAACGATAAGCAGTACGCGCGGGTTGGCTTCGCCCAAACCCGATGTTACCTCGATATATTCTTCAGGAACCTCGTCAAGATAGATTGTGTTTTTCTCGTAAGCCGCACGACCAATCAAGCCTTCCGACAGTTCAACACGTTTTTGGCTGAATTTCTTGCGGCCGTAAGCGAAATGTGCAATCAGCTCAAAATGAGCGTCTTCGGGCAGTTCATCGTTCAGAATGAAAAATCCGCCCTGCACGGCGTTGATATATTCGCTCAGGCGGCTAATTACCTCAAATGCAAGTTTGTTGATGTCGTCGTTGTTGTTGCGCAGAATCTCGCCAAACGTTGCCAAACCGGTAGCGCTCCAGTTGCGTTGCTCGTCTTCCTCTTTGCGTTTGAGTTCTTCTTCTTTGTTATGTTGCAGATTATCACGCAATTCAATCATGATATTGCCAAGCGCGTTGCCTTTTTCCGGCTCATATTCGCTTGTCAGGTTGCCTTTCGACAACTCCTCTGCAAAGTTCAGGAGTTTCTTCTGTGTGTTATCCTTATATGTCTGAAGGTCATACAGTTTCTCGGCAACTTTGTATGTTTGCTTGCCGAACCACCAGCCCACAATCAATGCCACTATCGGAATGGCGATTATCACATACATGTGCGGAAGTTTCGCAATCAGACTGCCCACATTTTCAAATGTGAATATCAAACCGTTCTCGTTCAATTCGATAAAGAATATCAGTATTGCAAGTGCAAAACCTGCAACGCAAGCCCATAACGAGTATTCAAAAACAGTGTTTCTGATGTTTTTCTTTTCTGAATTTTTTTTCATATCACGTATTCGTTTCTATCGATAAATATAAACGTTCAAATATAATAATTTATCAATAGTTGCTTCAGAAAAGTGCGGCTAAGTCGTGCAAAAATCAGCATAAATCACAAATGATTGATTGTTGAAGTTTTACAATTTCCACCGACACACATATATTAAAAAAGCCTTACCACGAAAGGTGATAAGGCTTTGATTTTAGTTTGTAAGAATACTATTTAATAACGATAAATTCAGTGCGACGGTTTTTCTCGCGGTCTTCGCTGATAGGCTCGGAGCTTCCTTTGCCCTCGCTTTGCAGTCTGTCGGCCGAAATTCCCAACGAAATCAGATAATCGACAGCCACCTTGGCGCGCTCCTCCGACAGCTTCTGGTTGAATTTTTGCGTGCCGTCCGACGATGCGTGACCGACAATTTTCAGTTTTACTTCCGGATGCTTGGTCATCATTTCGGCCAATTCCTGCAGCACGAGTTTCGACGATTCGGTCAAGTCGGCTTTTGCGGCAACGAACTGAGCCGCATTGAATTTTGTCTTTATTGCATCAACAGTGTCGGCAACAGCTGTGGTGTCAGCAACAACGGCTTCTTCGGGCTCTGGAGCAACTGGTTGTGGCTCAGGTTGTTTTGAGCATCCGCGGATGAGCAGTATCAACAGCAGAATCAATATTATCAGCAGCAATAAAATCCACCAAATGGCGCGTTTTTTCTTCTTTTCTTTATTTTGCTGTTCTTCAGCGGCTTTCTCGTCTTCGGCGTTGGTGTCCGATTCGGCATTTTCAGCGGCAGGTTCGGCTTGAGCTGCGTCATCCGATTGTGTGTCAGTGCTTTCGGCTTCGCCTTCAGATTTTTCGTCAGCGCTGTCAGCAGCTGCGGCATCAGATTCGGCGGCAACTGCGCCGGCAACGGCAGCATCTTCTTCATATTCAAGTTTGAAGCCGCCTTTTTTGAAGTACTCGTTGTCTTTGTAGTCGGCCACTATAATATTGTATTGTTTGGCCCATTCAACCATTTTGTCGAAATCGGTCTTTTGCCACAGTTCGAGCATGGCCACCTTCCGGCCGTCTTTAAGCGTTATCACTTCGTCTTCTTTTTCGAAGAAGAACATCTCGTAAGTGGAGTTGCCGGTGCCGCTTTTGAATTTTTCGGCATCGTTGATGTCCACAAAAATTGTCTCACTTCTGTTCGATGAGTTCAAATCACCCGGAAACGCTTGGTTTAGTTCCTCAAGAGTGGCATCGGGGTGCATAACTAAATAGGCATTTGCAATGCCCAAAACTGTACGGCTCTGACCTGTTCCGTAAACTTTAACTTCGCTTGGCATAATTGTTTAGTGTTAAAAGATTTAATCCGTTATATAGTTGACCTTTAAAAGGTTCGCTTCAAGCAATGTTTTGTCAGTTTGCAAGGCTTTTGCAGCCATTTGCTTTGTTATGCAACTAATATGCAGCCCTTTGCGTTCTAAAATTATAACACAATTCGGCAAAATAACACACTGATTTTAATGATAGTGGACATAAAAAAATATGAGCAAACGCAGATTTTGTGGCACAAAAAAAGCCTTGGGGAATACCCAAGGCTCGGTTTTTAATTCAAAAAACTAATTATTTCTTAACATTAGCTTTTACCTTGTCAACGAACTCTGCAGTCGGTTTGAACGAAGGAATGTAATGCTCCGGAACGATGATAGTAGTGTTCTTGGTGATGTTGCGGGCAGTCTTTTTAGCTCTTTTCTTTACTGCAAAGGTTCCGAAACCTCTAAGATAAACGTTGTCACCTTTTTCAAGAGAAGCTTTTACGCTGTCCATGAAAGATTCTACTGCCTTCAAAACTGTCACTTTCTCAATTCCAGTGTTTTTTGAAATCTCATTAACTAAATCAGCTTTTGTCATAATAAAAATATTTTAATTATCAGTTATTTGTATTTATTGTGTACGGCAAATATATAATATTCAGCAATGAAACAACAAATATTTTCAAAAAAATAAAAAATTAAATTTTAGGGTCGAGGGGTACAACTTGTGAAATTATTTTGTATAGGCAAAAACGTGGCTTTCTTGTTGATAATGTTGCCGAAAGCCGCATGAATATTGGTTTTGTGTAAAGTGATGGCAGAATCGGGGTTTGCCGAAATATCGTTTTCGTAAGTGGTTGGAAACAAAAAAGGTGAATTTAAAAATCCACCTTTTAATATTCGTCTTCATTAAAAAAGAAGTCCTCTTTGCTTGGGTAATCGGGCCAGATATCCTCGATGGTGTCGTAAATATCGCCGTCGTCTTCCATTTCTTGCAAATTCTCAACAACTTCCATGGGGGCGCCTGAACGAATTGCGTAATCAATCAATTCTTCCTTTGTTGCCGGCCAGGGTGCGTCTTCCAACTTCGAAGCTAATTCAAGTGTCCAGTACATATATAGTAGGTTTTAAAATTTCGCGCAAATATGAAAAAAATATCTATTATGTATCATTCAACGTTAATAAAATTGAAAATTATTTTAATGTGCTGATTATTAATTGTTTGTGATGCCAGAATCGTAAAAAACGGAGCTTTTAGTATCGTAGGCAGATGGTTTGGCGCGACAGTTGGCTGCGGAAGAACACCACGCCCATGGTGTAAAAATCGAGCGAAAGTGTTACTCGTTCATTTTCAGCAATTTCTTGCCATGCGCGTTCCATTTCGATGTCTTTATGGATGTCGTCGATAATAAATACCGAATCGTTATGAGCCGCCGTCAGGCAGTGGTTGAAGTAGTCGATGGTGGGTTGGTAGCTGTGGTTGCCGTCGATAAAGAGCAAGTCGATGGCGGGCATATCGGCCAGAACTTTTGGCAGAGCGTTTTCGAAGCGGTCGTTTATGGTGGTTATATTGCTGATACCCAGTTTTTTGAAAGCTCTATCGGCCATTTGCGAAAGTGTTGGGCAGCCTTCGATGGTTACCACTTGTTCGCAACTGCCCGAATGTGCCAAATAGAGTGTTCCCAACCCAAGATTGGTGCCCAATTCAAGGATGTTGCGGCACTGCATTGCTGTGGCAAGGTTGCAGAGTAGACGCCCGTCGCGCGGTGATGTTGAACTGTGTCGGGCGATGTCGCGCACGCGGCGTTGGCCATTGCCGCCAAACCGGCTGCCTGTGCCGTAATCGGTTACGTTTACGATGCTTCGGTCGGTCAGCAACTGACGGCGGTAGCGTTCAGCATCGGCAACCCAATCGGCTTTTAATGACTGATGCAGATTGTTGGTAATCAGTGAATAAAGAAATGGCGAATGGATGCGGTGGCCTTGCCGGTCGCGGGCTTGTGCCTGCCAACGCAGATAACTCAATATGTTGTGGAAGGTGAACATCGGCCGCAAAAATACTATCGATGACAACAAAAATGGTGGTATTTTTGTCAAAATTTTGAACAATGAACAAGACAAACGCTGCGCGCATATTGGATTCGGCTGGTATCAATTACAGTCTGAAGGAATATGAAGTCGATGAGTCGGACTTGAGCGCCACCCACGTTGCCGAGCAGATGGGGCAGGATATAGGTCAGGTTTTCAAGACTTTAGTGTTGCGTGGCGACAAAAACGGACTGTTTGTATGCGTGATTCCGGGTGCCGACGAGGTGGATTTGAAAAAGGCCGCCAAAGCATCGGGCAACAAAAGCGCCGAAATGATACACGTGAAAGAGCTTCAGCCACTTACGGGCTACATTCGCGGAGGTTGCTCGCCCATCGGAATGAAAAAACACTACCCAACTTTCCTTGACGAGCAGTGCATCCTTTACGACGAAATCTACATCAGCGCCGGCATCCGCGGAATGCAAATCAAACTTGCGCCCGACGATTTGGTGAAAGTCACGGGTTGCGTGATTTGCGAGTTGACTGTGTGATGCTCCGGCTCAAAAGTTGACATATATTATATGTGTAATCGGATTGCAAGCCGGTAATCGCCAATTTTGTTTAGATTTGCCCGTATGAAACAACTACTCGCCACCATTCGGCTGATTTTAGTGTTCACCGGCTCGCTCGTTTTGGTGATTGTCGGTTTGATACTATTATTAATATGTCTCGGCAGTCCTGCCATAAGTCGCTTTATAACAAAGAATTGGGCACGATATTGTCTGGCGGTTCTCAACGTTAAAGTGAATTTTTCGGGGCAAATTCCGTCGCAACGGGTGATACTGATGGCCAATCACCGCAGTTATATCGACATTTTCCTTGCCTTCTCGCGCTATCCGGCGTCGATAGTGGCGAAAAAAGAGCTGGGGCGCTGGCCGATAATCGGTTGGAGTGTGCGCTTGGCGCGAATGATTCTTGTCGACCGCAGCCGTAAAAGCAGCCTGATAGCCACAATGCGCGCCATTCAGGCCGAGATTGACAAAGGTGGCAGCGTGATTCTGTTTCCCGAAGGCGGCATTGTCGAGGGGCAGCTGACGGGTCCGTTCAAGCACGGCTCGTTCAAGATTGCGCAGCAGACCGGCACGCCCGTTGTTCCAGCGGCCATTCACTATCACGACGATGGTGTTTTTTGGGGCGACGAGTCGTTCCTGAACAACTTTTATCGGCAGATGGGCAAGTGGCGCACCACGGTTGATTTTTGGATTGGCGAGCCGATAACCGCACCCACTGATGCCGAACTGATGACGTCGGTAAAGAATGCTATTGATTTGAAACTTAGGGAATTTAGGAATTAGGATTTAGGAATTATTAATGAACGGAATCGTAGAGACGTATCGCGCTACGTCTCTACCATATCGAAAAACATTTAAACAATAAAACAATGATTATCACAACAACATTTACTGTCCCCAATCGTGAGATTGAGCAGATTTTAGGAATTGCTCGCGGGAGCACCGTTCGCGCCAAAAATGTTGGCAGCGACTTTTTGGCCGGCCTCAAAAACATTGTCGGTGGTGAGATTGAAGAATACACGCGGCTTCAGGCCGAATCGCGTGAGCAAGCTTTGCAGCGCCTAACTAAAGATGCCGATCGTTTGGGGGCTGACGCCATTGTGGGGCTATCGTTTAGTACCTCAATGATTGCCCAAGGTGCAGCCGAAATTCTGGCTTACGGAACGGCTGTCAAACTCAAATAGTTGATATTATGGATTTTATTGGACACGGTATGCTAATAGGTTTGTTATATGCGGCATTTTTGGCCGTCAGCGCAGTAATTATCGTGGTGCTGATTATCCGCCGAATCAGAATCAAGAAAACCGAAACTTTTGAGAAACGCAATGATTGAAGTATCTATAGGACAAGAACTTAAGGCCGTCAACGCGGGAATGGCGCTGGGCGTGATGGAATGCTGTGTGCGGAACTCCGAGTACAATGCCGACCTTTGGGTCGAAATAGCTGACCTCACCGCCGAAATCCGCGCCAATCTGACGTTCGAGGCCATAAAAGAACAGCCGCAGATTGCCGCCACGCGCCGTATGTACGCCGATTGCGGCAAAGACCCGAGCCGCTACCGCCCGAGCGCCGAGGCTCTGATGCGCCGCATTGTCAAGGGCAACGACCTCTACCAAATCAACACGATGGTGGATTTGGTGAACCTTGTGTCGATGCGGTTTGGCTACTCGATTGGCGGTTTCGATGCCGACAAGGTCGTGGGCAACGTTGTGGCAGGCATTGGCCGCGAAGGTGAGCTTTACAACGGCATTGGCCGCGGCCCACTCAATATTGCCTGTCTGCCCGTTCTGCGCGACGCGGTGAGCGGCTTCGGCACACCCACCAGTGACGAGGAACGCACCGCTATGAGTCTTGAAACCAGTCATTTCCTGATGGTTGTTAACGCCTATGACGGCCCGGCGCTTTTGCCGAATTTGTTCGATTATACACGGCAATTGCTTGAAAAATACGCGGATGCAACGGGAATTGAAACGAAGATAGTGATTTAATTACGAATTATGAATTATGAATTACGAATTACGATTCGCCGATTAAACTTGTTAAACCCGTTAAACTTTAAACAAAACACCCTCAACAGCGAAGCGCTAAACCATCTCAACGTTTAAACGATTCACCGATTGACCGATTATACCCAAAACAATGACCGAACCCGCAGAAACCGATAAATACCTGACCTTCAGCGGATATTCCGAAGGCGTCTACAAGGAAAAAGGTAGCCGATTCTTGGCTTTTGCGTGGCCGGTAACGACTGAAGACGAGGTGCGGCAACATATTAAAGACCTGAAAAAGACCTATTTCGATGCCCGTCACCACGTGTATGCCTTTCGTTTGGGTGCCGATATGAAGACCTTCCGCTGCAGCGACGACGGCGAGCCGGCAAATTCATCGGGGCCACCGGTTTTGGGGCAGATTCAGTCGGCCGGGCTGACCAATGTGCTCATTGTGGTGGTGCGCTATTTTGGCGGCACCAAATTGGGCGTTCCCGGGCTGATAAACGCCTACCGTACCGCCGCCGCCGATGCCATTGCCAACAACCAGATTGTGGAACAGTTTGAGCAAGACCGCTTTACAATCAAATTCGACTACACCGCAATGAACGATGTGATGCGTGTTCTGAAAGACGAAAATCCGCAGCAAACCAACCAACAGTTTGACAACCAATGCTATATCGACCTGTCGATTCGCAAAAAGCAAGGTGAGACACTGCGGCAGAAATTATTGAAGATTGAAGGTTTGACGATAGACGGCAACGGCGCAGAGTTGTGAATTCTCGCACAGACGACACTGATTAAAAAAACGTTTGCGCCCTTACGGGCGGAAATTTTTAGAAAATTTGATTTAAAAATTTTTATAAAATTCTAATTATCAGATTTTTATAAATTTTCTTCCGAATTTTCTTTCAATTTCTCGCGAAGCGATAAAAAAACAAAAAGCCACCTACAGGTGGCTAAAATTCCGTGTTTTTCGTGCGTTCCGTGGTTATCAACAAAAAAGGCCGCCCAACAAAAGGCGACCTTTCCAAAATTCTGCAAAGCACTATCAGTTCTATCTATTCCTCTCTCAACTGTTTAGCCGCCTCGACAAGGTTTTTCAGGCTTGCCGTTGTCTCTTCGGTGCCGCGGGTTTTCAGGCCGCAGTCGGGGTTCACCCACACGTTTTTCTTGTCAACCTTGCTGATTATCTTGTGCAGTGCGTCTACAATCTCGCTCACCGACGGCACGCGCGGCGAGTGAATGTCGTACACGCCAGGGCCCACCTGCGTTTGGAAATCGGCGGCTTTGAGCGCGTCGAGCAACTTCAGGTCAGAGCGGCTTGCCTCGAAGGTGATGACGTCGGCGTCCATTGCGTCGATGTCGCGGATAATATCGCCGAACTCGCTGTAACACATATGAGTATGAATCTGCGTTTCGGGCTTCACTTTGGCGTGGACGAGCCTAAAAGCGGGAATGGCCCAATCCAGATACTCGCTGTGCCAGTCGCTGCGGCGTAGCGGCAATTTCTCGCGCAGGGCAGCCTCGTCAATCTGAATAATGCGGATGCCGTTGCGTTCAAGGTCGAGCACCTCGTCGCGGATGGCAAGGCCGATTTGCTGCGCCTGCACCTTCAGCGACACGTCCTCGCGCGGGAACGACCAGTTCAGGATTGTAACAGGCCCCGTGAGCATTCCCTTCACGGGCTTCTGCGTTTGGCTTTGCGCAAAAACCGACCACTCGACCGTGATGGGCGCCGAGCGGCTGATGTCGCCCCAGACCACAGGCGGCTTCACACAGCGCGTGCCGTAACTCTGCACCCACGCATTTTGCGTGAAGATGAACCCGTCAAGGTTGTTGCCGAAATATTCCACCATATCGTTGCGCTCAAACTCGCCGTGAACCAGCACGTCGAGGCCCAGCGCCTCTTGCAGGGCGATGCACTCTGCAATCTTGCGGCGGTTGAACTCGCGGTACTGTTCGGCGCTGATTTTCTTGTTTTTGAATGCGGCGCGATTAGCGCGGACGTCGGCTGTCTGCGGAAACGAGCCAATAGTTGTTGTGGGGAACGGCGGCAGATTGAGCACATTTTTTTGGATTTTTCTGCGCTCGATGCGCGATGGTTGGCGATTGAAATCGCTGTTGGTCAGTGCGTTAAGCGATTGCTGAACAGCCGCTTTTTTCTCGACACGCTCGTGGGCGAAAAGTGCCTTGTTGCGGTTCAATGCCGATGCGTCGGCTGTTGCTATATCGTTGAGTTCCAATAGTTTCTCTTCGGCAAAAGCCAGATGTTGTTTGATGCTGTCCGACAGTTCGGTTTCGGCCTCAACAGTGTAAGGTACGTGCAGCAATGAACACGATGTGGCCACCACAACGCGCTGTGCGTCAACAGTTTTCTCAATTTCGGCCAACAGAGCGTTTTTTTGTTCGTAATTGCTTCGCCAGATGTTTTTGCCGTTCACAATGCCCGCAAACAACAGAGTATCAGCAGGAAAACCGCGCTTCAGCAATTCAAGCGACCGTTTGCCTTCGACAAAATCGAGCCCGATGCCGTCAAGGTTCAGCGATGTCAGTTCGGCGTACATGTCGCGGACGTCGCCAAAATAAGTCTGCACAGCAATTTTCAGCCGCGTTTTTGTGTGGATTTTGTCGATTAAATCGTTGTAAATCTTGCAGAAAAGTTGTTTTTCGGCCTCGTCCATATCCAGCACCAGTGCAGGTTCGGCAATCGAGAGCCATTCGGCGCCCGCCGCGTCGAGTTGACAAGCCAAATTCGAGTAGGCGCTAACGGCGTCGGCGACAAAATCGGCAGCCTTGCGGCCGTCCTCATATCGCGCCAAACGCAAAAAAGTGTAGATGCCAATCAAGTTTGAAACTGTTTGAATACCAGCGGCTTTTGCTTCGTTGTATTCGGTCACGGGCTTCGGGTTTGCGGCCAGCCGAATAGTCGTTTTGCCGTCAATCTGCGGCACAATGTAGTGGTAGTTGGTGTTGAACCACTTTTTCATTGGCAGCGCCTTCACGTCGCCCGCCGCGCCCTGATAGCCGTGCGCCACTGCAAAATATGTTTCCAACTCGCTCAAATTCAGTTGTTTGTACCTTTCGGGGATGACATTGAGCAAAAAAGCCGTGTCCAACAGGTTGTCGTAGAACGAGAAATCGTTCGACGCAATGAACCCGATGCCAGCCTCGCGCTGTTTCCGCCAGCCGTACAGACGGATGTCGGCGGCCGTTTTCACGAGTTCGGCTTTCGAAATCTCACCCTTGAAAAATTTCTCACTTGCGAATTTCAGTTCGCGTTTTTTCCCGATTCGCGGGAACCCAATCACTGATGTTTTTTTCGTTGTCATATCCTTGAAAATTTGTTTGCCGCAAAAGTCCGTGATATTTTGTTATCGGGAAAATACTTATTTTTGCGCCTTCGCGATAGGTATTACCTATGGCACAAAACCGACATTAGATTATGACACTACAACAATTGAAATACGTGGTTGCCGTGGCCGACACGCGCAACATTACCGAAGCCGCACGGCGCGTCTTCATTTCGCAACCGAGTCTGACAGCCGCTATCCAAGACCTTGAAAATGAAATGAATTTGGTCATTTTCAACCGCACCAACAAGGGTGTGACTATCACCAACGAGGGCGATGAGTTTTTGTCGTACGCGCGCCAGGTACTCGAACAGGCCGCCTTGCTCGAAGACCGCTACAAGGGTAATATTGGTGGAAATACCATATTTTCAGTCAGTTGCCAGCACTATTCGTTTGCCGTCAACGCTTTTGTGGATGTTATTCGCAAGTTCGGCGGCCCCAGTTACGACTTCACTCTTCGCGAGACGCAAACCAACGAAATCATTGACGATGTGGCCAAAATGAAGAGCGAAATCGGCGTCCTTTACCTCTGCGACAAGAACGAGAAGGTTGTCAGCAAACTACTGCAAAAGAGCAATTTGGCATTCGAGCCGTTGCTCACCACGCCGCTGCACGTGTTTATGTCGGCCCGCAACCCGCTTGCCGCCAACGAGCAAATCACCCTCGACGACCTGAAACCCTATCCCTACCTGACTTACGAGCAAGGCGACTTCAACTCGTTCTACTTTGCCGAAGAGCCGCTCACCGCCATTGATTTCGACTGCCCGCGCAACATAAAAGTCCGCGACCGCGCCACGCTCTTCAACCTGATTATCGGCCTCAACGGCTACACAATTTGTTCGGGCGTTATCAGCCACCGCCTCAACGGCCGCAACATTATTGCCCGCCCCCTCGCCGTCACCGACAAAATGACCGTCGGCGTCGTCACCCGTAAAGGCGTTTCGCTTTCGCGATACGGCAAGGCCTACATTGCGGCTATCCGAAAGCATTGTAAGTGATTGTTTATCACAGATTTATCGCTAACCGATTCTTGCCGATTTTAACCGATTTTTCCCGCAGGCGGGAATGGGTTTGGGTGCGCCCTTGCGGGCGGAAATTTTTAGAAAATTGGAATTAAAATTTCTACAAAATTCTGATTGAAAGTATTTTATCGCCAACCAAACTTATCCGAATTGAATCCAAATTTTCTACCACGGAACGCACGGAAAACACGGAAATCAATAAAAACAATCCAATTCCCATTTGGCGGGGTTTTGTTCAATGTATTCGGCAATGCGGTTCATCTCGTTTTGGCTGCGCACAATGTGGTCGTGGTAACGAGATTGCCAACCGAATGGTATTCCGTTTTCGCGGGCGAAACGGGTGACGGCGGATTTAATACCGCCTATGCATACCGACAACCATCCCTGCCTATTGGCAACATTTTGCATTCGCACGTTTTTCCCCGTTGTAGGGACGTCGCGTGCGGCGTCCGCATCATTGTGGCACACGTCATTATTTCGGACGTGGCACGCCGCGTCCCTATAGGTGCACCCGTTGGCATTTTGGGCCTCATTCTGCCCATTTACACCATTATCGATATGATTGAAACCGCAGAAAACGTTTGGTCGGACTCGTGCGTTAATGCAATGGTTAATAAGGATTTATACGGTGAATCGGATAATGGGTGAGCCGATAGGGTGAGTGGATTTTTTTCTCTTTCGCACAGACAACACTGATTACACAGGTTTATAGTATTTCGCAAAAAGCATGGCATTATTTTCTTTTGTTATCCTTATTCATTTTTTCTTCTTCTACTTCTCTTTCAATTCTTTCCCAACTATATTCTTGTAATCTATGCCATGTTATACTATCTTCTTTGATACCTAATCTGTCTGCTTCCTGTTTTGATATTTTTACAAAATCATATCCTAAATCAATATGAAACCTAAGACCTGCCCAATCATCATTTTTTGTTCCGAAATATGGCATTACACTACGCTCATCATTATATGTTTCATTTTCTCTTAAAGGGAAAGGGTCATTCCCATAAGGAATCCAATGGTATAAATCGAAGTAGAATTTATTACTTCTTTTGTATTTACCCAAGCTCCACGCCCCGTTATTAATTAGAGTATCTCCATTAAGGATATACTTATGGATATAAGTACAATCTTGATAGAAAACTATGTAATGCAAAGAATTTTCGGGTTCATGCTCCCATTTTGCGTCAAGAAGAAAAATGCCATCAAACAACTTACTTAATTCGTCTACACTGCGAGTCTCTTTGCAACCTGCAAATAATGTTACAACAAAAGACATTCCTAATACTTTAAAAAATCTATTTCCCATAATTAAAATTTTTTGCGGTTATATGACGCGGTGACGGCTCTTTTCACCCCAGCCAATCAATATAATTATCGGGTGTGATAACCGACGCTTCCTTCACGGGATACGCATTAAGAAACGCCGACGGTAAGGTGACATTGGCTTTGTTCGGATTGCTTTTCATCTCATACGCAGCCATTTTGCCGTCGCACTCCTCAACATAGTCAATCTCCTGCTTCTCGCTTGTTCGCCAGAAATACTGATTGACAAATCGCCCATTGTAGTGGTTGTATTTAATTCTTTCGGCAATGCAGAAATTCTCCCACAACGCGCCGTCATCGTCGCGCAAATCGAGTGGGTTGAAATTGTGAATCAATGCGTTACGAATGCCGTTGTCGAAAAAGAATATTTTCTTGCTCTTTTTTAGTTCGTTACGCAAGTTTCGGCTCAAGCCGTTCAAACGAAAAACGACGTAGCACTTTTCGAGCAAATCGACATACTTTTCCACCGTTTTCGCATCGCTGCCAATGGTTTGCGCTAACTCGTTGTACGACACCACGCCGCCCACCTGCAACGCCAGCGCCACAAGCAGTTTTTCGAGCAAAACAGGTTTCCGCACGCCTTCCATCGACAGCAAATCCTGATACATATAACTGCCCGAAAGGTTCATCAGAATGTCGCGCACGTTATCGGCACTGCTGACGACATCGGGGTATGAGCCGTAAATCAGCCGCGCATCCAACGACTGCTTGACGCGCAACAAACCACCATTATTGAGCAATTCCTGTGTCGAAATCGGGTACAAGTGGTACTCAAACTTACGCCCTGTAAGTGGCTCATTTAGTTCGCCTTGCAGTGCGAGCGACGACGAACCCGTGACCAAAAGTTGAATATCTTTAAAATGGTCGGTTATCAGTTTCAGTATTAGGCCGATACCTTGAATGCGCTGCGCCTCGTCAACCAACACAATCCGATTGTTGGCAATCAGCATCCGCATATTATTCAGATTGTCAGACTGTTCCAATATCGCGCGTGTTTGTGCGTCGTCGCAATACAACCGCAGAATTTGGTCTTGCGGAACTTGAATGTCGGGGTCGTTCAAAATTTGCTCAAAAAGCGTTGTTTTGCCCACTTGCCGCGCGCCAATAAGCACAATGGCCTTCCCTTTGAACATCCGCTCTTTGATTACATTATGTAATTGCCGTTTAATCAGTGCCATAGTTCGTTATTTTTCTCTGCAAGGATACATAAATTTTAATCCTAATCCAAAAAATCGGCAATAATTTTGGATTATAATCCGAAAATTCGGTATGATTTTTTGGATTACGAAAGATTTCCGCAAAAAAAGCCACCTTCAGGTGGCTAAAAATCCGTTCCCGATTGTTATCGGGATTCAGTGCGTTCCGTGGTAAAATTCAAGCCGCCCGATATTCAGTAGGTGTTTTGCCAGTTTTGCGTTTGAAGAACCGCACAAAGTGCTGCGGATAGCCGAACCCCAAACGGTCGGATACTTGCGCAATGCTTAATGTCTGACTGTTAAGTAGTTCTTTGGCGCGGCGGACAATGTGGTCGGCAATGAAATCCTGCGCCGTGCGGCCCGTCTCAACCTTCACCAATTCGCCGAAATAGCCAGCCGTCAGGTTGCACTGTTCGGCAAAATAGGCAACGGTCGGAATGCCATCGGTTTCGGCTTTTTCGGTCAGGTAATCGTCCAAAAGCGACTCGAACCGTTGCACCGCGGCGTGGTTGATTTCCTCACGGGTGATAAATTGACGGTCGTAAAACCTTAAGCAATAGTTCAATAGCAACTCAATATTCGACACAATCAGTTCGCGCGAGTGTTTGTCGATAGGGTGCTGCAACTCTTGCTGAATCATTGCCAGCACGCCGCGGAAAATCTCGATTTCGCCCACGGAAAGGTGCAGCGCCTCGTTGCTCGAATACGAGAAAAACTCGTAGCGCGACATCTGCCGCCCCAACTGCGTGCGGGCCAGAAAATCGGGGTGGAAAACCAGCGCAGTCCACTTCGGGAAAACCACGTCGGGGTTTGGCTCAACGTGAATTGTCTGCCCAGGCGCGAACGACGTGACGGTCATCTCGTCGAAATCGTATTTGGTGCGGCCATACGAGAGTTTGCAGCCCTTGTTTTCCTTCAGAAACAGCGCGTAAACGCCGTAATGCACCATACACTCTTCGAGCGTGTGTTCCCTGTCGAACCGCACCACGCTCACCAGCGGGTGAAGCGTCTCGAAGCCGTAAAAATCGTTGAACTGCTGAACTGTATCGAAATGTAACTCTTTCATTTTCTTTTGTTTTTTGCAAATATATGAATTTATTTCCCTACCGATTTTCCCATCTCATACGCCTCGCCAAGTGCCTTGTGGCCTTCGATTTCGCCCATTTCGTTCACGCCGCCAGCAAAGACAGTGCCAGCCAGCCGCGCCCTCTCAAAACAGTCAATCCAACCCGTCAGGCCCGCAACGGCACGCTCGGGCACA